>JAFZPL010000046.1 GCA_017550355.1 Oscillospiraceae bacterium | reverse complement strand
GAACAGTGCAGCAAGCGGAAGAAATCGGGGAAATAATCAGGCAGCGTGTAGTCCAGTTCAATGCTCTGCTCCTGCACCGGCTCGCTCAGCCGCATCGGCGTACAGACGCGCTCCCGGCTGATGATCCATTCATTGTTCATGATATCATCCTCCAACCATGAGATTTGGTATACTCTATGCGGGAGCGCTGCATTTTATGCCTGTATTGTATCCGATTAAACATAATTCAAAAGTATAAACAAAACCATCCGGAAGTGTTTTACTCCCGGACGGTTTTCAACATTATCAGGACTGTTTGTGGAAAAACTTTCAATTTTCAGCTGATGATACCTGAAAATACGCCATGTCAAAGAGATTTGACAGCCGTTTTTCTGCAATGTCAGGCAGATTTGGTTGAAAAAAAGCCCGGAATATGCTATGATAGAGTCAGCCGGAGAACATCGGCAGAACGGAGGGGATCCCAATGGAGCTTAGTAAAACAATTAAGAAACTACGCACAGAAAAGGGGTGGTCACAGGAAACCTTAGCGGAAAAAGCATATGTCAGCCGGCAGACCGTTTCCAACTGGGAAACCGAAAAGAGCTTTCCGGATATTCACAGTCTGCTGCTCTTAAGCGGGCTGTTCGGTGTTTCTCTGGACAATCTTGTAAAAGGAGATGTGGAAACTATGAAACAAACGGTTCAAAATGAGGATGCAAAAAGAATCAGCCGGTATCCGTATCTGGCTGTGGCGGAAATTCTCGCATTGATTCTGATTTTGCCGCCCGTCATAGAGCATTGCGGGGAACTCGGCGCACTAATCGGAGGAATCCTTGCCGGTGTGATGGCAACTGCGTTATTCCTGACATTTCAGCATTATTTTTCGCTTTTGCAGAAAAATGACATTCAGACCACGCGCGAACTTCTGGCATATCTGAACGGCGAAACCCTCGATGAGATTGAACAGGCGGCAGAACAGAAAAAGCGCAATGCCCTGCGAAAATTCCAGATTGCAACGGCGGTGATCTCCGGCGGCTCTCTGCTCTTTGCGGTCATCTATGGCGTGATTCTGTTTATAAAGTAAATGTGAAAACCGTCCGGAAGCGTTCTGCTCCCGGACGGTTCTTTGCTTATTTTTTTGTTGCCTTGATGATCTTCATGCGCGTGAATTCCTCGCGTTCCTTATCTTCCAGCGCATCGGAAATCATCCGGATAATGCCGGTATAGCGCGGAATCAGCACATTCTTCAGCGCATTCGCTCTCCGCTGTGTCGCAGAGATCGCCGTTGCAAGCCGGAACACGCCGTTATCCACCTCCGCAAGCAGCAGCGTCATATCGCGCACCTTGCAGAATGCCGCATATGCCTGATCCAGCTGGATATTGGTGTCCAGAAAGCCATAGGGGATCGGGGGATCTATGCCCTCCGGATGCGAAATTGTCGGGATTTCAACACCCATGACAGAACGTGTGGAAATCTCCGTTCCGCTGTCGATCGGCACCGAATCCGCAAAACGATCCACCACGCCGAGCGTGATGTTCGCCTCCTGCAGCTTCGCATATGCTTCTTTGTAGGTCTCCTCGATCGAACCGCGCAGTGCCTTTGCACGGTCTACCAGCTGCATCAGCTCGCGGATCAGCACATTGCGCTTTCTGTCCATCAGATCATAGCCCAGTTTGCTGAGTGCAAGCTGCCGCTTCGCCGCGATCAGATTTCCTTTCGTCGGGAATACCTGATTAGCCATTCTTTGCCATCCTCTCCTTGAGTGCCGCAGCAGCAGCCGGATCATAATGCGCAGAAAGCATCTGATCGTCTACGCGGTCCAGCGCGGATTTCGGCAGCAAAGACAGCAGCGTCCAGCCGAGATCAAGCGTTTCCTCCATCGAACGGTTTTCGTTGAAGCCCTGAGAGAGGAAGCAGGATTCAAAGTATTTGCCAAATTCCAGATACTGCCGGTCGAGTGCGGAGAGCTCCTCCTCGCCGATGACCGACGCCAGCGACCGCGCATCCTGCACCTGTGCATACGATGCGAACAGCTGGTTTGCGACAGCCGCGTGGTCGCCTCTGGTGTAGCCCTCGCCGATGCCGTCCTTCATCAGACGGGACAGCGACGGCAGCACCGCGATCGGCGGATAGACGCCGCTCTGTTCCAGACCGCGCTCCAGCACGATCTGTCCCTCGGTGATATAGCCCGTCAGGTCAGGCACCGGATGCGTGATATCGTCGTTCGGCATGGTGAGGATCGGCAGCTGCGTCACTGAGCCCTCAACGCCTTCGATGATGCCCGCACGCTCATACATGGATGCAAGGTCGGAGTACAGATAGCCCGGGAAGCCCTTTCTGCCCGGAATTTCGCCCTTCGAGGACGAAAATTCACGCAGCGCCTCCGCATATGCCGTCATATCCGTCATCACAACCAGAATATGCATATGCTTTTCGTATGCAAGATACTCCGCCGCCGTCAGCGCACAGCGCGGGGTAATGATACGCTCCACGATCGGATCGTTTGCAAGGTTCAGGAACATCACAACATTCTGCAGAACGCCCGACTCCGCAAAGCTGCGGCGGAAATAATCCGCAACGTCGTTCTGGATGCCCATTGCCGCAAAGACAACTGCAAATTCTGCGTTGTCGTCCTTTGCGATACGCGCCTGCTGCACGATCTGCACAGCGAGCTTATTGTGGGAAAGACCGGTTCCCGAAAAGATCGGCAGCTTCTGTCCGCGGATCAGCGTCATGAGGCAGTCGATCGAGGAAATGCCCGTTTCGATATAATTTCTGGGGTACTGCCGCGAAACCGGATTCAGCGGGAGACCGTTGATATCGCCGAATTTCTCCGGCATGACCTCGCCGAGACCGTCCGCCGGTCTGCCCGCACCCGTGAAGACTCTGCCGAGCAGGTCTGCCGAAAGCGGGATTTCCATCGGTCTGCCGGTAAACTGCGTTCTGGTGTTGTTGAGAGAAAGGCCGTGCGTGCCCTCAAAGATCTGAAGAACAGCCTTGTCGCCCTCCAGCATGGCCACTCTGCCCGTGCGCTCCGTGCCGTCATCCAGCACGATCCGCGCCATCTCGTCAAACTGTGCGCCCTTGACATGATCCAGCACAACCAGCGAGCCGCTAATGCTGTGAAGCCCGAAATATTGCAGAGACATGGGTTACAGCACCTCCTCTTTCTGTTTGCGCAGCGCATTCAGCATACTGTCGATCTGCTGCGTCAGCACACCGAACCGCTCCGGCTGGTTGTTCGGGATATCGTATTTCACCTTGATCACCATTTCCATCACGCCGCTGTGAACCATCTCATTCAGCGAAACATGCTCCGCAAGAAGCTCCTTCATGCGGTGATAAACATGCAGGATCAGCTTCATCATGAGGAACTGCTTATTCAGCGGAACATAGGTATCCTCCGCGTGATAGGCATTCTGCTGCAAAAATCCGACACGGATCACACGCGCAGTCTCAATGATGAGCTTCTGGTCGTCCGGCAGCACATCCGAACCGATCAGACGCACAATATCCATCAAGGTCTGCTCCTCTTTCAGAAGCGTGCTGATCTCTGTGCGGCAGGCGGTGAAGCGCGGATCGACCTGCGTTTCGTAGTAGTTTGCGAGATCGTCCATATATTCGCTGTAGCTCATCGTCCAGTTGATCGCCGGGTAGTGACGGGCATAAGCAAGTGCCTTGTCCAGTCCCCAGAAGCAGCGCACGAAACGGCGCGTGTTCTGCGTGACCGGCTCAGAGAAGTCGGAGCCCTGCGGCGAAACAGCACCGATAACGGTCACGCTGCCTTCTCTGCCGTTGAGTGTTTCGTATGCACCCGTGCGCTCGTAGAATTCCGAGAGACGTGAGGGGAGATATGCCGGATAGCCTTCTTCCGCGGGCATCTCCTCCAGACGGCCGGAGATCTCGCGCAGTGCCTCCGCCCAACGGGAGGTGGAATCCGCCATGATCGCGATATGGTAGCCCATGTCGCGGTAATATTCTGCAAGCGTGATGCCGGTGTAAATGGATGCTTCACGCGCCGCAACCGGCATGTTCGAGGTGTTTGCGATCAGCACTGTGCGCTCCATCAGTGATTTGCCCGTGCGCGGGTCTTTCAGTGCCGTGAATTCCTCCAGCACCTGCGTCATCTCGTTGCCGCGCTCGCCGCAGCCGATATAAACGATAATATCCGCGTCGCACCACTTTGCGATCTGGTGCTGCGTCATGGTCTTGCCGGTACCGAAACCGCCCGGAATCGCCGCCGTGCCGCCTCTCGCGATCGGGAACAGTGTATCCAGAACACGCTGACCTGTGATCATCGGGCGGGAAGGCGTCAGGCGCTTTGCGGCAGGTCTTGCGCGGCGGATCGGCCATTTCTGGCAGAGCGTCAGCGAATGGATCTGCCCGTCTGCATCCTCCAGCCGGAGCACCTCGTCGTTGATGCGGTATTTTCCGTTCGGCGCCGCATAGACGACCTTGCCGGAAAGATTCGGCGGCAAAAGGCACAGATGCAGGATCGCGGAGGTCTCCAGACAGGATGCATAGGCTTCGCCGCCCTGCATCATCGTTCCGACCTTCACCTTGACCGTCACGTCATACTGGCGCTCCGTATCCAGAATCGGCACATCAAGGCCGTCTGCGATGAATGCGCCGGATTTCTCCTCCAGCGTGCGCAGCGGCCGTTCGATGCCGTCGAAAATATTCGTCAGGATGCCGGGGCCAAGGGTAACGGACATCGGTGCGCCCGTCGGTGCGACCGGTTCGCCGGTTTTCAGTCCGGACGTTCCCTCATATACCTGGATCGTCGTTTCCTCGTCCGTCAGGCCGATGACCTCGCCGATCAGTCTGCGCTCGCCGACATACACCATCTCCATCATAGAGAAGATATCTGTATTCCGCACCTTGACAACAGGGCCGTTTATGCTGTAAATCACGGGCTGCTGCATCAGGCTTCACCTCCGCCGATTTTATGATTGCGGTAAAAATCACGCAGCTGGGCGGCATATGCCTCGTCCAGCGTGTGATTGCCGCAGCGGTGACCGTCCGCCGAAAGGATGGACAGTCCGCCGATCTTCACGGTCTTGTCTGCGCGGAAGCTGCACGGCACACTGACCGCCTCCTTCAGCATCTCCGCGATGCCGAGATCGCGCTCGCGCAGAAGGATCACATCGTTTTCCTGCGGCGGATGCTTTTTCAGCAGCGAGATCATCCACTGCGTATAGTCCTCGGACTGCGTAAACTCCAGCAGACGTGCGCGGAGCTTCGCGAAGATCTGCATGAGCAGTGCATGGCGCTTCGCAAGCGCGGCGGTCTTGCTCTGATAGCCCGTCTGAGACATCTTCTTGCGGTAACGCGCCGTGATCTTTGCCTTTGCCCGCGTCAGCTGCTGTGCGGATTCCGCGGCACAGCGCTCCTGCGTTTCACGGATGCATTCCGCCGCCTCTGCCTCTGCTGCCTGCTTTGCGCGTTCGATCTCCGCCTCGGTGCTCTTCTGCACAGAGCTCATAAACTGGCTGAGCTTCTGTTGTGCGTCCATGTTATCAACCTCAATTCACAAAAATGCGGAATACGGAAGCTGTTTTGATTCCGCATCCCGCATTCGTTCAAATATGGATTCCGACTGTTTCTGCCAGATAACGGGAGATCGCGGCGGTCATGTCTGCGCTGCCGTGACGGTCGGGAACCGTGACCAGCAGCGGCATGGCAGCCTGTTCTTTGTGCTGCTGGACCTCTTCCGCAATCAGTGCCGTGATCTTTTCTGTCAGCATCACGACGGCGATATCCGGCTTTGTCTTTGCATCGCGAAGCGCCTGCAGCGCCTCCGCCCGCTCATGTACCACGACACCCTCCATGCCCGCAAGGCGCATGCCGACGAGAGTGTCCAGGTTGTCGCTGATGACAAAGCAGCGCATCAGACCTTACCGAGGATCATGACGGCGATCAGAACGCCGTAGATACCGATACCTTCACCCAGTGCAACGAAGATCAGCGCCTTTGCGAAAGACTGCGGCTCTTCTGCGATTGCACCGATTGCTGCCGGTGCTGCATGACCGACCGCGATACCGCAGCCGACACAGCCGATACCGGCGGAAAGCGCTGCGCCCAGATATGCAAGGCCTGCCGAGGAAGCAGCCGCAGCAGTCTGTGCGGTCTCCGCATCCGCGAACACCAGACCGCCGACCGGCAGCGCGATCGCGCAGAGCATCACAGCACCGAATGCACAGAGGTTTGCGATCATTGCGCGGCGCATGGATCTTCCGGTCGCTCTGCCGCTCTTTCTCTTGTTGATTGCCATATAGACCGGCAGGAACAGCATCGCCACGATCAGCAGCGGAAGCAAAATCAGCTCCAGAATTTCAAAAACAGACATGAGAATATCCTCCTAATTTTTATTGTGTGCTCAGACCGCCTGTTCGGGCTGTGCCTGCTCACTGAAATCATCAAATTTGACCGAGATCGGCGTAAATGCACGTCCGCCGCCGTCATAGCAGCGCGAGAAGATCTCGTAGAATTCCAGACGCAGCGCCTGAATGCCGACAATCAGTCCCTCAAAGCCCATGACGACCAAGTTTCCGATCACCACAGCGATAATCGACTTGGATTCGCCGTTGTCCGCAAGCATCATCACAACACCCATCAGACCGATATGCGAGAAGACGAAGCCGCCCACACGGATAAAGGAAGAGGTGTTCGAGATGTAGCCGATCAGGAATTCAAAGCATTCCAGCAGATTTGCTGCGATAAATTCGCCCACCGCCGGCATCTTGTAGGGCTTATGCGCCATCCAGTGACCGAGCGGTTCGCGGAAGAACATCAGAAGCAGCGTGATTGCCAGGATCGCCTTGAGTGCGGCATCCGGCAGAATCGAATAACCGATCAGCGAAAGGATCATCATGACCAGACTGCTGAAGAAGAGCAGGCCTGCCAGACCGTTGTTTCCGAAGATCGCTTCTTCAAAGTTGCGCTGTTTGAGCCGCATGATGATGTTGACCAGCATTGACATTATTATAATAGTAACGCCGATGCCGATCGCACCGAAGATGATCATATTGGAATTCTCCATTGCCTTCAGCGGAAGGAACGATATTCCCATAGATTCATAGACGGGATCGAGCCATTCCTCAAAGCCGAACACCGAGCCGTACAGCGCACCGAAAATTGCAGACGAAACACCGATGCGTGCGATGATCGGGCCGAGCGAGAAATGCTTTTTCTTGTCGAGGAATACGCCGATCAGCGCGAGGATGATGCCCTGTCCGAGATCACCGAACATCATACCGAACAGCAGTGTATATGTGACCGCAAGGAGCGTTGTCGGGTTGTAGCCGTTGTAATCCGGCAGGCCGTACATCTCCACAAACAATCCGAACGGTTTGGAGAACCAGTTGTTTTTCAGGCGGACAGGCGGCTTCATCCGCGAATCTGCCCACGGCGCTTCATAGGTCACGCTCAGATCCGGCACCTTGTCGATCTGCTTTTTGAAGGCTTCCTTATCCTTCGCCGGCACATAGCCCATCAGGTTGAACTTATCCTGCGAAACAATGCACTGCGACCGCAGCTTCCATACCTCGTTCTCATATTTCGCAAAGCGGTACATCCGTCCGAGCAGATCGGATTCCGTCTCGTAGATCTGTTTCTGCTCCTTTTCAAGCGTTTCGCGCCTTGCCTTCTGCTCCGTCAGGCGGATCTGCATATTGCCGAGCGCCTGCTCCGGCGTTCCCGAAAGGTCGTCCGGCAGCTCATACCGCTCAAAGAGCAGTCCCTTCATGATCGCATCCACCGAAAGGATCCGGTCTGCGGCGGCGAAATAAAAGCCCCAGACATATTCGTGCTCGGTGTGATAATCCTGAAAGATGAAGCCGTCATCCGTATAAAACGCCAGCTTCTGGAGGTTTTCCTCCGGCATCCGTCCGAACCGGTATGCGATATGCTTGCATTTGACCAGCTCGCCGAGATCAATGTCCGCACGCTGCAGATTTTTCAGATGGATCGACGCGCTCTCATAGTCTGCGATCAGCTTGCGCGTTTTGCCAAGCTCTTCACGCACCGAGCGCAGCCGTTCCGCGATTCGTGCGGATTCTTTGCAGATCTGATCCGGCGTAAATTCTGCCGGCAGCGGTTCCGCGTCTGCGTCGATTTTGATTTGTCTCAGATCCAGTTCTGCGAGCGATTTCAGCGGCTCCGCGTACGGATTCAGCTCCGAGCGTGAACCGGAATCCTCTGTGCTGCCCAATAGCTTTGCTGCATTCTCTATATGGAATACGCCGCTTTTGAGACAGGCGACAATGGCTTCGTTCAGCTCGTCTGCCGCGCCTGCAATGCTCACAAGCTCCAGCTTTTCAATGGACAAAATAGCACCCCCTTGTCATGCAGTCACTCCGTAATCAGCAAAGACTGCATATATGACACCGGCTTCTGATACCGGATGCCCTCGATAATCGTGATCAGATTGCGCACTTCGATCTGATCGAGAAAATGCTCGGCGTAAAGGCTCACCGCGGCATGTCCCGAAAAATGCAGCGCCCGCCGCGCCGTCTGGTAACGGAGCGTCTGAAATGCATGTTCAAGGCGCACATGATCGGGGATATCGCCGATTGCCGCAAAGCCGCCCAGCTTTCTGCCGTAACGCGTCGTGCCGAGGATGGCAAGAAATCCGTCCACGGTCTTTGCGCCGTACAGCTCTTTGCATACACGCTTCGGCATCTTGCCGCCCTCCGGCAGCAGCATTGCGGAAAGCGTCTCCTGATCGGTGTGGAACACAGAAATCAGGCGGTATGCGTTGATGATATTGATCAGGTCGATCTGTTCGCCGACCAGTCCGCGGAACGCCTCCAGATCGCTGCCGCTGAGCGTTTTCTCTGCATCCTTCAGCAGCTTGGAAAACGCCGCCGCACGCATCGCGATCTCACATTCCGCAAGGGTTGTTCCGGTCCGTGCGCTGAGCAGATATTTTTTGAGGATCGGCGCATACGGTGTGTGCGACACCGCCGCGATCATTTCCTCGTCGTTCTGCGCACGCGCCAGCGCATCCACCCGAAAGCTCGCATAGGGCGTGAGCCATGTGTTCATGGCGGAGATATACTGCTGATTGTCCAGCATTGCCGCCTTGCAGAGCTCGCGGATCTCATATTCATAAACAAAGAAGCGGAAAAAAGGCTGCCGCAGCAGCTGCTCCATCCGGCAGAAGTGAACACAGCGGTCAAAGCTGCCGCGCTCCAGCAGCATCTCCAGATGTCCGCGGTGGGTATACATCGGTTCGAGGCTTGAAAGCAGCTCGCCGTATCGCTCTGTTTCCTTGAGAAACTGCACGACCTCCGGAATACTGTGGAGATTCAGCAGATCGCGGTAATCAGAGCTGCGCAGCCGCTGCCCGTAGGCACAGCGGATTGCCGCCGTGCTTGCCTGATAATCATTCGGCATGGATCATTCCTCCGCTGCACGGAGCGTATCCTGAAACAGTGCTTCCAGCAGCGCATCCTGCCGTGCTTCAAAGTATTCGCTGATGCTTTCGAGCGTGCTGTCGGACTCGGCACGGAGCTTCGCGAGTTTTTCCTCGTAATCAGCGCGGGTCTGCTCCTCAAATTCACCGATCAGATCGCGTGTCTGATGCGTCTGTGCCTGCTCGATCGCAGCAGCCTGCGTATGTGCATCGCTGATGATCTTCGCACAGAGGGTTTTCGACATTTGCAGACGTTCCTCTGTTTCGGCATCCAGCGCAAGGATCTGGTTGATGGTCTGATCCATATTCCTGCTCCCTCCGTTCAGGCGGCTTTCCCGTCCTGTAATTGGTAATCTCGACGGTTATGTTCGCATAATGTGCAAAACTAACAGTACAGTTTCGGTAATGTTGCACAATCTCGCATACATATTCTATTATACTCCGTTCTGCGCAAATTGTCAAGCAAAAACAGAAATTATGTGCCACGGTATGCCGGCAAAAAGTGAGGCACACATATCAAAAAGGTTTGGAAAGGGGAGTCTGAGGAGAAAACCTTTCCTCAAAAGGTTTTCTCCTCAGGAACCTGTGAAACGCATTCAAATTCTATAATAGAAAAAGAGCGCCCGGAAAAACCGGACGCCCTTGTCTGGATCATTTTACTGGACTGTATAGAATGTGATCGTTTCGCCCGCAGTGAACTTTCCGCCGTCGGTGCCGCCAGAATAGCCCTGTCCCGTGCAGACGGTCTTGGACTTATCGGAAACCGTACCGCCGTAGCTGACGCTGTATTCTGCGTTCTTCAGCAGGTTCGGGCCGGAATAAACCACATACTTGAACTGCCGCGGCGAAGTCATCGTGAAGACTTCATTCGAGCCTCTGGTCACATTGACGCAGGTGCCGCCGGTCTGAATGTTCGGGAACACGATGCCGAGCACATTGGACTCAGTCACTGCCGCATCCGGCTTGGTGAACGTGTTGCCGATTGCCCAGAATTCGCCGTCCTTCACAGCGAACACACCGTCGCAGTAGATTGCGCCCTTTTCCTCACGTTCGCCGCCCATGAAAACAGACGAACCGCCCGTGATCGTGATATAACCGTCGGTCTTGATGCCGTTCGTGCCGCCGTCGCAGTAGAGGTAACCGCCGTTGATCTCAATGCCGTCGTTGGAGTGAAGGCAGGATTTCGTCGCGGTGATGTTCACTCTGCCGCTGTTCACGCGGATATCGTCGTCACTCTGGACACCGTGGGCGAAATTTGCCTTGATATTGAGCGTTCCCTCGCCGGAAAGCTGTACGGTATTCTCCGAGAAAATGACACCTTTATCTTCATCATGCGTGCCGCCGTCCTCCAGATAACTCGTGGTATCTGCAAGCGTTTTGATGGTCATTTTCTTCGCTTTCAGACAGCTGATCGCTGCGCCGGATTTGTTGGTGATCTTCGCGTTATTCAGCAGCAGCTTGACCTTCTTCTTGTCGGTCTGGACAACGATCTGCCCATCGTCGAGCGTGCCGCTGATCTCGTAGCTGCCGCCCGCAGAAATCGTGATCTTGCTGCCGGAAACGAAGATGCCCTCGCCGGCGTACTGTGCGGTATTGCCCTTGAGGTAGATATACTTGATGACCTCGTCCGGATTATCGTCCGGATCATCCGCAGATGCGTTGGTATTGTTTGCCGCTGTGGTCTGGGCACTGCCGCCGTCATCCTGCTGTTTCGTGGTCTCAGCGGGCTTTTCATCGTTGCTGCCGCCTGCCGCAGTCGTTTCGGCGGAATCACCGCCGGACGGTTTGTCGTCCCCGGCTGCCGTAGTTGCCGCAGACGTTTCTGCGGTATTGCTGCCCGCCTGCGTGGTTTCAGTATTCGCACCGGACTTTGTTTCAGCCGCAGCTGTTGTTCCGGCTGTATCGGTTTTACCGGTGGTCTGTGAAGCCGTACCTGTCGCGCCGGTCGTTTCCGACGAAGCGGCAGAACCTGCAGCTGCTGTTGTCACGGCGCCGCCGGAATCCTCCGAGGATCCGCATCCCGTGCAGACACTTACAAGCAGCATAGCAGCACAGATCACGGCAAAATGCCGTTTTTGCTGTTTCATAAAGGGGTTTCTTCCTTCCTGCATTATTTGCTCTTCGTGTCATAGATCTGATCGTCATACTTGTAAAGCACGAGCGTGACGTTCAGATTGCCGTTCAGTGCGCGGATCTCGTCAATGAATTTCTTCTGGTCTGCGTCTGCCTTGATGGTGATCGCATAAACCAGATCGAACAATGTGCCAAAGTCTGTGGTCTTGACTCTGCGGAGAAGATAGTTCGTGGTGTACTTCTTCATCACGTCGTCAAACAGACCGTTATAATTCAGATTCTCAGGGATCGTGATTTTCATAGTCATTTCCTGAACCTTCGGTGCGCCGAAGCCCGTCAGATCAAAGATGATCAGGACTGCGCAAAGGATCAGAGTCAGCAGGGCTGCATAGACGGCATAGCCGACGCCGCACACCACGCCGATCACCATGGAAAAGAAGATATACGCGATATCTCTCGGATCGCCGGGCGAACTGCGGAAACGTACCAGTGAGAATGCACCTGTCAGACTGATGGATGCTGCGACTGCCGTCGTGGTGGAGAGCAGACACATCATGATCATAACCGTGGAGACCAGACCGGAAAGCAGCGGCATTGCAAGCACGAGGCTCTGCGTATAGCCGATCTTTCTGTGTGTGAACATATAGACAAAACTGACGATCAGTGCGATCACAACTGCCGAAAGCACACATGCAACAATCACGCCGGTCGAAGGCGCGTTGAGAGACTGTTCAGACTGATCTGCAAAAAGACGGGCGAAAAGTCCCGTTGCAGCCATAGTGGGATTAAGCATAGATTGTTTTCCTTCCTTCCTGACGCTGTGCAGCAATCTGCTCCAGCACATAATTCTTGAATGCGGTTCCGTACTTGGAGAAGCTGATCCGGTGGATGTCGAGTGCAGACATTGCGTGGCTCATCCACATCGGAATCGAACCGGGAACCTTGATCTCCATGATCCGCTGATCGGGAAGAAGCAGCTTGGAGCCGTAATTTCCCATACCGAGCGAAAGATCCTCGCGGCGGGCGGTGATATCACGGTCAAACGTCAGACGGAATTCCGGATCGTCCTTGCCGAAAAACGCTGCACGCTGATAGCTGATATACTGCCGCGGCTGAATGGAGTCGTAATTATTCAGGAAGATATCCATTTCCTTCATGACCTGCTGGTCGATGAAGCGCTCATAATAAGGCTTCTCCCGCGTTTCGATATAGGCTTCCGCCTCTGCGCGTGTCATGGCGACTCTGCGCTTCGTCACGATGCCGCCGATCTTCTTCTTCACTTCCAGAAAAACGGAAGCATCCGGTGCGGCGGGGGAGTAGTAGCTTCTCAGGCGAAGCTTCTCCTTATAATAGGGCTTCTGAATGGATGTGCGGATGAGAAAATTATCCGGAGTGTCATAATAAAGGTTGTAGATGCCGTATTCCTTGCCGTCCACGCAGTAAGCGTCCGGATTCATATGCTCATGTACGATGGGCAGCAGGCCTTCAAACTGTTCTCTGCTAAGCAGAAATTTTACTTCTCTGCGCTGAAATGTGCTGATAGCCATAATAGTTCCTCCTATCATATCTATTATATATCGGAGTGCCTTTCGGTGCCCCGTTCCCCCTGTTATGGCTTAGTGATACAGCCCACATCTCAAAATATTGTTTTGGATATGCTATATTTTATGTATGTCGGATCTCAAATGTCATTCCTTGAGCGGAAGTCCTCTGCCGTCGGTGTTGATCGAGCCCGTCAGGATCATGATGCCTTCGATAAAGCCCCAGATCTCCGACACAACTGCGCCGACACCGCATGTGGCAACGGTGAGAAGAAGCTGTGCAACCCCCTTTCCTGTATAACCTAAGTAGAAATTGTGTACACCCAGCGAGCCGAGCAGAATGCCGAGCACACCTGCTGTCACCTTGGATTTGTAGGTAACAGGTCCGTATGCTGCCGTCGGATTATAGACATTCTGGTTCTGCTGCTGCCCGTAGCCCGGTGCGGCAGGCGGAAGCGCCCGTGTCTGATAAGCAGGCGGCTGACCGTATGGCTGCTGGTAGGTCGGCTGTTGGTACGTCGGCTGCTGATAACCCGGCTGTTGATATCCGGGCTGCTGGTATCCCGGCTGCTGATACGGCTGCTGCATAAATGCAGACTGCTGATTCAGATACGGCGCGATCGGAACAGGCTGACCGCACGTACTGCAAACGATCGAACCAACCATGACCTCGTCGCCGCAGTTGGCACAATATTTGAATCCGTCACCGGCAGCAAATCCGCATCTCGGGCAGACAACATCTGTTTCTGTCAGCACCTCTGCACAATTTCTGCAAAACATAATCACTGACCTCCTGATTGAAAAGTCGGCTTTGATGCACATTTATACGATTATATTATACTATTATTCTGTGCATCTGTCAAGTATTCTTCGTAAAATTCCTTTATTTCCACACAAAAATATCATCTTTCGTTATTGCAGTATATTGTGCAGAAAAATATTATAAACAAATATGATCGTGTTTCTCACGGTTATAGTTATTTCCTATAGCCTGCAATCACGCTTTTTTATTGCACATTTTTCAAAAAAGGCTTGACAAACCGCACTGCATCTGCTATAATAGAATCAAGCCTAGTATTCATAGTTAGATGATAGGTTAAAACAGCTTTATCATGAAAGGAGTCTATTTATTATGGCAATCGCAAAAAAGATCACCGACCTCATCGGAGGCACCCCGCTGCTTGAGCTCACCAACACCGAGAAGGAAAACAACCTCAATGTCACCCTCCTCGCAAAGCTCGAGTACTTCAATCCGGCAGGCTCCGTAAAAGACAGAGTCGCCAAGGCAATGATTGACGATGCAGAAGCAAAGGGACTGCTCAAGCCCGGCAGCGTCATCATTGAGCCGACCTCCGGCAATACCGGTATCGGTCTCGCTTCCGTTGCGGCATCCCGCGGCTATCGCCTCATCATCACCATGCCGGAGACGATGAGCATTGAGCGCCGCAACCTCATGAAGGCATACGGCGCAGAGCTCGTGCTCACCGAGGGCGCAAAGGGCATGAAGGGTGCCATTGCAAAGGCGGATGAGCTTGCTGCGGAGATCCCGAACAGCTTTATCCCGTCCCAGTTCACCAACCCTGCAAACCCGACTGCACATTTCAACTCCACCGGTGTTGAGATCTGGGATCAGACCGAAGGCAAGGTTGATATCTTCGTTTCCGGCGTCGGCACAGGCGGCACGATCTCCGGTGTCGGCAAGCTGCTGAAGTCCAAGAACCCGGATGTCAAGGTTGTCGCTGTTGAGCCGAAGGGCTCCCCGGTTCTCTCCGAGGGCAAGGCGGGCAAGCACGGTCTGCAGGGCATCGGCGCAGGCTTTGTGCCGGAAACCCTCGACACCTCCGTTTACGATGAGATCATCACCGTCGCGGAAGAGGATGCATACGCATCCGGCAGATTCGCAGCACAGCACGAAGGTCTGCTGGTCGGCATTTCCTCCGGCGCGGCACTCTGGGCAGCGGTTCAGCTGGCAAAGCGTCCGGAAAATGCAGGCAAGACCATCGTCGCACTGCTTCCGGATACCGGTGAGCGTTACCTCTCCACCCCGATGTTCGACTAATCTGAATCCAACAGCCGGTGACCATCTGGTCACCGGCTGTTTTGTTGAAAAAGAGGTTTCCGATCTGTAAAAGGCTCCCCCTGAACCAAAAGCTAACTTTTCAACTTTATCAACGTTGAATGTTGAAAATATTATGTTCAAAGAAAGTTCACATTTTCAGAGAATACAAAAAAGCGGCGATTGCGCCCGAAATTTTCGTATTTTCGCGGATATGTGACGGGAATTGGAACATATTGCAATGTGGAATATTTTACGGTTTCCACACCTTTGCACCGGATTTCCACGCACTTTTCAACCGAGTATTCAAAACTGTGTTGAAAACAGGATGGAAAACCGGACGTTCCGCAGTGCAGAACGTCCGGTTTTCAACATTATTCTTCTTCAAACATGTCCTTGCCGACGCCGCAGAGCGGACATTCGTAATCTTCCGGCAGGTCTTCAAACTTGGTGCCGGGCTCGATGCCGTTATCCGGATCGCCCAGTTCCTCATCATAAACATAGCCGCATGCAGTGCAGATATACTTCATGTGAAAATTCTCCTTTCTGTAGGATCAGTCAGCGAGCAGTTCATCTGCAAGCTGTTCGAGCTGCGCAATATTTGCGTCGGTCAGCGCGGACTTGATCGTGACAGTCGTCGCCGTAAAGCTGAGATTCTTGCAGCCCTCCAGCTTCTTCATCATCACCTTTGCCGCCTGCGGTGCCCAGGAACCGTTCTCGATCAATGCGATCCGGCGGTTTTGGAAATTACGCTCGGTCAGCTCCTCCAGGAATGTGCGCATATACGGGAAGATCTCCGCGTTGAAGGTCGTGGTTGCGAGGACGATTTTTCCGTAGCGGAATGCATCCTCGACCGCCTCTGCCATGTCGCAGCGTGCAAGATCATTGACCGCAACTTTCGGGCAGCCCTTATCCTCAAGCGCACCCTCCAGCACATCCACAGCCTGTTTTGTGTTGCCGTAAACGGAGGTGTAGAAAATTGCGACACCTTCCGTCTCCGTGCCATAACTCGACCATGTATTGTAAAGATCGAGATAATATCCGAGGTTCTCGTGCAGGATCGGGCCGTGCAGAGGGCAGATCTTTTCGATCTCCAGCCCACTCAGCTTTTTCAGCACAGCCTGCACCTGAACGCCGTATTTTCCAACGATGCCGAAATAATAGCGGCGAGCTTCACATGCCCAGTCCTCATCCGCATCCAGTGCACCGAACTTGCCGAACGCATCTGCGGTGAACAGCACCTTGTCCGTGCTGTCGTAGGTCATGATGACCTCCGGCCAGTGCACCATCGGTGCGGTGTAGAAATTGAGCGTGTGCTTGCCGAGCGAAAGCGTATCGCCTTCCTTGACCACGATACGGTTATCCGCAAAATCGGTGCCGAAGAAGTTCTGCATCATCGCAAACGCTTTTGTCGATGCAACGACGGTCGCATCCGGATACTGCTCCAGGAAGCTCATGATATTTGCGGAGTGATCCGGCTCCATGTGCTGCACGATCAGATAGGAAGGCTTCTTGCCGTCCAGTGCGCCCGCCAGATTCTCCAGCCACTCATGCGTAAAATTGCGGTCGACAGAATCCATGACCGCAATTTTTTCATCGAAAATGACATACGAATTATATGCCATGCCCTCCGGCACAATGAAATGTCCCTCGAAAAGGTCAATCTCACGGTCATTCACGCCGATATAGCGAATATCTTTACTGATTTTCATTGGTTGATCCTTTCTCACTTTGTTCCGTGAATGATCTCGCCTTTTTTCCAGATCAGCTCGTTCGGACAGCTGCCCTCTCGCTTCATCTGCACGATATTTTTCACGGTCGTTTCGGCAATGTTACTGAGTGCTTCTTCTGTCAGAAATGCCTGATGTGAAGTCACGATCACATTCGGCATGGAGATCAGTCTCGCAAGGATATCGTCGCTGATGATATGTCCGGAGAGATCCTCGAAGAAGAAATCCGTCTCCTCTTCGTAGACATCCAGGCAAGCCGCGCCGATCTGCCGGCTCTTGATGCCGTCCAGCAGACATTCCGCGTCGATCAATGCGCCGCGGGAGGTGTTGATAATAACGACACCCTTTTTCATCAGCTTGATCGTTTCGCAGTTGATCATGTGGCGCGTTTCATCCGTCAGCGGACAGTGCAGCGAAACAATATCACTGCGGGAGAGAAGCTCCTCCAGCGAAACATATTCAAAATCCGCGTCCTTTGCCGGGAATTTATCGTATGCGATCACATGCATGCCGAATCCCTTGCAGATGTCGATGAAGCATCTGCCGATGCGTCCTGTGCCAACCACGCCGACTGTTTTGCCGTAAAGGTCGAAGCCGGTCATGCCGTTCAGGCTGAAATTGAAATCCCGCGTGCGGATATATGCCTTGTGGATCCGGCGCACGGAGGTCAGAAGCAGCGCGATCGCATGCTCCGCGACGGCGTGCGGGGAATATGCCGGCACATGTGCAACGCGGATGCCGCATTCTCCTGCCGCTTTCATGTCAACATTATTATATCCTGCACAGCGAAGCGCAAGATATCTGCAGTCCAGATCGGCAAGCTGATCCAGCACCGCCGCACTCAGCGTGTCGTTCACGAACGTACAAACACCGTCGCAGTTGCGTGCCAGACCGACGGTGTCCTCGTTCAGCTTGGTCTCGTAAAACTTGAATTTCACACCGTACTCTGCACCGAATTTCTCAAAGGAAGGTTTATCGTAGGCTTTTGCGTCGAAAAAAGCAAATCTCATGCCGCATCGCTCCTTTTAACCGATGATCTCGACTTCCACTCTCGAAACGATCTTCTCAAAGAGCGCATCGCGTTCTTCAACAGAATCGCAGAGAATATAAAGCGGATCCTCCACGTTACAGAACCGGATCACCAGCGCAGTCTTGTTACGCTCCGGCTCAAAGATGTTGGATTTGCTGCACACACCTGCTTCAACGGACCGGATATCCTCCACAGAGATGAGCGCATTCTTCACCCGAATAAACAAAGAATCATCTCCCAAATCAGTTTTGCAGATCAGTCCCGTCAAGCAAAGCCAGTGCTTTCAAATATTTTTCACGCATTCTCCGGCGCTTTTCCGCCGGCACTGTCTCAGACAGGATCCGGCTGTCGTCCAGATTATGCATCAGATCTGCGCGTTTGACCGCCGCCGCGTCCGGGTTCTCCCGGATTCTTGCGACATAAGCAAAATAATCCTCCTGCGGATCATGCGTCAGCAAAGCGACGGCATCGGTCACGCGCGGAGGAAATTCTGCTTTCAGTGCGTCCAGCGTGATGTCCGTATCTTCGACCACATCGTGCAGCAGCGCAACCGCCGCTTTGATCTCGTCGGGCATCTGTTCAGCCAGGTGAACAGGATGCATAATATACGGAAAACCCGATTTATCGCACTGTCCGCGATGCGCCGCCTCTGCAATCTGTGCAGCGCGGCGCGTCAATGCGGTATAAATCATGATTATGCCTTGCCGAAGTCCTCGGTAAGATCCTTTGCATTGAGGGCATCTGCGATGCGCAGGATGATCTGGTCTGTCTGCTCCTTGGTGTAAGGACCGAACTTCTGCACATCCTCACCGCGGAAGTTGAAGACAATGTACCAATACATGCCCTCGTTGAATTTCTTGACGTCCTCGATGGAGTTCACGTTGATGATCTGATCCTGAATTTTGATAAACATATGCTTCATTCCTTTCGTTTTGAGCCCGCAGGCAAATATGCAAAAACGACCTATCCTGCCTGGCAGCAGAACAGGTCGTTTGTACGAACTAAAATTAGTTGATGATGGTCTTCTCGGTTTCCTTGTCGAAGAGGTGGATCTTCTCCGGATCGAACACGACGTCGATCTCGTCCTGCGGACGTGCCGTGGACTTCGGAGAAACACGAGCGGTCATCTTCACGCCGTCGCAGTTGAGGTAGAGGTAGGTCTCAGCGCCCATGAGCTCAGTGATCTCAACTTCGCATTTGACAATACCGGTCGTTGCGCTTGCGAGATACTGCGGCTCATCGTGGACGTTCTCCGGACGGATGCCCATGATGACTTCCTTGTCGATATAGTGATCGAGATCCGGGGTGACCTTGCTTGCCGGCAGCTCAACCTCGAACTTCTGGCCGCGGCTGTTTCTGGTGTCGCTGGAACCGAACTGCACAACGTACTTCTCATCACGGTAGAGGAGCGTTGCGTCGATAAAGTTCATCTGCGGAGAACCAAGGAATCCTGCAACGAACTTGTTGCACGGAGTCTCGTAGAGGTTCTGCGGGGTATCGATCTGCTGGACATAACCGCCCTTCATAACGACGATACGGTCGCCCATCGTCATAGCCTCGGTCTGGTCATGCGTAACATAGATGAAGGTGGTGCCGAGACGCTTGTGGAGCAGGGAGATCTCGGTTCTCATCTGTGCACGGAGCTTTGCGTCCAGGTTGGACAGCGGCTCGTCAAGCAGGAAGACCTGCGGGTTACGGACGATTGCACGGCCGAGCGCCACACGCTGACGCTGACCGCCGGACATTGCCTTCGG
>JAFZPL010000045.1 GCA_017550355.1 Oscillospiraceae bacterium | reverse complement strand
GCGTTCGGAGAACCGCCCGCCCGTTCCGCTTCCGCCCCCGCCGCGTCCGGAGAACCGTCCGCCCGTTCCGCCTCCGCCGCCCCGCCCGCCGATTCTTCCCCCGCCGCTGCCGTCTCTGATTCAGCCGCGCAAGGCTGTTCCGGCGATGGCAGACGCAGAGCTTCCGCCGGAGAACGAGCCGCCGGAGCTTCCCGGCGACGAGCAGGAAAGCACCGGACAAAAGCGCCCCTATACCGGACTCATTACCGTTCATGTCAGCACGGCACGCGGCGCAAGACCGATCGCCGGTGCGACTGTCACGGTCACGCGCAATGTCGATGGGCAGGATCTGCTCATTTCCCTGCAGACGACCGACGAAAGCGGCAATATTGCGCCGGTCACAGTCCCTGCGCCGCCGCCCTCCGAGGATCAGCGCCGCCCGCAGGCATTCTACTACGAGATCTCTGCGCAGGCTGCAGGATTTTACCGCGAGCATTCGCAGGATGTTCCCGTTTTCCCGTTCATCACATCCATGCAGAACTTTGACCTCATCCCGCTGCCCGCCGGCACGGATGATCCGTTCCCCGGCGGTGACCTCACCTTCTTCAACAACATGCAGCAATTCTGAGAAAGGGGGAGCCTTATGCTCAGAGGGGAACCCTTTATTCCCGAAACCATCACGGTGCATCTCGGCGCTCCCGATTCCGATGCCGCAGATGTGACCGTGCCGTATATTGCATATCTCAAAAACAGCGCTTCCTCCGAGATCTTCCCCACATGGCCGGAAAATGCGCTCCGTGCAAATATCTATGTCATCAACACCTTTGCGCTGAACCGCATCTATACGGAGTGGTACCGTTCCCGCGGCTATCCGTTCGACATTACGAACGATACGCAGTTCGATCAGGCTTTCGTCTACGGGCGTGAGATTTTCGGCAATATCAGCGGGCTCTGCGAGGAGCTGTTCCCGCGCTATATCCGGCGGCAGGGAAGCATAGAGCCGATGTTTGCGGCGTTCTGCGACGGTTCCCGCGTGTCCTGCGACGGGCTTTCACAGTGGGGAACGGTCGGGCTTGCAAATCAGGGGAATACGCCGTATGAAATTTTGCAGCAGTATTACGGCGACAATATCGACATCGCCCGTGCCGCAGAGATCCGCGCTGCAACGCCGAGCTATCCGGGCGTGCCGCAGGAAAAGGGCATGATCGGAAACGATGTGCAGACGATCCAGATCCAGCTGAACCGCATTTCCGGCAATTTCCCCGCGATCCCGAAGCTGCCCGACACGGATGGCATCTACGATGACCGCACTGCCAACGCCGTCCGTGTGTTTCAGGCGGTGTTCGGTCTGCCGGAAACAGGCACGGTGAATGAAGCGACGTGGTACCGGTTATCCTATATCTACACCAGCGTGAAGCGGCTTGCGGAGCTGGATTCCGAGGGGCTCAGCTATGAGGAGATCCAGCGGAATTTTCCCGGCGAACTGCGGCGCGGCGATTTCGGCGTTTCGGTGCGCAGCTTTCAGTATTATCTCGCTGTTGTCGGCGCATACTATGAGAGCGTGTATCCGATCGCCATCACCGGCAGCTTCGACGAGAACACCGAACGCGCCGTGCGTTCCTTTCAGCAGACATTCGGTCTGCCGCAGACCGGCATTGCCGACCGCCGCCTGTGGAACGACCTCTATGCCGCATACAAGGGGATTCTGCGGGATGTGCCGCCGTCGGACTGCGCAAGGCTTTATCCGAATGAAGTGCTCCGCGAGGGCGTGACCAGCGAAAATGTGCGCGTGATCCAGCAGTATCTCACGTATATTTCGCAGTTTGACAGCAATATCCCGCCCGTTTCCGACACCGGATATTTTGGCCCGGTCACACGCGGCGCAGTGCAGGCGTTTCAGCGGGAATACGGTCTGACGGCAAACGGCGTGATCGGCCCCGCAACATGGGATGCAATTACCGGCGTTTATTCCGAAATGAAATGCGGCGCGGGCAAGCGGCCGTATCAGGCGCCCGGCTACATTATCCGTGCAACATAAGGAGAGTGATATCATGCTGTATACCGATGCGCAGAGGCAGGAGCATACCGAAGAGATCCTGACCTACCTTTATGAGATCGCGCTCAGGGATCCGCGTATCCCGATCGTTCTGCCGTCGAAGGATTTCACGGAGGAGGCGGCGCTTGCTGTCCGCGCCTATCAGCAGGCATACGGGCTGCCCGTGACCGGAGAGATCGACGGCGATACATGGGATTCCATCGTTGAAAGCTACCGTGCGCGGATGGACGGTTCTGTGCCGCTGGCGGTTTTTCCGGCGGGAAATTTCCTGCTGCAGGAGGGTGATGCGGGTGATCTGGTGTATCTGGTGCAGATGCTGCTGCGGCTGATCGGGAATCACTTCGGCAATGTGGATGCGCCGCCGCTGACGGGGATGTTTGACCGGGAAACGGCGCTGGCTGTGCGGCAATTGCAGGAAATCGCGGGGCTGGAGCAGACCGGCGCAGTCGATCGCCGCACGTGGGACAGGATCGCGTCCCTTGTCAACCGGATGCCGCTCGGAATATAGCGGAAAATGAGGAATGAGAAAAGAGAAATTTGGTACCCTGAAGGAGCAAAGTAGAAAGCAGCAAGAAATGCATCCGAATTTCATATCAAAAAGGTTTTCTTCCGAAAATACAAGGAAATCCATTTCTATTTTACTTTTGCAATCACTTAAATGAAAAAGGAGAAAAAACAGCCATGAAGCGAAGGCTGAACATTCTGCGGGAGCCGTTATTTCAGGTGATCGTTGCGGCGGGAACGGTTCTGCTGCTGGTTGCGTTCGTGATTCTGCGGTATGAGGGCTTTTTCGCTGTGATCGGGAAGATCCTGCGCGTGCTGCGGCCGCTGCTGATCGGCGTTTTGATCGCAACGCTTCTCAATCCCGCGTTTATGCGCTTGCAGGCGGATATCCGCCGGTTTGCGCAGAAGCGCGGGAAATCGCCGGATGCAAAATGGATCCGTCCTGCCGCGCTGATTTTTGCGGTCGCACCGGCAGTGCTTATGCTGGTCAGTGTGCTGTGCATTCTGCTGCCGCAGCTCGGCAATTCTCTGCGGCTGTTCTCCGATCATTTCAGTATTTATGCGGAAAATCTGCTGAACTGGCTCACGATCCTGCCGGAGACCGCCCGCCGGTTCGTATCCGAGGAACAGCTGCGCACGATTCTCGCTGCGCTGGAGGAAAAGCTGCCCGCATTGCTGCGCTCCACCTATGACCACACCGCCGCGTTCCTGCGCTGCATTGCGGATATCGGCATCGGGGCGGTGTTCTCGCTGTATCTGCTGGCAGACAAGCCGCGGCTCAGGGCGCAGCTGACGCAGATCTGCAAAAAGCACATGCAGCCGGACACCCTCGGACGCGCCGCGCAGCGTGCAAGGCTCACCTGCGAAACCTTTGCAGGATTCGTCAGCTCACAGTGCAAAGAGGCGTGCATTCTCGGTGTGCTGTGTTATTTCGGAATGCTGCTGTTCGGTTTCCCGTATCCGGCGCTCATCAGCGTGACCGTCGGGATCACGAATATCGTGCCGTATATCGGGCCGCTGGCGGGAACAGTGCCGTGCGTTCTGCTGCTGATGATGGTGCAGCCGCGGGCAGTATTCTGGTTTATACTATATATAATGGTATTGCAGCAGATTGAAAGCAACCTCATTTATCCGCGCATCGTCGGGCAGTCGGTCGGACTGCCGCCGACATGGGTGCTGGCGGCGATCGTAACAGGCGGCGGGCTCTTCGGCATGACCGGGCTTCTGCTTGGCGTTCCGGCAGCGGCGGTTGTTTACGCAGTGTTGTTTCCGGCGGAAAAATTACAGTGATATGCAGTCTATCATATAGATTTCGGCTGCCTTTTCCGGTTCTGTCACACCAAATACACATTTGTGTGATAGAATGACTATCAAGAGGATGGAACGGATGTGTCCGTTCCTTGTGCATCATTTCTTCCCCTGTTTTCACGATACGCTTACCCTGTTTTCGCAGTGCAGACCGGCTCGCCCCCGGGTGCACTGCATTTTTTTTCGCTTTATGTATTTATGATAGATTTTTCCCCGATTCCGCCGCGGGCAGATTGACTTTTTCTGTGCAATCTGGTATAATAACCATGTATACCATACTGGGAGGGATCGCTTTGGGCAAAGAATCTGACAGCACGCTGCAAATGCCGCGCAGACTGCTCGATCTCGGCGGCGATGCGGAACGGTTCGTGCTTTCGTGCGTCGGGCTGGAACGCAGAGAGAACGGTTCCGGCGTCAGCGGTTCATTTGAGATCTCGTATCAGTGCTGCGGGACAGAAAGCCGGTTTGCCTGCGACCTCACACTCGGAAGCCTCTATGTGTTCACGGTCAGTCTGGATTATACCTTCGATCTCGGTCCGGGCGACACCGTCGTTCTGAAAAATGACGGCGTGGAGGACAGATCCGAGCTGATTTTCCGGTTCGATCACCGCGGACACTGCGTCATCAGCGGCCGGTTCCGGAATCAGGACAACGGCTTCCGCAGCGGGATCTTTTTCAGCGGTATGGTCATCGACAATATCTATATGAATGAGATCATCCTTTCGTTAGAAGCATTTTTCTCTGAAATTGAAAAAATACAAGGACACAGTAATTTTTGGTGAAGCATCTTTTGTTTTGATTACGGGGGTGTTTGAATGTCTATTACGGATTATACCAAAGCGCAGAAAATGGCAGAAAAACAGTGCCGGCAGGACATACAGGACGACCGTTACCCGTATCTGCCTGTGCTGGAAGATCTTCTGCGCGGCGCGGATGACGGCAGAGTACCGCTCGGACAGATCGAGATCCCGATTTCACTGATCAAGGGAACTGCATCAACAGAGCGCACCAATGCGTTCGCCTCCAATTTCATGCCGCTGCTGGAAACGGATACGGAGTTTTGCGCGAAATGGTCTGTGCTCTGCGATTCCGTCCGTGAAGAGGGCGTGCGCGAACCGATCACGGTCTTGGAGTATTTGCAGCGCTTTTATGTTGTCGAGGGCAACAAGCGTGTCAGCGTATCAAAATTCAACGGCGCGGTTGCGATCGAAGCGAACGTGACGCGCGTGATCCCGAAGCCCTCCGATTCGGACGGGTATATCGTTTATACCGAATTCATGGAATTTTATGCGGTCAGCCGGATCTATGAGATCATGATGAAGGAGCCGGGCGAATTCCGGCGGCTCATGCTCGCGATCCCCGCAGACGAGGAGCAGGGCAAGCTGACGGTCTGGTCGGAGGATCTGCGCCGCGATGTGAAATTCCTGTACTCCGTCTTTGAGCGGATTTATTTTGATAAGAACGGTCAGCGGCTGCCGATCAAGCCGGGACAGGCGTTTCTGCATTTTCTGGAGATTTACAGCTTTGAGGCGCTGCGCGGGGACACCTCCGCGGAGCTGCGCCGGAAGATCGACCGTGTCTGGGGCGAATTCCGCGTTCTGGCGGACGCGAATCCGATCTCGCGTATTCTGGATCCGACAGAGGGCTCCAAAAAGGTTGCAGCGCTGAACCGGTTCATCCCGCGCCAGAACAGTGTGCTGAAAGCGGCGTTTCTCTATCCGCGTGATCCGCAGGGCTCCGTCTGGGCATATAACCACGAGCTCGGGCGTCTGCATGTGGAGGAGACCTTTGGCAGCGCAGTCTCCACAAAGGCGTATCTTGCGCCGGCAGCTAAGGCGGATCTGACCATTGAAACGCTCATTGCGGACGGCTACAAGCTGTTCTTCACCACATCACCGGTCTATCATGCCGTGAGTATGCGGGAGGCGGTCGCGCATCCGGACATCATCCTCATGAACTGCTCGATGAACACGACCTACAAGCAGCTGCGCACCTATTATCTGCGCATTTATGAGGCGAAATTTATCGCGGGCATGATCGCGGGCTCCATGACAGAGACAGAGCGCATCGGTTATATCGCGGATTATCCGGTGCTCGGAACGCCTGCATCGATCAATGCGTTTGCGCTCGGCGTGAAGATGGTCAATCCGCGTGCGGTGGTCTTTCTGGACTGGACGACGCTGCCGGATCACGATCCGGTCAAATATCTTGAATCCAAGCGCGTCGACCTCTTTTCGGACCGCGATATCAATACGCAGATGAACAACGACGACCGTGTCGGTCTGTACGGCACATTCGGCGGAGAGGTGTTCCGGCTGGCGGCACCGATCTGGAACTGGGGCAAGCTCTACGAGGAAATGGTGCATTCCGTGCTGATCGGCGCCTACAAGAACGACGGCAACGACAATGAGACGCACGCGCTCAACTATTACTGGGGCATGTCTTCCGGCGCGATCGATGTGAAATATTCCGACAAGCTGCCCGTCGGCACACAGCGGCTTGTGCATCTGATGAAGGCACAGCTGAGCGGCGGATGGTTCCGGCCGTTCAAGGGAATGCTGTACGATCAGAACGGCAATGTGGTCTGCAAGAAAGGGCAGATCCTTTCACCGGAGGAGATCATCAATATTTCGTGGCTGGCGGACAATGTGTTCGGGCGGCTGCCGGATGTGTCCGAGCTGAAGGAGGAATTCCGCCCGTTCGCTGAGCAGCACAGGCTGCCGAAAGCACCGGAAAAGAACGTGGAAGAACCCTGAGCGGGCAGCATAGATAAAAACAGAAAGCAGATTCGTGAGACGGTCTGCGAACACTGAAAACGGGAAAACAAGGGGAATGAAAAAGTGGGGAAAGCTATGAAGATCCTGACGATTTCGGACGTAGAGTCCACATATTACTGGGATCATTTCAAAAAAGGAATGCTGGACGACATCGACCTGATCATTTCGTGCGGCGATCTGCACCCGCACTATCTGATGTTTCTGGAAACCATGACGAATGTGCCGCTGCTCTATGTGCACGGCAATCACGACGGAAAATATGCAGATATCCCGCCGGAGGGGTGCTATTCCATCGAGGACAAGGTCTATGTCCACAACGGTGTGCGGATCCTCGGACTGGGCGGGAGCATGCGCTATAATCCCGGGCCGCACCAGTTTACAGAGGAGCAGATGAAGCGGCGCATCCGGCGGCTGTGGCTTCAGCTCAGACGCACCGGCGGCTTCGATATTCTGGTGACGCATGCGCCGCTTGCCGGATTTTACGACGGCAAGGACATCTGCCATAAAGGATTTACGGCATTTCGGCCTTTGCTGGAGAAATACCGGCCGCGGTATTTCCTGCACGGGCATATGCATATGGATTACGGTGCAAAAACGCCGCGCCTTGCGCAGTTCGGCGAGACCACGGTGATCAATTCATTCCGCAGCTTCACGTTTGAATACGGCGATCCTGCCGTTCGTGCAGAGGCGGAAAAACAATCCGGCAATGAGGAGGAAAGATATGTTTAACGCAGAAGAATACATCGCAAAATATCAGCAGTGTGAAAAGGGACCGGCAAGACTGAGAGCCATCAAGGAGGCGATCCGTGCAGCGGATGAAGCCAAGAGCGCAGAGTGGAGCTTCCGGTTCCGCGACAGAGCCATGCGCGAATCCACGTTTGAGTCAGACGACGTGGACAGCATGATCATCTTCCCGGAGATGATGGCGCTTTACGACAACAACGAGGAATTGCAGCTGGACGACGATTTCCAGTACACGCTGCTGTGGGATTTCAAGTGGATGCTCAACAATGCAGTGGATTTCCCGAAAATCCCGCTGGAAAAGATCCTCGAATTCTATGAGGAATTCAAGAAGCGTCTGATTCAGTGCGGAAAATCGCTCCGCCCCTACTATTATATGCTGGAGTCTTTTGCGGAGGATACGGGCAATCCTATGCCGGACGGTGTGAAGTTCGGACGGTTCCAGATGGAAAAGGAAGACGGGCTCGAGGACTGCCGCGCATGTGAGGCAAGCCATATCGTGCGCATGGATCTGCTGAACGGCAACCGGGAGGCTGCATTAAAGCACAGCGAGCGGATCTTTTCCGGCGAGCTGCGCTGCACGGAGATCCCGCAGAACACCTACGGCATCTGGGTTTACCATGATATCCTCGCCGGTGAATATGATCACGCAAAGCAGATGGCAAAGCGGCTGATGGCAATGCTGCGCAACGAGATTGACATGAGCCTGCTGAATGAAGTCGGCAATCTGCTTCGCCTGTATGCTGTCGTTGACCGTCATCTCGGTACGGTGCTGTTCCGCCGGTCGATCCGGCTGTTTGTGGAGTGCCGCAATCCGCGGAAACGGTTGGATTATTCGATCGGAGCCTACCGTCTCTTCGACAAAATGGAGATGGAGGAGATCAACCTGATCCTCCCGCGTGATTTTGCGCTGTGGAAAGAGGATCACACTTATAAGAGCGCGGATCTCGCGGAATATTTCTTCAATGAGGCAAAGAAGCTCGCGGAACAGTTCGACAAGCGCAACGGCAACACCGACAAGATGGATGAGCTGATGCTGGAAGAGCCTCCGTATGATGCGGAAGCGATCGACCTTGTGCACGGCGATGCGGCACAGGAACCCTCCGTTTTGGGCGCGGTCTATCCGACACTGCCGGAGGGACTCACTGTCGAGAATGTGAAGGACAAGATCGAAGCGACCGGACAATTCAAGGTTGCGGAGGCAGGCGCGGATGAAGAGCACGGCGTGCTGTTGTTCCAGGTGGCGAAGACGGACGGCAGCCTGGATCTGTACAAGCTGCTTGTTACGGTGCAGCCTGTGCCGGATATTTCGGATTTCCGCCCGGCAACGATGGTGCAGGATACCGAGCTGGAAAAGACCAAGGATGCAGAAGGCGTGATCATGGTCGGCATGCCGTTCGAGGAACTGCAGCCCGACCTTGCGCTGCGCGAGCAGATCAAGCTCCTGCATATGATCTGTCCGGACGCGGCGACTTATCTGGACTATACCCGCATGAAGCTGCTGCCCGCAGGCTGGGTGAAGATGCAGGCGGCAAGCGATGTGCCGCCGATGGTGGATTACCTCTATAATCTGCGGCTGTCCGGCGATGCACAAACGGGCGCGGTGTGGATCTCCACAAGAGGTCTGAACGCATGCGGCATGCGGGATATGGAGATCCTGGATGCGAACCGCGAGAACTACGGACGTTTCTGCGATCTGCTTGCATTCGCTGTGGAGGGACATCTGCTGCGCGGCGAAATGCCTGATGCGGACACGCCGTTCACTGTGCTGCGCAAGACCGACGGTATGCCGCTGCGCTGCGTCTGGCTGCCGGCATCGAAGGCGGGCGCGGAAATTGACGAAGCCCATGCCGACGGCATGAAGCTGCGCAGCAATCTGATCGGCGATGAAGCAGAGCTCTGGGACAAGAACGGCATCTATTTCCTCTATGACGGCGAAAATCCGGACGGCACTGTCCGCAAGCGCCTGCTCAGCACACTGACGGAGGATGAGTTCAATGCATTCTGCTACGGCGATTACATCAACACCAGCCGCAAGAAGGCGGCGCTCGCAAAGGAACGCTATGCGGATTTCTGCAAGATCGTGCCGGAGGCGGACAAGGCATATGCCTGCGTGACCGTTCAGAACGGCAATGATGAGGATGAGATCTGGATCGAGATCACCGGCGCGGACGAAAACGGCATCGACGGCCTCTTCACGGCGGAATGTGCTGCGGGCAAGGAAGGCGACAAGTGGCACGCGGAAATCGACTCGCTCACGGACTTCACGCTGATCCTCGGAGACATGCGGATCGGCCCGAATACGGTCTATGCGGGGCTGGAACTGATCAGCTGATTGGCTGCCTCTCACGAAAACAATCAGTTTGCGGTGCGGTTTGCAAGTGCTATCTGTTGAAATGTAGCATCTTGCACAAAAAAATCGTGCAAGATTCTACCAAAAGACAATTGAAAATTCAAAACAAATGCGGTATAATAGTTGAGGAATGATTCTATCAGGAGGGACTATTATGCCGCATATTACTGAGCGGGGCACCATTCCGAACCCGCTTGACAGCCGTATCGTAAAAACACCGAGCGCCATCGCAAGACGCGCGTTCTTCTATCTGCAGGAGTGCGGACATCTGAAAGCAGGTGTCGGGCAGCACACGGGCAGACAAAATTCGCAGTCGTTTCTGTTCGCCGTGGTGCTGGACGGAAAAGGGACACTGGATTACGACAAGCAGCACCGCGAACTGGAGACAGGCGACTGCTTCTTCATCGACTGCCGCATCCCGCATATGTATCAGAGCAACCCGGAATCTCCGTGGGAGCTGACTTGGGTATATTTCAACGGATGCACGAGCGAGGAATACTATAAATTATTCCGCGCACAGCTGCCGTCGGTCTTTCATCCGCTTTCCACGATGAAATTCGTTTCGCTGATTCAGGAGATGATGCGCATCAATGCGGAGTCGTATGCCGACACCGAGGTGCTGACATCCGAACTGCTGGTGAGTCTGCTGACGATGCTGCTTACGGTGAACAGCATTTCCGAGGAAGCGGACACTGTTCTGCAGACAAAGCTGAAAACGATCCTTTCCTTTATTGATGCGAATTTCACGGCGGATCTCTGTCTGGACGATCTGGCGTCGCGCTTTGATATCAGCAAGTATTATCTGACGCGCGAATTCAAGCAGGCATACGGGGAAACGATCTTCCAGCACATCATCGGGCTGCGCATCAATTACGCAAAGCGTCTGCTGCGGTTTACGGACAAATCCGTGGAGGAGATCGCGACGCTGTGCGGATTCAACGACCAGAGCTATTTCTCCAAGCAGTTCAAGAAGGCGGAGAACATCACCTGCCTTGCATTCCGCCGACGCTGGCGCGACTAAGCGGGGAGCCCCTGCGGGCGTTTTCGCGTTGCAGTCTTACATGAGACAACGTGAACAATGGGCAGGGAGATCCCGCTGGTATGATCGCGTTGGGGAGGATTGGCAATACTGCTTCTTTTTGCATAGTATAGGGTGATCCGGAGAATCCGGAGATCTGATACTGCAACAGGAGGCGTGATAATCCATGCTGAACAAACATGCGAAAACCGTCTGCCACGACCTGCTGCTTGCCGGCAGCGGTCTGCGGCAGATGTATGCTGCGGCGGCACTGGCGCGAAAATATACAGTCTATGCGATCGGGCCCGAACGGTTTCCGGCGGGTGTGCATCCCGCGGAGGAACTGAAAGAGCCCGCGGATGCACTGATCCTGCCGATGCCGTCCGGCAAAGACGGCGTGCATCCTGCATCGCTTCTCGAACATGTGAAACCCGGCGGAACGGTGCTCGGCGGACGTATGACCGATGCCGAATGCCGCGAAATCAGCGATGCGGGCTATTCTGTTTATGATTATGCCCGCGATGAAGCATTTATTCTGCGCAATGCCGTCCCCACGGCAGAGGGCGCAGTTGAAATCGCGATGCGTGAACTGCCCGTGACGCTTCAAGGCACAAAATGTCTGATCCTGGGCGGCGGAAGGGTGTGCGCGGCTGTGCGTTCCCGTTTTGCGGCGCTTGGTGCGGCGGTGACTGTCGCTGCGCGGTCTGCGAGAGATCTTGCGGATGCGGCGGCGGACGGATGCCGCACACTGCCGCTTTCGATGCTTTCGGATGTAGCCGCAGACAGCATGCTCATCATCAATACAATTCCGGCGCTGATCCTTTCCGCGGAACTGCTCGCGGCGGTCAGACCGGATGCGCTGATCATAGATCTTGCTTCGAAGCCGGGCGGGGATGGCGTCGGAGCAGGCGAAAGTGAACGGATATGAAACGAAAAACAAGCTATCTTCTCTGCGGATCGGCGGCGGCAGTGCTGCTGGCCGCTGTTTTTATTGCCGAACGGTATCATCAGCCGCAGGATGCGCTCACGGTCACAGTGCGGACGGCTGATCCGAAGAATCTGCCGCCTGTGACGACTGCACAGACCGTAACGGCCATCACGACGACCGAAACGACAACTGAAACCGTGACAACAGAGCCTGTCCGCGACCTGAACCTTGCGGAGGCGGCGGATCTGCTGCGTGTGGACGGGATCGGCGAGACGCTTGCGGCGGATATCATCGCACACCGCGGTGAGATCGGCGGCTATGTGCGCCGTTCTCAGCTGACAGAGGTATCCGGCATCGGCGAAACGCTTATGGAGCGCATCATGCAGGAGTTTGAGATCAACGGGGAACTGCCGCCGGAGACGACGGCGCCTGCGGAAGAACAAACAGAATATACTGCGGCGTCGGAAACAACAGAAAAAGCTCCGCCCGTGCCGAAGGATCTTAACGAGATCGGCAGGGAGGAGCTTCTTGCGGTTCCGGAGATGACGGAAGAGCTGGCAGACCGGATTCTGGAATTCCGCGCGCATGCGGGAAAGATGGTTTCGGTCTATGAACTGACGGTACTGAAAGGGATTGACCGGGAATGGATCCGGCGCGTGCTGAAACCCTACTTTTATATAGAAGGGGATATCTATGCGGCGGACTGATCAGGACATGCGCGTTTCGGCGGCGGGATAAAAGTTCTCGCCCTCGATCCGGCCGCGTGTCCATGCGTGCGAACGGCTCTGGCGCTGCGCACAGCTGCCGACGGGCAGATCGCTCAGCAGGTGCAGCGAGGGATCCGTTTCACAGAGCTCTCCGACCGTGAGCACGATCGCATCCTCAGCGGTGTGTTCGCAGCCGCAGAGAAATTCCCAGGAGTTATCATCGAAGTGATGGCAGACGAGCTTGATGTCGCCGCCGGAAAGAACATGCGTGCAGGTCAGCACGAGCAGATCGGGGCGTGATGAGAACGGATAATGAGCCATAGAAAAACCTCCAAGAGAATAATTACACTATATATGATACAGGATATCGAAGAAAAATGCAAGCGTTTTTCCGAATTTTGCAAAATTGGAAAAAAATTGCAGGAGGCTTGTCTATATCTCAAAAAATGGCGTAACATGTTTTAACGCCATTTTGTAAGAAAACAGGCGATTTTTGTAACCGGATTGTAACAAAGCTGTCCGAAAAATGCATTTTGAGATTACAAATAACGTAATGTGCATAATAAGCAAAATGATATGTTGACTATCTTATGCAATGCTACAAAGAAAATGACGAAACGGTGATTTGCATTGACTTTTGGACGGATTTCGTGTATATTTACATTGTGAAAACATGAAAGGCAATGTCGGTAAGAAGCGGAAGCCTGACACCGCCAAGATTGGCAGAACCCTTTGTGTTCATACAAAGCTGCGCAAAACGCAGCGAATTCAAAGCTCGGAGACGGGCAGTTTTCAAAGCTGCGAACGCAGCAAAATTTCGCAGCAAAATGAAGGAGGAAACTTACAATGAACAAGCTCAAGAAATCTCTTGCAGTGATCGCAACTCTGGCGATCGCATCCACCGGTCTGGTCGCTTGCGGCGGAGACAGCAGCTCCACCCCGGCAACCACCACGAAGGCATCTACCACCGCAGCAGCTACCACTGCAGCAGCTGGTTCTACCGCAGCAGCTGGCAGCACTGAAGCAGCTGGTTCTACCACCGCAGCAGCAGCACCGGCTGGCGAGAACAAGTTTAAGGATGATGATTCTTCCAAGCTGACCATCCTCGCATGGAACGCAGACGACGTGGGACCGATGATCCAGAAGTTCGAAGAGCTGAACCCGGACAAGAAGGGCAAGCTCGAGTACAAGAACGTCGGCTCCAAGGGCCAGGAAGCTCACGAGCAGTATGCTACCTACTTCAAGGGCGGCAATGATGTCGATCTCTTCGTCATGGAAGCAGACTGGATCCTGGATTACATCGACAACGACGAGTACACTGCTCCGATCACTGATCTCGGTTTCTCCACCGATGACTTCAAGGGCAACTATGCATACACTGTTGCAATCGGCACCAACAAGAACGGCGTGCTGAAGGGTGCATCCTGGCAGGCAACTCCGGGCGCATATGTTTACAACAAGGAAATGGCTGAGAAGTACCTCGGCGCTAAGACCCCGGCTGAGATGCAGGAGTTCGTTAAGGACTGGGATACCTTCACTGCAACCGCTAAGAAGCTGCAGGATGAGGGCCACAAGATTGCTATGGCTGATACCCTCGGCGGTATGTGGCAGGTCTGGCAGTACAACCGCAAGAACGCATGGGCTGACAAGGACGACAACCTCGTCATCGACGAATTCTGCAAGACCTATGCAGAGCTCGCAAAGCAGTACTATGATAACGGCTATGTGACCAAGGAAGGTCAGTGGACTGACGGCTGGAACGCAATGGGCCAGGGCGAAGACACGATGGGCTTCTTCTTCTGCACATGGTGCCTCGGCAAGGGCGGTCAGCTCGAGAAGACCTCCGGCGGCGCAGGCGGCAAGAACTACGGTAAGTTCGACATCTGCGCAGGTCCGTCCGCATGGGCATGGGGCGGTTCTTGGCTCGGTCTCTCCCCGAAGTGCAACAACGGCACTCTCGCTCACGACTTTGTGAAGACCTTCACTGTCGATGAGACCACCATGGCTGACTACGCTCTGTTCAAGGGTGAGTTCGTCAACAACCCGAACGTCATGAAGAAGCTCGTTGACGAGAAGAAGAACCAGAACCCGGCACTCGGCAATGCTGACCAGTTCGCAGTTCTCTACGAGGCAGCTTCCAAGATCGACATGGATGGCAAGATCACCAAGTTCGATTCCCAGATCAAGGACGCATTCAACAAGTCCGTTGAGAAGTACGTCAAGGGTCAGGTCGCTGACTACGCAGCAATGGAGAATGACTTCAAGAAGGCTGCAGCACAGATCACTGGTCTGAACGTTCAGTAATTAAGCTTGCGGGAATTCAGGATGTAACAACTTACCACCACTTAAATGCCTGAAAACAGCATAACGGAATATGTGCCTATTGGGCCTCTGTGCCCAATAGGCGTATATTTTATATAATCCCGTCATTTTACACTATTTTTTCTTGAAAGGGTGTGCTGAATGGCTACAGCTGCACAAAGACGGATCAAATCCGTCAGTTACGCGAAGTACGGCTACCTGTTTACAGCGCCGTTCTTCATTGTCTATTTCATCTTTATGTTCTGGCCTCTGCTTCAGACTTTCATCCTCGCCTTCTACGGCAACGGTGTCGGTGAAAAGCTCGATGCAGCCGGAACCTCTATCAACTGCTTTGTCGGAACACAAAACTTTAAGACAATTCTTGTCGGCGGCACGGATTTCCTCTCGATGGGTGCTCATGATGACTTCTTCCAGTACTTCAAGAACACCATCATCATCTGGGTTGGAAACTTCTTCCCGCAGATCGCACTTTCCCTTCTGCTCGCTGTCTGGTTCACGGATCTCCGTGTGAAAATGCCGGGCAAGGGCTTCTTCAAGGTGGTCATGTATATGCCGAATATCATCACCGCCGCTTCCGTCGCAGGTCTGTTTATGACTCTCGTCGGCGATTCCAAGTATAGTGTTCTGAACGTGTTCCTCATGAACAGAGGCATGGAAGAACCGCTTCAACTAGCGACTGGAGAATGGTCCTCTCGCTTTATTGTCATGTTTATCCAGATTTGGATGTGGTTTGGCAACACCATGATCATGCTCATGTCCGGTATTCAGGGCATCAACGAGTCTCTCTTCGAGGCTGCTGAGATTGACGGTGCAAACTCCACCCAGACCTTCTGGCGCATTACTTTCCCGCTGCTCAAGACCATCATGGTCTACACACTGCTGACCTCTATGATCGGCGGTCTCCAGATGTTCGATATTCCGTTCATGTTCCACACCGGCAACATCATCAACCAGTACCTCGCAACGGTTGCTGTGTTTATCTATGACAAGTTCCACAAGAACTATATGTCGCCTTCCTACGGTTATTCCGCAGCGGCGTCTGTCATACTGTTCGTGATCACCTCCATCCTCGGCGCACTCGTCTTCTGGGTACAGCGCGATAAGGATGCAATGGAGCTCGCGAAGAAGCGCAGACAGGCTGTGAAGGAATGGAAACGGAAGCAGAAGAGAGGAGGCGGATTCAGCATATGAGCAAAAAGGTTAAATATGACACAGACAAAGGCGGCTATCAGACGCAAGTTCTGATCAAGTCCACGCTGATCTATGTCGTGCTGATCCTTCTGACCTTGATCTGTCTCGTACCGATCTGGATCCTGATTGTGAACGCAACGCGCACCACAGATGAAATCATCAAGGGTGCTTCGCTGATCCCCGGAACAAATTTGTTCGCAAATATTAACACACTGAACACCGATATGCTTTACAACGTGTTCTACAGCCCGCTGCGCGGTATGTTCAACTCGTTCATTATCGCAGGCTCCTGCTGTGCGCTGACCGTGTTCTTCTCCGGTCTGACTGCATACGGCATCGTTGTTTACGATTTCAAGGCTAAGGGCCCGATGTTTGTGTTTATCCTCGCAGTTATGATGGTGCCTTCGCAGGTTACTGCCGTTGGTTTCATGAAACTGCTCGTTGACTGGGAACTGCTCGACAGCTATGTGCCGCTGATTCTGCCGGCAATTGCTGCACCTGCAATCGTCTTCTTCATGCGTCAGTACATGCTGTCCTCCTTCCCGCTGGACATCATCGAGGCTGCACGTATCGACGGTTCCAGCGAGATCCGTACCTTCCTGACCATCTCCATCCCGATGATGAAGCCGGCATTTGCTGTTCAGGCGATCTTCGCCTTCATTTCCAAGTGGAATGATTACTACAACCAGTCTCTCGTTCTGGTTTCCGGTAACAAGGAACAGCTGACCATGCCGATGATGGTTCAGAAGGTCGTGTCGATCGACCGTACCGCTGACTACGGTGCGAACTATGCTGCGATCTTCCTGTCGATCATCCCGGTTGTTGTAGTGTACCTGGTTCTCTCCAAGTTCATCATCGGCGGCGTTGCTGCCGGCGGCGTCAAGGAGTAATCACTGCACCGCAGCTTTTCGATTCAGCACCAAAGCACAGTGTCGTTTTCGGCACTGTGCTTTTTTCGGAGGTCATTATGGAGTTTGAGCAAGCAGTCCGGCTCGCGGCGGCAGATGCCGGAAAAGGCGGGATCGGTTCGATGCGGGAGAAATCGCTGCATCTGGTTCTGAAGTATTACTTTGCGCCCGACCGTGAAACACATGAGATTCCTGTCGGCGGATATGTTGCGGATGCGCGGACGGCAGACGGGATCATTGAGATCCAGACGCGCAGTCTTGCACGGCTGAAACCGAAGCTGGATGTGTTCCTGCGCGAGGAGCCTGTGACGGTCGTGTATCCGATTGCAGCAAATACGGTGCTCTGTCGCGTCGATGAAAACGGAGAACTGCTTTCGAGAAGAAAATCGCCGAAGCATGAGACGGTCTATTCTGCGATGGATGAGATCTATGCGCTGCGGGCATATCTGCACCATGAGCGGTTTCATTTGCGCGTTGTGTCGCTGGAGATGAACGGCTATATCCTGGATGGGGCAAAAAAGCGCGAGCGACGTCTTGACCGTGAGCCGACGGCACTCAATCAGATTCTCGTGCTGGATTCCCCTGCTGATTTTCTAGCGCTGCTGCCGGATTTGCCGGAGGAATTTTCAGCAAAGCAGCTGGCGGATGCTGTGCATGTGCAGGTGGAAACGGCAAGGCGATATATCAATATATTAAACGAACTCGGATGTGCAGAATGCTGCAAACGCGAGAATCGCGCCAAAATATGGAGAATATTGCGGTAATATCGCCTTGCTCCGACATCATCCGGTGTTGACTTCGGAGCAGCGGAAAAATTGGGCAGAAAGGTTGTCTGGGCGCTTGGTCTGCCGGAGAAATACGCGCCGGAAACTGCCGGAGAGATTGTCGCGGAGACAGTTGACCGGCTGCTGTTGGAGGGAGGTCGTGCGGATGGCTGATCTCACAGGGATCCGGCTCGGCTTTGCGGTCTGCGGATCGTTCTGCAATGCGCAGAACATGATTCGGGCTGCGGAACAATGCATCATGTCCGGCGCGGAGATTCTTCCGATTGTTTCGGAGCATTTCGCGGAAACGGATACGCGCTTCGGTACGGCGGAAAATCTTCTGAACACGCTGTCTGCGTTCGGAAACAGCAAGCTGATACGCACAATTCCGGATGCTGAGCCGATCGGCCCGAAAAATCTGACCGATGTGCTCGCGGTCGTGCCGTGTACGGGAAACACACTTGCGAAACTTGCCGCCGGAATCACGGACAACACCGTGACAATGGCGGTCAAATCGCATTTGCGCGGCGGGAAACCGGTCGTGATCTGTCTTGCGACGAATGACGGTCTTGCGGCCGCAGCACGGAATCTCGGCGACCTGCTCAATCGCCGGCATTATTATTTTGTGCCGTTTGGACAGGATGCGCCGCACCAGAAGCCAACCTCGCTGATTGCGGATTTTGACCTGCTGCCGGATACGATCGCAGCGGCGCTTCAGGGACGGCAGCTTCAGCCGGTATTACTCTGAAAATATAACAATATTGCCCTGCTTCCGCGGAAACAGGGCAATTCTTATGGATCGTTTTCGGGTGGGGCTTCTTCTGCTTCGGATGCTTTCGTCTCAATCTGTCCGGGCTCGTTCTGCTCGATCTGCGCGGGCTTTTTGCGCTTGAATTTGTCGCGGAATTTCTGAAAGCTCTTTTTCGTCAGGTCGATGAGCTGGAGACGCTTTTCGTGAATAACGGCGAGTGTCTTGGTGTCTTTCGGAAACAGCAGCCGCAGGATCACAATCGCGATGGAAAAGGTCACCAGCTTTTCGGGGGTGCCGGGCATCCAGAGGATTCCGAGCCAGACGGCGCCGATATTCCGGAGCCAGTTGATCCCGAAATATGCGCCCAGACCGAGTGCGCAATAGCTCCAGCCGTTTGTGATAAACCACGCAATGCCGATGGAGATCAGGAAATGCGGGTTCAGCAGCGCCTGCACCCATTGCTTGCGGAAAAATGCTTTGAGCCGTTCTTTAACTGTCTTTTTTGGTTTTGTCGAATTCTGATTGGTTTCCATTTGCTTGTTCCTCCGCGGGTTCGACAACGGGAATGAACGCCGCCGCCAGGCCGTGCTTTCCGCGGCGCTTGACATAGACAAAGCCGATGCAGGAGAAGACTGTCGCGCCGATGAAATTGACGAACAGATCCTTCATCGTGTCTGTCAGCCCGATGTCCAGATAGCCCTCGATGATATATGTTTCGCCGGGCGTTTCGATCGTGGTTCGCGTGATATCCTTGACTGCGACCGGTATATTCCGCTGTGTTTCGTCCAGCATGACCGACTGGAATCCGGTCAGGACGGTGTCCTTCTGCATATCCTTCATCAGCGTGTGATCGACCGAAAACTCAAAGAATTCCCAAAGAATGCCGATGGTCATGGAGAAGCAGAACGACACGACTGCGAGAAAGATCGGCGAAAGCTGGAGTTTGATGCGCTGATTCTCATTCAGCAGGTCGACGAGACAGAAGCCGAACGCGGCGAACAAAAAGCCGTTCACTGTATGCAGCGTGGTGTCCCAGAAGCTGTATTTGATATAGAAGCACGCGATCTCGCCCAGGATTTCGGCACAAAAAATGAACACAAACACCGTCACCTCCATCGCGGTGGGGAGCTTGATATGAAGCTGCCGCTCGATCAGGTCCGGTGCGAGGAAAAGGATCAGCGTGAGAATACAGGTCAGGACGCTCTCCCATTGTCCCTGCGTGGCGTTTCGGATGCCGACGCCGATCACGATGATGCAAAGCACCAGCCGGACAGCGAATGCGAAACGGTTCTGGCGGATCTGTTCCCGCAGACCTTTTTTTTGCGGAGCGTTCGGTTCTTGCGGTTTCACGGAACAACATCTCCTTGATGCGGCACTGTGCTTCCAGTATATGCAAAAGGCCGCGAAATATGTATAGCAGGAATGTGAAGTGAGGAGTGAGAAATGAGGAATGAGGAGCTCTATGTCATTTAGGCTCGGTGGTATCAGAAGATTTCGATTGCTCAAGTGCTTCCATGTATCCCGCTGTAATAATGCCTGCTGGCAATGCTACAATTGCGATTCCAAATAGTGAGGAAAGCATTGTGATGATCCGTCCGGCGGTGCTGACGGGGTAAATATCGCCGTATCCGACTGTTGTCAATGAAACAGTCGCCCAGTAGATCGCATCGAAGAATGTTTCAAATGAATCGGCTTCCACGTTAAAAATCACGAGTGCTGAGATAAAGATATATGCGAGTGCTAACGTGCAAACTGCAAGCAGAGCATCTTTTGAATTTCTGATGACATTTACAATAATAGTGAAATTTTTTGAATATCGAAATGCCTTGAATACTCTGAATACCTTAAATGTTTTGAATACTTTCAATGTCTTGAATATACGGAATAATCGAAATAGCTTAAATCCGTCATTCAGGAACGTCACTGCGGGCAGAATTGAGATCAGATCAATGATTGCCCACGCTGTAAATGGATAGCGCAGAAAGGCGGATAATCCTTTCTTGCCAAGTTTGAAATCAGCGGTGATTAGTCTGAAGAGATAGTCTGCTATGAAAATAACAGTGGTAACAAGATCGGAATAATAAAAGAAAGTGTTTGTATCTTTGAAGGCGAGTGGGATAATGCTGAAAATAATGGAGCACATCATCAGGAGATCATAGAGCGTGCTGACTATATCTTTGTCTTTTGAGGCTTCAATGATTTCAAATAATCGCTTACGCATACAATCCCCCCTACATATGAAAAAAAGCAGAACCAAGCGGCTCTGCTTCTTCAAATGAAATGAAGTCAAATCAAAATGTGTAGAACAAAAGAAAGGAGACAACAAAACGAGTGAAAGTAACGATAAATCATTATTTCCACCACGTTCATTATACACCATATAGGCGAAAAATGCAAGCCTTTTTTTCTATATTTTGTGTTTGATGGGAAATTTTGTATTATTCACCAAAAATGATATACAAAAAATGCACAATTTGAATCGCAACCGCAAAATGAATGACGGCTTTTCCACAATGATTCGTGAAAATTCATCGAAATTTCGGGAAAATGCTTTACATTCAGCAGATTATATGTTATAATAGTAATTGCGAAATTCTGCCCGCCGGCTGTTTGTACGGGGGGCAGAGACTTAAGCAAATTTATTTCTATGGAGGTACTCTACTTATGGCTATCGTTCGTCAGAAGAAGACCATGGACGGCAATAATGCAGCTGCATATGTCTCCTACGCCTTCACGGAGGTCGCGGGTATCTACCCGATCACACCTTCCAGCCCGATGGCAGACTATGTTGATCAGTGGTCTGCACAGGGTGTCAAAAACATTTTCGGCACAACCGTCAAGGTTGAGGAAATGCAGTCTGAGGCTGGTGCAGCAGGTACGGTTCACGGCTCGCTGAACGCCGGTGCACTCACCACCACCTACACCGCTTCGCAGGGTCTCCTGCTCATGATCCCGAATATGTACAAGATCGCCGGTGAACTGCTCCCCTGCGTGTTCCATGTTTCCGCACGCTGCGTGGCATCCCATGCGCTCAACATCTTCGGTGACCACTCCGACGTATACGCATGCCGTCAGACCGGTTTCGCAATGCTCGCTGAAACCAACCCGCAGGAG
>JAFZPL010000044.1 GCA_017550355.1 Oscillospiraceae bacterium | reverse complement strand
TCCTTCCGCACAATAACCGTAATCAGACGGCCGTCATGCAGAAAATGCGTCCTGTCGAGCATCGCCTGTTCGATCCGCATCCGCTTCTCCGGACGCAGGAACCGGTGCTGTCTTCCAATCGTTTTAACTGCCGCGCCGTAACCCGCAAGCCGCGCCGCTGTTTCAAATGTGCGCCGATCAAGGCAGGGCGACCGGAAACAGTTTGTGTCGGTGATGATCGCTGTATAGAGCAGGTCTGCGATCTGCGGCGTCACCGGGATCCCATATTCCTCGATCACCTCCAGGATAAGCTCGCTGCATGCGCTCCTGTGCGGATCTGTCAGTTCAAATTCCGCCTGTTCATCGGCCGCGCCGTGATGGTCGATCCAGAACCGGTACGGATGATCCAGATGATCTTTTCCGGTGCGGGCGCGGTCGGCACAGTCCACGGCGAGATAGACCGGATCGCTGAGCGGATCCTGCGTCCATTCGCCGACAGTTTCGCGGAACGCCTCCGGCACCTTATGCTGTCCGAGTACCGCACATCTGCACCCTGCCGAACGGAGTGCAAGCGCAAGCCCATAGGCCGAACCGATGCAGTCTCCGTCCGGATTTTCGTGATAGACTATGCAGAATTCCCTGTATTCCTTCAAATGCCGGACAAACTCTTTGCAGCTTTCAATCAGCATGTTCAACCTCCGTTGCGCCTGTCAGTAATGTCAGCATGATCCGCAGATCATCCACATCCGCCATACCGTCCGCATTACAGTCTGCCTCCGCAAACCGCACCGCTTCCGGCATGACCTCCGGCTGTTCTGCAAGCACACGCGAAAGCAGCACCGCATCCGCAATTGAGAACCGCCCGTCTCCGTTGAGATCATGCGGCACGGTGTCCTCCTCCGCAGTCTCCTGATATGCAAAGCGGTAAACATCCGCATACTTCGCCGCATCACATCCCGCATAACCGATCACCACAGCAGATTCCGGCAGCAGATAGAATGTACCCTCAGTCATAAAGCGAACCGGAACGCCGTCGATCTCCTTCTGCAGCGTAATCTTTGTCTGCTTCGGATCAATCTTGCAGACCTCAGCATAGCTGCCGTCCGTCAGCACACGGTATGTCACGCCGTTTTCTTTGTCATCCACCAGCCGGAAGCTGTCCTGCTGCATCGCAGAAAGCTCAAAGTCATAGACCTGATTCCAACCGGAAATATCCGTTGCAGACAGCAGAAAATATGCCGTTTCGCCCGCGCCGATCATGAATTCCGTGAAACCGTCCGGTTTGACGAACAGGCTCTCCACCCAGTGTCCGTCGCTGTCATAGCGCTGCACGTTCAGCCTGACCGCCGAACGCACGATATCCACATGCAGCATCGTCTCCGTACCGGCTGTATAGCGATAGATCAGATACGGGCATTTTGTTTTCTCCGTCCCGCGATATGTTACATCCAGCGCAGCAGGAATGCTCTCAAAGTTTTCCAGCGCAAAGAGTTCAGGCAGAATGATCTGATAATCCACATCCGTATTGCCGAAATAGGTTCCCATTCCGACACAGTTGATCGTTGCTCTGCCGGGATTGATGTCGTTGTACGAATAACGGATGCGATAATCCTTGCCCTCGATCAGTTCATATTCGCCGTCATAGAAATGCAGATCCGGCAGCACGCGCTCACCCGTCCATGGAACCGGATCAGCGACGATCTCGCATGCACTCAGCAGCCTGAGCGAGGTCTCCAGCTGGAAATGCAGCGTCCCCATGCGCTCCGTGCCGTTGAACTTCACCATGATATACCGTGTCTCACCCGCAGGAACCGTGAACGAAAGCGACTTGGATCCCGCACCGTACACCTGCTCAAGCATCTCTGCCTCCGGTGTAAACACACGCAGCACCGTATTCATCACATCAGGCGACGCAAGCAGATAGGTGGTCTCTTCCTCCGGACACACGCGATACACCGCAAGGCGGTCTTCAAACGTGACCTGTACTTCATGCTCGCCGACGGAAATGAACGGTGCATCCTCCGGCAGCACGACCTTGATCTGAAACATACCGGAACGTGTACCGTAAGAGCGCTTGTTCGAACGGATCGTGTAATGCAGCTCGCCGAACATGATATTGCCGTCCGGGAACGAAATGTTGAAATCCTTGTCAAGCACAAGCTGCTGTCCGTCCGCGATGATCTCCATTTCAGGGATGACCTCATCACCGGTATAGACCGCATCATGCACCGTGATCTCCGCATCGTTCAGCGAATACGGCTTCAGCACGGTGAAATTCGCTTTCGCCGCCACATTCGCAAAGACTCTGTGAACCACAACGCAGTATCTGCCGTTCGTCAGCTCATAATCCGTCTTCTGTCCAGGCAGCGGATCCATCATTGCATAGCTGCCGGATACCGGATCGTACCGGAACACCGAAAAATCCATCTTGCCGCCGGAAACGCGCTCATTCAGCACGCGATACCGGATCAAATCGTTCTTGTTCTTCGCGCCCTCCACAGTGAACCAGAGGCGCTCTGTGCGTCCTGCCGTACATTCCACCGTTGTCGGCGTATCGAACTCCAGCGTCTGAGTTTTGCTCGATTTGCCGCTGTAAATGATCTGATAGGTCTCCTCTGCAATGCCCGTGTAGAGTCCCTTGCCGACGATCCGCACCTGCACATTGCCGGGCAGATCGCTGTTGATGTCGATCCGCTGGAAATCCACGCCCTCAGTCAGCATTTCACCGTTCAGCGTCACAACGATCGGCGGCGAACAGGCCTTGCCGTCCTTATGCGTACCGTACAGCTCTCCGGAGATCAACGCATTCCGCAGATTACGGCATTCCTGCGAAATCACAAGCGCATATTCCGCAGCCGATTCCGCGCCGCAGATGAAATAATACGGCTGTCCGGCGCTGAGATCGACGCTGCTGCAGAAATAACCGCCCGCCAGCACATTGTAATTGTTCGAGTCAAACACTGTCCCGCTGCCGTCCGGTGTATCACAGACCGCACAGCTGTTCCGGATGTTCACGTATCTGGAACCGCCGCTGTAATTACCGCGCTTGAGATACTGCGAATACTCTTCTGCATAGCCATCACCGGATGTTGCATAATAATAGTAGGTACCGCTTTCCCGTGGAACGAAGAGGAACACTGCCTTGTCATTTTCATCCTGCAGCGAAACAGGCAGCGCGGTATCTGCCGGCACGCGCGGATAGATCGGCACCGTAACCGACGTGAACCCGCTGTATGCACCGATGCCGAACACCGAAACTGTGCGGTTCTGGTTGTGCGGCGTAACCGACACTGCAAAATCTGTCTGCCGGTTCAGCGCCTTGCCGTTCAGCATCACCGTGACCGACGGCTGATAGTCCTTGCCGTATGCCGGTTCCGTGAGATCTTCCAGCGTGACCGCCGCATTCCGGATCGTCGTTCTTCCGCCGTAATCCGAAAGCAGCAGGGAACAAACCGTATCCCGCATCGGTTCTGCCGAAAGAAGATACTGCTCGCCCTTTTCAAGTTTCACGCGCATGACCGAAGTACCGTCCGGCTCTGCATGAAAGCGGTCGACTGCTCTGCCGCGGCTGTCCGTCAGCGTACCCGTCATCAGGGCTGCGCCGTAAGACGTGATTTCCCACTCGCCCGATTCCGGCACTGTCAGCACATAATCCGCCTTGCTGTCGGGATAGACCGTTTCTTCCGGTGTAAGCTCCAGCACCGCCGCAGCTTCCGTCACCTGCAGCCTGAAATTGACCGTCTCCGTCTTTCCGCCCTTGTCCGTCATGATGCAGCGATACTGCACCGTGCCGGTTTCCGATGTATCCGCGGAATACGCAGCCGCATCTGCACCGGCAATCTCTGTCAGTTCTTCGCCGCTGACTGTGTACCACTGATATTTCAGCCCGACACCCGACGCAAACGCATTGAGCACTGCCGTCCGATGCTGCTGCACACTGCGCTGCTGATCCGGATTGACCAGCACGAGCGGTTCCTGACAAAGCTGATAGTTTTCAAATTCCGCAAGCGCGGGGATATCATCCAGCGTTACAACCCAGAAGCCGTCCGCCCATGCTCCCGCCGCGACCGTTTTCAGTGCCGAAGAGAACACGCCGGATGTGCATCCAGTCAAACTGTTCACACTAACTGACTGCGCGTGTTCAAGATAAAGCACACGCACATTGCAGTCTGCGAATGCAAATTCCGGAACCGCTGTGATCTGCGGAAATGAGAGTGCACCGCCGATGACGCCGGTAAACGCCCGGTTTCTGATTTCCTTCAGCGAGGAGAACGTGACCGTATCATATCCGTTTCCGATCTGGAAGCCGGAAAACGCGCCCTCCTCCACATCAGTGATCTTTGCATAGTCCATTTCCGTGATGAGATCCGCCCGCGTGCTGCGCAGTGCAAGCGCGTGATCCTTGAGAACCGTCACGCCCGGCAGCTGCAGAAGCCGCAGTCCGCTGCATCCCAGAAACGTGTTTCCGGGAAGTTCTGTGATCGTTTCCGGCAGCGAGACGCGCACAAGGCTGCTGTCGCCGGAGAAGACAGCTGTGCCGAGCGACTCCAGGGAATAGAGTGCAAGATCTCCTGTCCAGATGCTGCATTCCGAAAACGCAAGGGCTCCGATCGCTGTGACCTGTTCCCAGTCACATTCCAGAGAGCGCATCGCTTTGCACTGATAGAACGCCTTGAAACCAAACGTCTTTGCGTCCCGCACTGAAACCGTTTCCAGCAGCGTACAGCCTTCACAAAGTCCGTCCGGAATGTCCGCAGCGCCGTCCAGTGTGATAGAAAGCAGTGCTGCACAGCCGGAAAATGCAGATTCTCCGACAGTTTTCATTGTGTTTGCAAACTCTGCCGATTCCAGCAGCGCACACTCCGCAAATGCCTCCGCACCGATCGTATCTGCGCCGTAAGCCGTGACATGCGTGAGCTTCGGACAGTTCGCAAAGGCACGCTCACCAATCACCGTAACCGATTCCGGCAGGATCACCTGTGTAAGATAGTGATTCTCCGCGAAAGCCTCCGCACCGATCGCCGTGATCCGTTCGCTGCCGATCGCTTCCGGCACAGTCAGCATCTTGCGAATACCGTGATATTTGACCAGAACGCCGTCCTTGATCTCCAGCGCATCCTGCACATCCTCGCCGCCGACAGAGAATGCTCCCTCCGCAGGCGCACTCGTTACAAAACCGTCCTTCACCGCAACTGCGATCACCTGTGCAGTTTTCGTCAGCGTGAAGGGCTCCGTGTAGAGCATGCCGGTTTCCGTTGTCGGAACCGTGCCGTCTGTTGAATAATAGATGGATGCGCCCTCGGTTTCAGTCGTGAGCTCCAGTGTGACAAAATTACCGTAGTTTCCGGATTTTTCAGAGAAAACAGGCGAACGGCAGATCCCGTCATCCCACCGGAAATCTCTGAGATTGACCAGTCCCCATGCCGTATCCGGATCGAAGCCCGGTTCGCCGAGATCCTTTGCATTCAGCTTGATGAGATCCTCGATCCGCTTCGGAGAAAGCGTTGGATCATAGGATTTCAGCAGCGCACAGCAAGCTGAAACATGCGGCGTTGCCATGCTTGTTCCGCTCATTTTTTCCGTGCGCTCCGCACTGCCGACCGTGTAGCTGACAATGTTCACGCCGGGCGCGACAACATCCACCAGCTCACCGAAATTAGAGAAGGATGCACGCTGCATATTCTGATCGACCGCGCCGACTGTGATGCAGCTTTCGATGCTGCCCGGATAATAATATGCGGCATCGTCGGCATGGTTGCCCGCCGCCGCCACACAAAGCATGCCCTGCTCATTGACCAGCTCGCAGGCTTCGATTTCCAGCGGACTGATGCCGAGACCGCCGAAGCTCATGCTCGCGATCTGCGCACCCTGCTCCATTGCATAGACCATGCCCAGATAGATCTGTTCGTCTGCTGCACTGCCTTCCTTATCGAAAATCTTGATCGGCAGGATCTTGACATTTTCCGGTGTCAGTTCACAGATCGTACCGGTGCAGTGCGTGCCGTGGCCGAGATCGTCCGCAATGGAATCGTTGCCGGAATCGGAGACATTGATGCCGCCCTCGAGAATCCGTCCCTCAAAGATCGAATGGGCATCGTTGATGCCCGTGTCGATCACGGCGACCTTGACCTCCGGAAGCGTCTTATCCTTGAGCCATTCCGTGTAAAAAGCCTCCGCGCCCACTGCAGAAGCGCCCCATGTATTGTAGCTGTTGTCCTCCAGACCGTCAAGCTCTGCCTGACAGAGCGTCACACGGTGTGAGGGCTGCACATACTGCACACGCGGATCCTTCTTATACAGCAGATACGCCTGATACGCCTCTGCCGCATCCGCATACTGAAAAATATGCAGATCCCGGTATCCCTCTGCCGACGAAACTGCACCGTGCGAATCCAGCCGTCCCTTTGCCTTGACAATGAGACGCGCCGTCTGAAATTCGTTCGTCAGCGTGACTGTATCGCCGTGAACGGTATATTCATAGCCAAGATCCTCCGCTGCATCCTCAAAATTCAGCCATCTGGACTGCGAAACTGCCGCCGTCAGCGACCGTTCGCCGGACACATCCGGATTCTTCACACAGAGAGAACCGTTCCGAACGGACAGCTCTCCGAAATCCCTGCCGGCGGAAAGATCGTCAACATACAGTTCACCCGTATTCTTGTGAAAGTCGATCTTTTCATAAAACGACGTATCCGCGTCACGGGCAGTCAGCTTCTGCACCGCAGACGCAAAATCCGCAAACGGCACGGATGCATCTGCCGCAGAAACAGGCATTCCCGCAAGGCTTTGTGCCGCACAGCAGACCGCCGCAAGGCAAGCAGTCATTCTCTTTTTTCTCATACCAATACCCCTTTATTGAGGGTTCTCCCCTTTTTCTGTCAGAACCGAAATTTTAGTACGGGACAGCGGAAAATCCGTCTGTCCCACACCTTATAATTCGTTTTTTCTGGCGGAAACCTCACATCAAAGCAAATCCGCAATCCGCACAGACCGCTTTCCACCGTAGATGCCGGCGGGAATCGCCGCATCAAATGTGTAAATATCCGGAAAATCGCTCTGCTCAAAGAAACAGACCAGCGTTTTTTCATTTTTGGGATCTATGATCCATTATTGGCGAACGCCAGCATCCTGACAGAGCGCCAGCTTAAAGATGAAGTAATCTCCTTCGATCAGAAACGATCCGTGCGGAACGGCGCCAGCGGCAGCCCGTTCATACCGTAAACGGTCACATCCGGACAATTTGTCCACGCATACCGCGCATTGCAGGGCGCTGACACCTCCGCCGAGCGCAAAACGATCTGTCCGGGCATCAGCACGGCTTTCGCGGGATGATAGATCCCGTCTGCGCCTGCCAGTTCAAAGCCGGCCGGTTCTCCCGTCAGCCGAAATCCGGCATCGGCGCCGTCCAGCAGCACCACAAATTCTGCACCGTGTGCAAAGCCTGTCCGGAACATCGGTGCATCCGCATCCTGCGCCGGAATCGCATGATACACACCGGAAAGCGCCTGCAGAGCCAGCCGGTGCGCAACCTGCATCTTATCCTTCGGGTGGATGTTGTCCCATTCGCCGCAGTCCAGCGCGACTGCCAGACCGGTATTGCGCAGTTTATGATAAACCGCCGCCTGTGCCTCACGAATCCGGCACCAATGCTGATAATCGGGCTCGCCGTGATTGCGGAAACCGGGCAGCTGCACAAAAAGAAACGGCAGATCCGCTTCGCCCCAGTCCTCGCGCCAGCAGCCGATCAGCGCTTCCAGCAGCACTGCGTATGTATCCGGCTTATGATCGTCCGATTCGCCCTGATAATACAGGAACCCGCGCAGTGTATACGGGCAGACGCGCCGCAGCATCGTCTCGTACAACCCGCAGGGGCGCGTTTCGTTCTTCGGCCCCATCGGTCCCGGCCAGCGCGATTCGCCGACGATCTGCAAAGCATCGTCCCACGCGATATCCGGCTGTTTCTCAAGAAGCGCGGAATAGTTCGTCCACCACTGCTCCTGATAAGCAAGATATTCGTCAAATTCCGCGTTTGCCTGTTCTTCCGTCCTGCCGTCCATTGCGCGGTCATAATCATCCAGATAACTGCGGAGGCATGTGTCTCTCTGAAGCGTTTCGCGGGAAACCCATACAGACGCCGACGTTCCGCCCCAGTTGCAGCCGATCAGCCCGACGGTCACACCGAGCGTTTTCGCCGTTTCCAGCGCAAAATAAAGCCCCACCGCAGACCATGCTTTTGAGCCCTCCGGATCGGCATAGCTCCAGCCGGTGTTTCGCTCAACTGCGTCGAAATCCGCGCCCATTGCACGCTGCTTTGGGGTATAGTAAAAGCGCACGCCGCAGTCCCTTGAAAGGGAAGCCAATGTCTCTGCGCCGTGCTGTTCATCTTTGATCTCAAATTCCATATTGCTCTGACCGCCGCAGAGCCATACCTCGCCCACGGCGATCTCGCGGAACACCCGCATCACCGCACCGCAGGAGACGGTCATCGTCAAACCGTCCGCAGCCGGACAGGGCGGCAGCGTCACGCGCCATTTGCCGCCCCTGACTGTATCGCTGACACTGTTTCCGCAGAATTCCACAAACACGCGGTCGCCGTCCTTGCCGTCACCCCAGACAGTGATCGGCTTCTCCCGCTGCAGAACCATACGGTCACTGAATATCGCTGCTGTTCTCATGCGTTCTCTCCTGCAATCACTGTGCCGCAGATGACGAAGAGGATGCAGCGGGCTGTGCATCCGAAACAGCCGTCGTCACTGCATTGGTGTTCGATGTTCCGCTTTGCATATCCGCTGTCTTCTCTGCGGCGATTACAAAACCGTCTATGTGGTTGCCCGAAACGGTGAACGGCGTTCCTGTCGGCACAGGTACATCGACAGCCGGATCCTCCGTTTCACCGACACGGAACAGATACACGATATAATCCTTGCCGTCCGCACCGCTGATCGGGAGATTCAGTGTGCCGTAAATATGGTTGTTCAGCTCTTCGTGATATTCTTCGAGACACAGCCCGTTCGTCTGCATATAGGATGCGTGCGGGATACCGACATAGCGCAGATGCGCCGGCGAATATTCATATCCGGTCTTGTCCTTTTTGCCCTCCGGATAACGCAGGATAAAGCCGTATTCCGCCGCATGGTCGAGCACCCATTTGTAGTCACCCGTGCCGTCGAAATCGGAATACTTCTGCCCCTGGAACAGTCGCAGCTCCAGTGCCAGACCTGTCTCATAGTCGCTGCAGCCTGCCTTTGCGGCGGTCTGCGGATTGTTGTTGTAGATCTTCATCTGCTCTTCACGGGTGCGGTAGCCGTTCATCACGAGCAGATCGTCCTTGCCGGTCGCATTGAAAAATCCGTCCGCCAGCGCATTGAAGGCATCCATCGCCTCCTCCTGCAGCTTCACGGTCGTATCCTTCACATGCACATGCGAATTGCGCTTTTCAAAGACGGCAACCAGCTTTTCCTTCGGCAGATCCTTTGTATCATGCGTATCATTCACAAGCACCAGCGAGCCTGTCGTGATATCGCTGACAAACATTGTCTGATAATCGCAGACAAGCAGGTTCGGATCTGTCATGACTGTCGTGACCGCAGCCGTGGTCACCTCCGGACGCAGCAGCGAATCCGCTTCTATCGTTTCCATTCCGCCGATGAGCCGCACGACACCGTAGCCGCCGCCCGCAAGCAGCAGCAGTCCCAGACAGAATGCGGCAAGTCCCTTTCTTCCTCTGCGTTCTGTTTCGTTTTTCGCCATAAAGCCGTATTGCAGGACACGGGAGCATTGCTCCCCAAATCCCTGCGCTCCTTTCTGTATGATTTCGGTATAAGCCCAAATTACCCATTATCTTCATTATACCATATCCGATGTCAAAAATAAACGGTGTTTTTCTATATTTGTGCAATCTGACCAATTATAATTTTGCGAATTTTGGCGCTAAATCTGCATGATACACATACTCTCAGCACGTTATCCCCTTCAAAGCCGTCTGCATCCAAATTTGGTAAAAATCACGATTAAAAGTATAAAAAATTCGTCTGGATTTACAGATGCATTTTTTCTGCGATTGTGGTATAATGAACTTGTAATCAGCGGCAGGACCGCAAAACAGAAAGGAAGTAATACAAATGGCAGACAACAAGGTCAAGGAGAAGAGCAAGGGCTTGCTCGCGGAATTCAAGGAATTTGCGCTTAAGGGCAATGTCATGGACATGGCAATTGGTGTCATCATCGGTGCTGCGTTCGGAAACATCGTCACAGCACTCACCGACAGCTTCATCAATCCGCTCATCGCAGCTGTGACCGGCGGCGTGACGAAGGATGAAAACGGCGTAATGCAGGTCGTCGGCGGTTCGTTCCAGATCAACGGCGTTGACTTCAACTACGGCGCATTCATCTCGGCAGTCATCAACTTCCTGATCATCGCACTGATCCTGTTCCTCATGCTCAAGGCTGTGAACAAGGCAATGGCGATCGGCAAGAAGAAGGAAGAGGAGAAGCCGAAGGAGCCCCCGAAGGAAGAGGTTCTGCTCACCGAGATCCGCGATCTGCTCAAGGAACAGGCAAAGGGCAAGAAGTGATCATTCCCGAATATTCCAAAACGGTGCTGTATGCAAAGTACAGCACCGTTTTTCTGTCTCATTCCGCAAGTCCCACAAACTGAAAGCCGACATAATCCACGGCAGAAACAAAGGTGCGGTAAGCCAGCACGCATTTTTCAAAGTCGTCTGCCTGCTTCACTGCCGGTACGAAATCGTCGTAGAGCATCCGGCGCAGAATGCCGTGCGGTGCACCGAACACGCCGCGTGTTGAAAAAATGTGATCAGGCTCCTTCGTGAGCGTCCACATCTCCTTCACACAGGCAGACAATCCGACAACTGCAAATGATAACGGATCCATTCCGCCGCTCTCCGCCCAGCACGTCTTCGGTCGTTTGCCCTTGAACAGGCAGGTGCGGATCACCCATTGTTCCCAGCGTGCACCCATACTGTCGTAACCGCTGAAAACGCTCTCCATCTTTCCGAGCGTACGGTATTCCTCGACGCTTTTCAGTTTCAGATCATCGTAAACCACCGTGGCAAGCAGCTTTTCGGGCGTATTCGCACCACGGTCATAGAGCGTTTTCACACGCGCCATCTCATCTTCGGTCAGATGCCGGAAATATGCCTTGTATTTCATGGATTCGAGGTAGCGGAACCATGCCGTCCCCTCATCTGTGACACTGTATTCCTTGCAGACAGATTTCAGCGAATAGAGCATTTTCATTTTCTGATAATCCGCCGATTTTTTGTCAATCGGTTCCTCGGAATCATGCTCCGTCGGGCAGTCGCCGTCGAAGAATTTCCCGTTGAACAACAGCGTGAACTGTGTCCCGTCACCGAAATCTACGGTCACGGTGCTGTCTGTCTGCATGATCTTCCAGCCTTTCGAGAGCTTGGATTTGCCCGCTGTCTTCTCAAACTGTGTGAACACGCTCTCCACCGAATATCCGCGTTTCAGCGTGCCTTCAAAATGTACCTTCATCCCGGCACTCCTTTCATGATCCCGTCTGCTCAGACAAGCGCGAGGCCGGAATCTGTCACCTTGAGAACGCCGCTCAGCCCGGAACCATTCGGATCATTGTAGGGCTTTTTCATCGCGCAGACTTCGCCGTTCTCAAAATAGGTCGTATAATTGAACATCTGCGGCTCATCCAGCGTGTAGGTCGTCTGCTTTTTCAGGTCATAGACCACGATCACATCGTGAGAGGTCGCACCGCCCGTACTGATCTCCGCGATCATTTCACGCATGCCGTCACCGGTCAGATCGGAAAAATACACCGCCCAGATCGGCATGCCGCCCGTCAGAAAGGTCTCCGTTCCGCCGACATTCGCCGATACGCTGTTCTTTTTCCAAATGAACTCGCGTTTGGAATCCTCCTCCAGTACGATTTTTTCACAATAATCGTCGCTGATCTCCGTTCCGCGCAGATTTTTCCAGCAAACTGCGGGATAGCTTTTCGGCTTAGACGCCATCACCAGAACGGCAATACCCGCGACCGCAACAGCGCCCACGCCGAATATGCCCCATTTTGCAGCATTTTTCATATCTTAGACTCCTTATCTTCTGTGTTTTCCAAGTACACGCCGGACAAAATACTTCCGGTAAAACCAACGCATCCGCGAAAGCAGCAGATCATAGCTCAGGAACAGCAGATTCGCCAGCACACCGAGTGTAATCATCATTGCTCTGCTGTAATCGTCAAAACTCGGCAGACCGAGCACATAGATCGTAATGAGTACATCCGCCGCCAGAAACAGATTATACAGCACCAGCTTGCAAAGAAGCCGCGCCGTCCGTAGCCGGATCTTTGTCAGCGAGGGGCGGAGAATCGGATAATACCCGAAAAACAGCACAAACATCAGCGCCGCCTCTTTATCGAAGGAAATGATCATCGAAAGCAGGCTCACCGCCGTGTAGGTCAGCCACGCCCACGGCACGGAGACCTCTTCCGCAAGAATGATCATCAGCATTCCCGCCATCATCGGCGCGGCAATATACAGCACGGGCATTACGCCCGACATAAACATCAGCACGATGCACAGCGACGCCACAATGCCGCCCAGTGCAACACGTTCACTCAACCGTTTCTCCATCCTCACCATCCTTCCCATTTATTTATTATACAACAGATTTCGCATTCTGTAAATTCACATGATTGCACAAAGAATCCCGTTGATATTTGGTGATAGTGCCACTCGATCCCGCGGTTCGTACATGCCGTTTCCGGCGTATTCACAGAGATTTCATTGACAAACGAACGCTTTTGTGATATACTATAATGTACAGAAAAAGAAAGGAAGGATATTATGAATAAACGCATTTCTGCATTTCTTTCCGCACTCATTCTCTCCGGCACAACAAGCCTGATGCCGCAAATCCCCGCTTCTGCCGCAAATTTCACGCTGACTGCTCCCACACTGACAGCGCAGCGCGGCGAACCCGTCGAAGTCAGTTTCCAGCTGAAGGGCAATCCCGGATTTGATGAGTTCAATTTCGCGTTCAGCTTTGATGAAGCGCTCAGCCCTGTGATGGAAGAGGATGCGCCGAAATGCACCTCCGGCTATGACGGGCTCACGCTCGGATACCGCAGTCAGAACAGGATCTCATTCGGTCTGGTCAGCACCGCAAAGCACACAGACGACGGCGTTCTTGCGACCTTCTGGCTGACCGTCCCGTTCGATGCCGAACCCGGCACAGTCTACACACTCGAATTTCTGGACGGCACACAGCAATCCGGTTCTTCCGGAAAATATGCCGTTCCGGAGACTGTTTCCGGCAAGATCACGGTCTCGGATGCACCGCCCTACGGCTACGGCGATGCCAATGCAGACGGCAAGCTCACCGTTGCGGATGCTGTGCTGCTTGCGCGTGTGCTCGCAGAGGATACCGCTGTTTCCATCACACCGGAGGGTTCCTCCAACGCCGACCTTGACGGAGAAACCGGTCTCTCGCAGGAGGATCTCACGCTCGTGCTCAAACTGCTCGCCGGCACATTCTGAACATTGCCGCCGCACCGATTCCCCATATAATCAAAGCCGCTGCCCGTTCAACAGGCAGCGGCTTTTTCGTGTTTAGTTTGCCGGAGCGTCCGGAGCGTTCGGGTTCTTGGTCAGTTCATACCATGTCGGATTCAGATGTGTTCTCTTCATCGTGACATAGTCCAGAATTGCCTTTGCGTCCTTGTCAGTGATCTTGCCGTCACCGTTGACATCCGCATTGTAGCGTGCTGCCGGATCGGAGATGAGCGAAGGTCTTCTGGTCAGGTTGACTGCAACGTGCTCATCCAGAGCGAGCTTTGCGTCTTCACTGGAAACAACGCCGTTGAGGTTTGCGTCACCGAACAGGCCGATGATGATGTCTGCGGTGTACTTCACACCGTTGTTCTCAGCAGTGACAACTGTATTGCCCTTGCCGGTTGCAACAACGAAGCCGTTTGCGTCGACAGTTGCGATGCTCTCGTCTGCGGAGCTCCACTTGACGTCGCCCTTTGCATTGAAGAGCGTGAGGTTTGCAGTTGCGCCGGTATTGGAGAACGTGACCTTGGTTCTGTTCAGTGCGACCTTGCCGTCTGTATTGACAGTCACAGTACCGTCGAAGGTCGTGACATCGAGGGTGTTGCCGTCGGTATCGCTGACATCTACAGCGGATTTATCGATGCCGATCTCGTAGACAGTGCCGTCCGCTGCATCTGCCGGAACAGTGAAGACCAGGTTGACAACGACCTTGCCGTCTGCAGCGATCAGGTTGCCGCCGTTGCTGGAGATACCGGTGAAGGAAGCCGGATAGAGCTCTGCGCCGGTCTGGTTCGTGAGGACATATGCTCTCTCGTCAGCGCCGGAGAACTTGAACTTTTCGAGCTTCAGCTTCTTGTCATAGGTGAACTTGAGGTTGATGCCTGCCGTACCGGTATCGCCGTAGACATAAACCGGAACGGAAACGCTCTCGCCCGGCTTTGCCTGGACATCGCCGAGAATGAAGTAGTGGGAAACACCCTCCATCGTGATCTTATAGCTGTCCTTCCAGAGGTTGCCTGCCTCAGCGGAAGAACCGCTCGCGGAGGTCTCAGTGCTTGCCGCAGTGGACTCAGAAGCAGTCGTTGCGGATGCAGACTGGGAAGTGCTTGCAGAAACAGTCTCAGATGCGGTCGTTGCGGATGCAGACTGAGATGTGGTTGCAGAAACGGTCTCAGATGCAGTCGTTGCGGATGCAGACTGAGATGTGGTTGCCGAAACAGTCTCAGATGCAGTCGTTGCGGATGCAGACTGAGAAGTGGTTGCCGAAACAGTCTCAGATGCAGTCGTTGCGGATGCAGACTGAGAAGTGGTTGCCGAAACAGTCTCGGAAGCAGTCGTTGCGGATGCAGACTGAGAAGTGGTTGCCGAAACG
>JAFZPL010000043.1 GCA_017550355.1 Oscillospiraceae bacterium | reverse complement strand
TCCATCAAGGAGGGCGAGACCTGCACGGAGGACGAGATGAACAAGTTCTGCGAGACGCTTCCGCGTTACAAGCGCCCGCGCAAGATCATTTTTGCGGATGTGCCGCGCAATCCTACCGGCAAAATCGAGAAGCCGAAGCTGCGCAAGCAGTACGGTGCAGACACCCTGATCGCTGATCAGAACAACGGCTGAGGCAGGGTATCACCCGCGGGCATCATTCTATTTTTGGATCGTTACATACGGATCTCCGGTTTTCGGGGATCCGTATTCCTTTTTGCGGCAAAAATCTGCGCACATCGCACAAATCTTTAGCTTTATCTTTGTGCAATCATACAAACTGGAAAAATCCTGTAACGCGGGCCTCCTCTTTGGTGACTCTAATGATAGAAGCACATAAAACAATGTGTGCTGAGGGGGCTGCAAAACCACAATGTATTTATCCATCAAAAAATGAATGGAACGGGAGGGCAAAAATGAAAACACAGCTTATCAAAAGAATGATCAGTGCAGTTTGTGCAGGCATGATGCTGGCAGGCGGCGCGGCGACGCTTCCTGTACAGGCGGCTGAAACACAGAAGGCACGGATCATGGGCGACATGAACGGAGACTGCAAGGTGGACATGAAGGACGCCAAGGCAGCGCTGGACATCGCGGTCGCGGGCAGGATCGGACTTGTGGACAAAACCGCCAACAAGGAGAACAATTCCGCAGACATCGATATGAACGGTCAGATCACTTCACAGGACGCGCTTTCCATCTTGCAGTATTACTGCAAGACGCTGGTCGGCGAACAGCCGCTTTGGGCGGATATCCGCAAGGTCTCCTATCACGAGGGCAGCGATTTCGATCCGGAGTTCAACCTTTTCGGCGAGAAGGATACAGATCTTCCGTTTGAGAAACGCAGCATGTATCTGGAGATCGGATGCGCAGAGGGCAAGCCGGGCGAAACCGTTTCGGTGCAGGTCTACATTGCAGGTGTCGCAGGCATCACCGGATTCCAGTATTTTCAGTCCGCACCGGAAGCTTTGAAGCGGACTGATATCAGATCGGTCTTTGGCACGGGCAGAGACGATGAAGCACCGGAATTCCAGGAGTACAGCGGCGTTGCAAATGTGGAGAACGGCGGAATGGTCTGGGCGGCTGCATATGCACACAATCTGGACGTCAAGGAGGGTATGGTCATCGCGACCTACTACTACACGATCCCTGAGAATGCAAAGGAGGGCGATCTTTTCATTCTGACGACGGACGGCAATGAGAAGTCCATGTTCGTCGTGGACACGCCGGATAATTCGATCGGCGAATATTCTTACACAGTCCTGGACGGCGTGGTTGCTGTCAAATAACAAATAAAGAGGGTATATTGAGATGAAACAGTTGATCAAAAGAATCACAAGCGCAGTTTGTGCAGCGACAGTGCTTTCATGCGGTGCGGTACTGCTTCCCGTACATGCAGACGAAGTACAGCGCGTTCGCATCATGGGCGATCTGAACGGTGACTGCAAGATCACGATGGAAGACGCGAAAAAGACTCTGGATATCGCAGTCGCGGGACGGATCGGTCTGGTGGACAGAAACGCAAACGAGGAGAACAACCCCGCAGACATCGACATGAACGGCATGATCGAAACAATGGACGCGCTTGCGATCCTGCGTTACTTCTGCCAGTCACTTGTCGGTGAGCAGCCGCTTTGGTCGGATGTGCGCAAGATGACCTATGTTGACGGTACAGAATGCAGACCGACACTGAATGAGGCGGGCGAGTATGTTCATCTTCCGTTTGAAAAGCGCGGCATGTATCTGGAGATCGGCTGTGCAGAAGGAAAACCGGGCGAAGAAGTCACTGTGCCGGTCTATCTTGCGGGCATCGAAAGCATTGCCGGATTTCAGTATTACCAGTGGTCATCTGCACGTCTCAAGCTGACGAAAGTCACCTCCGATCTGGGCATCAGCCAGATTTTCGATTTCGACGAGCAAGGCAATCAGCGGATAACGGTCGTGGATGAGAATGCGGAGTATGTCGGCGCTGCCAATCTGTCAACCGGTGCGTTTGTCTGGGTTGCACCGGGCTGCGATAATCTCAGCCTGACAGAGGGCATGGTCCTTGCCAACTACACCTACAAGATTCCGGAGGATGCAAAGGACGGCGAAATCTTTGTGCTCAGTCTGGATACCATGAACACACTGTTCGGTACCTGTGACGGCAATTACGAATTCCATAGCTATCAGTATACCCTTCTTGACGGCGTCATCGCAGTGAAGGAATGAAAAAAGGAGGAAATGACAAATGAAAAAACAGTTTATCAAGCGTACGATCAGCGCAGTTTGCGCGGCAATGATGATTTCGGGCGGCGCGGCTCTGCTCCCTGCAAGCGCGGCTGAACAGGGTGCCGTGAAACTGATGGGTGACCTCAACGGCGACTGCAAGGTCACGATGGAGGATGCAAAGAAGACGCTGGATATTGCTGTTGCGGGCAGGATCGGTCTTGTGGATAACAAAGTCAATGCCGAGAACAATCCCGCAGACATCGACATGAACGGCACGATCGAAACAATGGACGCACTTGCGATCCTGCGTTACTTCTGCCAGACGCTGGTCGGCGATCAGCCGCTTTGGTCGGATATCCGGAAGCTTACCTATCATGACGGTACCGAGTTTTCGCCGATTCTTGTTGACGAAACGGTCGAATATGAACAGCTTCCGTTTGAAAAGCGCGGCATGTACCTGGAGATCGGCTGTGCAGAAGGCAAGCCGGGCGAAGAGGTGACAGTGCCGGTCTATCTTGCAGGCATCGAAACGCTTGTCGGATTCCAGTATTTCCAGAGCGCACCGGCGCGTCTCACGCCGACCAACATTACTTCGGATCTTGGTATCGCAATCTTCTGCTATCTGGATGAGAACGGCAATCCGCAAACGAAGGAACTCGTCGATACGGATACATCAACAGATCCTCTCGGCGTGGCAAATACGTACAGCGGTGCCTTTGTCTGGACTGCCCCGCGCGGGGAAGACATGACTCTGACAGAGGGCATGGTTATCGCGAATTACAGCTACAAGATCCCGGAGGATGCGAAGGACGGCGAAGTGTTCGTGGTCAGCGTGAATCCTGCGAAGACGATGTTCGGAACCAATACCGGCGACAGCATGTTCAATCCTTATCAGTACACGACGCTTGACGGCGCGATCGTCGTGAAAAAATGACTATTAAGGAGGAAAGGACAATGAAAAAACAGCTTATAAAGCGTACGGTCAGCGCAGTCTGCGCGGCAATGATGCTTTCGGGCGGTGCGGCACTGCTTCCCGCAAACGCTGCAGAAAAGCAGGCCGTGAGGCTGATGGGCGATCTGAACGGTGACTGCAAGATCACGATGGTGGACGCAAAGAAGGCGCTGGATATTGCTGTTGCGGGCAGAATCGGTCTCGTGGATAACAAATCCAATGCGGAGAACAATCCTGCGGACATCGACATGAACGGCACGATCGAAACAATGGACGCGCTCGCGATCCTGCGTTACTTCTGCCAGTCGCTGGTCGGCGATCAGCCGCTTTGGTCGGACATCCGCAAGCTCACCTATCACGACGGTTCTGACTACGATCCGGGCTATTATGTCCGTGATCCCAATGAGGCAAAGACGGATCAGTATGCGTTTGAAAAGCGCGGAATGTATGTTGAGGTCGGCTGCGCAGAGGGCAAGCCGGGTGAAGAGGTCACAGTGCCGGTTTACGTCGCAGGTGCAGACAAGATCAACGGCATGACCTTTGCACAGGATACGACGGGTGCGCTCATCCTGACAGCGCTTGAGTCTGACCTTGGCCTTGAAAAGACGAGAGTTTATGATCCGGAGTCGGGATATATCAACAATCTTCTTCCGCGTGCGAGCTTTACCGGAAAGGGCAGTTGGGCTGCCGCAGTCAATGAGGGACGCGCAGCCTTTGCGTGGATCAGCAATGAGGGCACAGAGTATGATTTCAAGAACGGCATTGTGGTTCTGAAGCTCAGCTACAAGATTCCGGAGGACGCAAAGGATGGGGATACGTTCGTTCTTTCCGCAGATCCCAAATCGATCATGTTCGATACGATCGAGACGATCAAAACGGACGAGGATGAATACTGTGAGTTCGATTATTATCAGTACACCATGCTGGACGGCGTGATTGCAGTGTCTGACAAGTAACCGTCCGCAGGCAAAGCATTTACGGTTTATGAGGGTATGAAAAGAGGGGAATCGGCGCAGATCGGAAACGGTCTGCGCCGGTTTTGTCTGTCTGCTTGCAAAACGGAAACGGATATGCTATAATGAAGAAAATGTTTATCGTATCGGAGGGATGAACCGTGAAACAGGAGATTCTTTTGATTCCGGCAATGCTGGACGTGCATTTTCCGCTGCTGAAATATGCCTTTCTTTCCCGCCGTTATCACCCTGTCGTGCTGAATAACCGCCGCGGCGTGACGGAGCTCGGCCTGCGCTATGTCCACAACGACATGTGCTATCCCTGCATCCTGAATGTCGGGCAGATGCTTGCGGCACTTGGCAGCGGACGGTTCGATCTGCCGCATACCAAACTGCTGATGCCCTCCGTCGGTGATCTCTGCCGCGGATCCAGCTACACGGTGCTGCTGCGGAAGGCGGTCGCGGCGGCGGGCTACGACGAAGTGAAAACCATGACGATGAATCTCAAGCACATCGACGACCGCCACAAGATCTCCGTTACACCGAAAATGGCGTGGCGGGCGCTGTTTGCGATGTTTTACGGCGATATTCTGCTGATCCTCACACAGCAGATCCGACCGTATGAGATGCATGCGGGAGAGACCGACGCACTCCGGAAAAAATGGTACGGCATCCTCGGTGCAGATCTCCGGCGTTTCCGGAATCTGACATTTTCGGCGATGTACCGGTATTTCCGCGCCATCACGCAGGAATTTGCCGCGATCCCGCGCCGCAGCGAGCACCGCCAGCGGATCGGCATGGTCGGCGATCTGTTCACGAAATACTGTGCGCTCGGCAACTGGGACATGGTGCGGTATCTGGAGCAGAACGGCTGCGAAAGCTATACGAACGGGCTTTCGTGGTATGTGCTCTATTTTATAGATGCGCACCTGCAAAAGGTCTCGGCGGTCATGCGGCAGGCTTACCGTGCGGCGGGGCATCTGATCGAAGGCATTCAGCGGCGGATGCTGGACGAACTGCATCAGGCGGGCTTCTTCACGCTGCCGGCGCTGCCCGATCTGAAACGGGAGGCTGCGGGGATTGTGAGTTTTCAGGATGTTGTCGGCGACGGCTGGCTGATCGGCGCGGAATGCGTGGGCTATATCCGGCATTGCGCGGAACGCAAGGTGCTTGCGGTGCAGCCGTTCGGATGCATGGCGAACCACATTGCAGGACGCGGGATCTATTCTTCGGTTGCACGGGCGGCGGGCGGCATGATCGTGAGCGTGGATGTGGATGCGAGCGGCTCGCGCATCAGTGCCTATAACCGTGCGCGGATGCTGATCGACGCCGAAACGGATGCTTTCTGCCTTCATTAAGCAATGATTTGTTGAAAGTTGCCAACTGTGAATTATCGTAAATAAGAAAAGCTTTTCCGGCGATTTATCAACAATCTATTGAACTTCCGCTTGATATGTGGTATAATGTAACCATACAAGCCCGCAATATCAGCAGGCTGGAGAGGGGCTATGCCGCAATATATTACAAACATCAAGCGGGACGGAAAGGCGGATTCATATGGGTAAGGTTATTGGCGGGGGTTCAATTCCGAATATGCCGTGGCAGGATAAGCCGCAGGGCTGCAAGGACATCGTCTGGCGGTACGAGGCAAATCCGGTCATCCGGCGTGATCATCTGGAGGTTTCCAATTCCATCTTCAACAGTGCGGTCGTCCCCTTTGAGGGCGGATTTGCGGGGGTATTCCGCGTGGACGACAAGGCACGGAACATGGAGCTTCATGCGGGATTTTCAAAGGACGGTCTGCACTGGGAGATCAGTGAGGAGCGCATTCACTTTGAAAAATCCGACGACTCCATTCAGGATTTTCAGTACGGCTACGATCCGCGTGTTGTGTGGATCGAGGACAGATTTTACGTGACATGGTGCAATGCCTACGGCTGGAAGCCGACCATCGGCGTTGCCTACACCTTTGATTTCAAGACGTTCACACAGCTGGAAAATGCATTTCTGCCGTTCAACCGCAACGGCGTGCTGTTCCCGCGCAGGATCGGCGGCAATTATATGATGCTGAGCCGTCCTTCGGACAGCGGCCATACGCCGTTCGGGGATATTTACATTTCGCAGTCTCCCGATATGACCTATTGGGGCAAGCACCGTCATGTGATGGCGCCTTCGATGCCGTGGGAATCCACAAAGATCGGCGCCGGCCCTATCCCGATCGAGACCGATCGCGGCTGGCTGCTGTTCTATCACGGTGTTCTGACCTCCTGCAACGGCTTTGTGTACAGCTTCTCGGCGGCGCTGCTCGATAAGGATGAGCCCTGGAAGGTGCTCAAGCGCGGCAGGGAATACCTCATCAGCCCGCAGCGCGGCTATGAGTGTGTGGGTGATGTGCCGAACGTCACATTCCCGTGTGCGGCGCTGACCGATGCGGATACCGGACGCATCGCGATCTATTACGGCTGTGCGGACACCTGTACGTCGCTCTGCTTCACAACCGTGGACGATGTGCTTTCGTGGCTGGATACCCATTCTCAGGTATAACAGGATCCCCCTTTCCGTGCGGAGAGGGGGATCATTCTGCAATATCATAAAACAAAAAGACCGGAATGAGAGCACATTCCGGTCTTTTGTACGATATCAGAGCTTTACGCCGTTTGCTTTCAGCATCGTTCTTGCTGTGTCGGCAGAATCCGCGCCGGATTTGTTCTTGACCGGTGCAAATTCCTTGTTTCTGTCCACTTCGTAGGCAAGGCAGCTCTTCTGCAGGCGCACCATATCGAGCGCGAGCGTTTCAAACTTGTAAGCATTGGGATCGTCCGGATTGACATAGCCCTGCTTTTTGTTGAAATACTTGATGCGCTTGAATGCTTTATGCAGCGGAAGCTTGACGCGGAGTGTGCGGTTCAGGCACTCAACGCGGAAGAGATAATTCAGAATGACACCGTAATTGAAGGTGAGCGTTCCGTCCGGATTGCGGAGATTCTGGAGCTCTTCCGGCAGCTCGTAATACTCCACGATGGAGGGAGATCCGTCTTCCAGACACATCATACCCACCTTTTCTTCCGGGTTTGCTTTTTTGACGACTTTGGAGCCTGAATCCATGCCGGATGCGATCACTGCGCCGATGAAGCACGGATCTGCGATGCGCTGCAGGACATTATCCACAGCGAACACATTGAGCCATTCGATCTGGGAATCGCGGATGACCTTGAGCATGCCGCTGCGCTCCATCGAAGCATACCAGCCGCCGTTGCCGTTCGGCGCGGTGCTGATCTTGAGCGGATCGGAGAGCATCAGCTTGCCGTTCTGGTCGATCGTCGGGAGCTCCTCCTGTGCGAAAAACCATGTGTTTTCCTCGCTGTAGCCGAAGAAATGATGGTCGCGGAAGAAGTTCTGCGTTTCGATCTGGTTCTGGACACTTGTCATGACAAAAAGCGGGACAGGTGCGTCCGCTTCACGCGTGACCTCCAGAAGATTGTTGATGAGACATTCAAAGATGTACAACTCGCGCTCTTCGCCGATGTTGAACATCCCCTTGGGTTTGTCGAAGCCAAGACGGCTACCCTGACCGCCTGCAAGTAGAACGGCGCCGACCTTGCCTTCACGGATTGCCTTCAGTCCGAGTTTGCGGTACTCACTTCGCTTCGGTTCGATCTCCGCCAGCGTAACCGGCTGAAGCGGATCGATCTTTCCGCGTTTGGTCTCCTGTTCATTCGCCTCAAGAACAGAGAGATCCAGTGACTCCAGCTGCTTGATGAGATGATCCTGCTCTTTCGGAGGAAGCCCGCTGATATAGCGGACGAGCGGAGCCTGATTCAGCATCATCAGCATTTCATAGACTCTTTGCTTCATTATCCTTTACCCCGTTTCCTTGAATTTATCCCACCCATTAACTCTCTTTTTCTTTTTATATTATATTTGTATATGTTGTCTATATCAATGGCCTTGTTTTTATACCAATTTGATTAGACAAATCCAGTATAGCATATTTTCACCGTTTTGTCAAGCAGTCTCCACGTTATTGTCAAATATTGCTTGTAATAGCAAGGAATGGGTGTTTTTTTGCGTATCCTGCTGATAGCGGAAGTATCAAAGCATGTCCGTACACGCTGTTTCGCGAAAAAAGCAGATCCTTAATAAAAATTAAGACTGTGCGTATTGACAATATTTGCATTATCATGTATAATAATAAGAGTATCCCCCTGAACGAATCCATTGGAGCTGTGACGTTGAATGAAATCGGCACGAAACTATCTGATCAACATCGCACTGCTTGCGGTTATCTTTTTTCTGACCTACCGGCTGATGTTTGCCGATACGGAATTTTCAGAGATCATGGAGATCATCCGCAGTGCGTCACCGGGCTGGGTAGCGCTCGGTGCGCTCTCTGCGCTGTTGTTTGTATCCTGTGAAGGATTCGCTATCCAGTACATGCTGCATGTGATGAAGCTGAAAATCAGTACGCCCGCCTGTCTCAAATACACCTTTATCGGGTTCTTTTTCAGCTATATCACGCCTTCCTCAACAGGCGGCCAGCCGGCGCAGATGTATTACATGAAAAAGGACGGCATTAAGATCGGGCATTCCGCCGTGATCATGCTGCTGATCACCATTTCCTACAAGGTATCGCTGCTGGCGATGGGCGCTTTGTTTCTGCTGTTTGAGCAGGATGTGGTGCAGACCTACACTTCGGAGATCAAAGGGCTGCTGGTACTCGGCTTCATCCTGAGCGGCGGTCTGATTGCCGGACTGATCCTGCTGCTGCGGAAGCCTGTTGCGGTGCGTGATGCGGGCATCAAGCTGGTCAACAGACTCTCTGCGAAGAAGCTGATGCGCGATCAGAAGGCAGAGCGGTACCGCGGCAAGCTGAACCGCATCTGCGACAATTACACTGCAGGCGCGGCGTACATCAAGGAGAATCCGAAATCCATTTTCGTGCTTTTCTGCATCACAACGATGGAGCGCCTGCTGCTCATGGTCATCACCTGGACGGTATATCATTCCTTCGGGCTGAGCAGTGCGGGCTTCTGGGAGATCATCACGATCCAGACGCTTATCAGCGTGGCTGTGGAGATGCTTCCGCTGCCGGGCGCGGCGGGTGTGACGGAATGGTGTTTCGTGCTCGTATTCACGGAGATCTTCACGCAGGGGCTCGTCAAGCCGGCGCTGCTGATCACCCGCGGTCTGAGCTTCTACCTGGTGCTGATCGTCGGCGGACTGACCACGCTGGTCACGCATGTCATGATGCTGCGGCGTGCAGGCGGCATAAAGGCTGCGAAGCTCGCGGAGCAGAAGGAAAAAGAGGCAGAAGAACAATAACAGAAGCCGCGTGTACCGGAGAAACGGTGCACGCGGCTTTTTGAAGATGCAGAATGCTGAGAGACAGAAAAAAGCGTCCCTGTAAAAACAGGAACGCTTTTGGTGGGAGAGGGTGGATTCGAACCACCGAAGCGAGACGCAACAGATTTACAGTCTGCCCCCTTTGGCCACTCGGGAACTCTCCCATCTATTGTAAGCTGGTGGACGGACTTGAACCCCCGACCTGCTGATTACAAATCAGCTGCTCTACCAACTGAGCTACACCAGCAAATCAACCGCTTGGTTGGTCTTCCCGTGACCAGCTTGTTTATTATACCACAAGCAATGCGGTTTGTCAACCCTTTTTCTGCAAATCGGCACATTGCACAAAATCTTGTGAACAAACTATATATAATAACAAAGGATACAATGCTGCATAACAAGCGGGAGATGCGATTGCTTTGCATCTCCCGCTGTCTGAAGCCGGTATTCATCCATATGAACGCGCTGTTTCAGTCTGCGTTGACGCGGAGAAACAGTGCCGGATCGCAGTTCAGACCGTTGACGCGCACCTCAAAATGCAGATGCGGGCCGGTGGAATGACCGGTTGAGCCGACCAGTGCGATAATCTGTCCGCGCTTTACCTCCTGTCCGGGCGTTGCGAGGAGCAGGCTGCAATGTGCATAGAGCGTTTCCGTGCCGTCCTGATGGTCGATGATGAGATAATAGCCGTAACTGCTGCCGACGCTCGCAACGCGCACGACGCCGTCATCTGCTGCAAAAATATTCGTGCCGAGGGGCGCCGCAAGGTCGATGCCGCGGTGCTGCCGTTCGCCGCCAAAGTGATCACTGATGCGTCCGCCGTCCAGCGGCCACGAGAACCGTCCCGAACCGGTCAGAACGGTGGCGCTGCTGGCAGGCTTGGCAGTGTAGGTACCGACGCCGATCTGTTCCGGAACCGGTTCCGAAAGAATCGAGGAATAGAGCAGCGAGCGAGTCATTTCACTGCCGTCGGAATAAGTCGCTTGTACGGTGTTGCGCCGTTCGCCCTTTTCGCCCGCCTGCAGCAGCTTCTGCTTGCCGAGGGGCAGCTCGTTCGTTTCAATTTCAACGGTGTCGTAATTGATGAGCGAAAGCGTTGTGAACGTGCGCTTGAAGATGATCGGCAAAAATCTGGTCATCACGGGAACGGTGACGGGCGTTCCCTGCGGGATGATCGCGCCGAGCTCCGGGTTCAGCAGCTGTACTTCGTCTTTGGTGATGCTGAATCGCTGTGCGACGCTCTCAGGCGTTTCAAAGGTGCCGGCATAATAATTCTTGGTATCATATACGGCGGAGGTGAATTTTGCTATGAGCGAATCCACCTCTACGAAACTGTCTCCGAGATAGGATCCCTGTTCGTATTTCACGGTGTCCGCATAATAGATCTCATCCAGATCGCCGAGAAACTGGTTCGTCACATTGCTCAGCTGTATCTGGAGAGCATTCGCGATCGGGTGAAAGTCCTCGACTGCGCCGTAGAATTCATCGTTGACATAGACGCCGTATCCCTTGCAGATGGAGACATGTGTACTCTCAAGCATCAGATCCGCGAGCGTGCCGGCGGTGAGCAGTTCGGTATCACCGGTCAGTTCCGTGACTGCAAAGCTGCGGTAAAACTGTATTTCCACGGGCGTTTCGGCGTAGGAGAGGCGTCGGCGGACGATCTTCTCCGCGTCGGTGTAGTCGGATTCCTGCGAGATGATGCCGAGCATTCTGCCGTTGAATGTGACCGCCACGCCGTAAGTAATGCCGGTGCCGTAGCTGACAACGGCGAACAGGAAGATGCAGAAGATCACCGGGACAGCGATGGCGTATACAGAAACGAGAATGCCGTGCTCACTGAACAGCGTTACGCCTGCGATTTTCAGCACGGCAATTGTTTTTTCTTTTGCGGATTTCCCTTTTGCCGCCTGCCAGTACCGGAGAATCTGTTCGGATGCATCATTGCGCAGACGGACGGGCGCGAGCAGAATGCGTCCGAAAAAGCGCAGGATGCGGAATATGCCGTGCAGCAGATCGTGCGCAAAGCCGCCCAGCTTTTTCCGGAGAAACCGCAGAAACGGCGGAATCCTGCCGAGTGCGGTCTCGCCGCAGCGCCCGAGCCATGCCAGGAGCATGACCGGATATTGCAGGGCATCCGGTGTGCGGAGCCGTGAAACAGTCAATCTATCACCCGCTTTCTTCAATCATAGTATTAGCATACTCGTCTATTATACGCGGAAACGGGGAGAATTGCAAGCGCGGCGGCGCATATTTATGCAAATTATACACCATTCTGCCCGGTGTGCCGCTGCGGTCATGCGCTGTTTTCGGCGGAAAGTGTCATTTCGGCGGCGAGCAGGCGCGGGAGCACGATCACGCCGAACGGCGGCAGCAAAATCAGCGGAAAACAGAGCAGCCGTCCCGCAATGATACGGAATGTGCAGTGCTTTGTGCGGCGGAATGCGTCATGCAGGACGAAAAACGCCGACCGATGCGGAGATTTGAGAAAGCTCAGCGGAAGTGCGGCGGAAACGGCATACATGCGCAGAGGGAGAAAAAGTGCGGCAGCGGCAAACAGCAGCAGATGCAGGACGCCGAGAAGCGGCAGGATGCTTTCTGTGTCCGGCGGGACGGTCTGCCAGAGGGATTTTGCTGCGGTCAGCAGGAGAAACGACGGAAGCCATGCAAGCAGACCGAGCAGTCCGGCGAGCAGCCGTACCGGAACTGCCCGCGCCCAGAGCCAGACATTGCTGCTCAGCCGCAGAAAGCCGAGATCGCAGCCGTCGAGTGATGCAGTGAGCCGTCCGATCTGCCGGTCGGTCTGGATGCGGAGGGGGAGCTGGATCAGGGCGGCTGCTGCAAGCACTGAGATCAGAAACAGATCTTCGGCTGAGAGCCAGCCTGATATGACCGGCAGCTTCAGCAATCCGTGCAGACGGAGTTCTGCCCAGACACAGAAGATCAGGCAGAGCCATGAGAGAAGCGTCCGCGTGCCGCCGATCAGCAGGACGTCGCCGTGCTTTCCGCGGAGCGACGCACACGCGGTCTGCCATGCGCTCATGAGAGATAATCCTCCAGCAGGCGGTACAGTTCATTTTCGGTCTGCACGCGGATTCCGTATTCCAGCAGGATCCGGTCATAATCCGGCAGTGCACCGGCGGGAAGCTCGTAGGTCTCCAGCGGTGTATGCACGCCGTCCTGATAGACAGACAGCGTGTTTTCGTCGAGCCGGAGAAGATAGGCGGGATCCGGTGCCTGCGGCGGTTCTTCCGGGGACGGGACGGTCTGCATGGCGGGAGACGGTGCTGTTTCGGCGGCTTCGGCACGGGGCAGTGCGATTTCCGGCAGTGTGATCTGCTGCGGCTTTGCCGAGACGGAATAGGCGATTACCCCTGTGATCACGGCTGTTCCGACGGATACGCCCGTCCACATCCATCTTGCGGTTTCCATATGAAACGCTCCTTTCTGAACAATGGCTGAAATTGAGAATGAGACTGCATCGGTAGTATGCACAAAAATCTTCTGCGATATTCCGCGAAGAAACACAAAAGACGTATATTTTTCAAAAAAGGGTTAACAAGCAGCGGTTTTTGTGCTATAATATATCTTGTATATCTATGCGGCAAAAATCTCATACGCAAGATACTTCCGAAAGGGGATAAAGATTTATGTCTGAGGAGCGTTCTCAAACAAAAAATACAGCAGATAGCAAGAAGAAACGCAAAAAGCGGAAAAAACGGCCTCTGATCCTGCGGTTTTTCAGCTCGGTCGGTCAGGTCATACTGGTTACGTTCCTGTCGTTTTTCCTGCTCTTCCTGCTCACCGGCACCATCTGCGGCATTGCGGCGACTGCCTACGTGATGAATTACATGGAGGAAACGCAGTCCGTCAGTATCCAGGAGCTGACGATGAGCTACCGTACCAATATCTATGAGATAGACAAGGACGGCGAGCCCGTCAACGTGTACAGCGTGCAGAACGAGATCCAGCGTATCCCGGTTGATCTTGACGTCGTTCCGCAGTACGTGCGTGACGCGTTCGTATACGCCGAGGACGAGCGTTTCTATCAGCACGAGGGCGTGGACTACAAGCGTACCGCGGCTTCCTTTGCAAACCTGATCCTGCAGTTCTGGAACACCGACCAGGGCGGTTCCACGATCACGCAGCAGCTGGTCAAGAACCTCACGGGCGACAAGGATCTTTCCCCGCAGCGTAAGCTCCGCGAGATCTACCGTGCAATGCAGCTGGAAAAGACCTATTCCAAGGATGAGATCCTTGAAAACTATATCAATTTCATCGGCTTCGGCGGTTCCGCAAACGGCGTGGAGCTGGCGGCGGACAAGTATTTCGGCAAGCATGTCGGAGAACTGACCGTCGCAGAGGCAGCGTGCCTCGCGGCAATTCCGCAGAGCCCTGAGGTCAATAATCCGTTCGCCGGCGAATATAAAAAAGCGAAGAACGCAGTGACAGACACATGGTACTATACAGATGAGTTTATCAACAGCGGCATGGAAGCGAACCGTGCCCGCAGAGAATATATTCTTTCCAAGATGTATGAGAACGGCGCACTCACCTTTGACGATTACCAGCACGCCCTCAATGAACACCTGATCTTCAAGGGAACGGATGAATATAACCGTCTGCACCCGGAAGAACAGGAGAAAAAAGAGGAGAAGAACACAGACCTCACCAAGCAGTCGACTTCGTGGACGGTGGATAAGGCAATCAATGAATTGACGGATTATTTCGTCAAGAAAAACGGCGTCTCCAAGCAGATCGCAAGAGAGCGCATCAACAGCGGCGGCTATCAGATCTATCTGACCGTTGACCGCGAGATGCAGGCATATGTGGAGCAGAAGTATCTTTCGATGAACAATCTGCTCAGGGGCATGAGCTCCGAGGCTGCGACAACCATCAAGCGCGACAAGGACGGCGACGGCGTCAAGTCGGATGAAGAAGCGCTGAAACTCCAGTCCGCCTTCACTGCCATCGACTACAACGGCAATATCCTATGCACTGTCGGTATGGTCGGCGAGAAGCAGGGTTCCCTCGGTACAAACTTTGCAGCAGTGGATAAGAACCAGCCCGGTTCCGCGATCAAGCCGGTTTCGACTTACGGTTTTGCACTCAAGAACGACCTCATTTCGTGGGGTACGAAGGTGCTGGACGCGCCGCCGCTCATCGTTGACGGCAATAAGTGGCCGACGAACTATTCAGAATCCGGCGCGATGAGTTATTCCAACAGCAAGGTGCATATCTACAAGGCGCTGGAGGTCTCCAAGAACACCATTCCGGCACTGATCGCAAAGACATACGGCATCGACAATGTCTTTGAATTCTCAACGGAAACGCTCGGCCTTGACATGGATGACCCGGAGGACAGAAAATGGTCTCCGATCTGCGTGGGCGGTATGAACAGAGGTGTTACCGTGGAAGACCTGGTCAATGCCTATATGGTCTACGGCAACGGCGGCTTTTTCAGCAATGCACACATCATCTCCCGCGTTGAGACCGTGGACGGCGGCATCGTCTATGCCGGCGGCGACGATTACACGCAGGTGATTGATTCAGAGACATCCTACGTCATGAACAAGCTCCTGCAGAACGTCATCAACGGCCAGCAGGGTACCGGTAAAAAGGCAAAGCTCTACACGAATAAGAAGCAGATCCCGCTCGCCGGCAAGACCGGTACGACAACGAACTGGACAGACTTGTTCTTTGTCGGTCTGACACCGGATTTCGTCAGCGGAACATGGATCGGCTATCCGGAGAACCGTAAGATTACGCAGCACGGTGTGATCGCATCGCCGGCAGTCTGGAAGAACATCATCGGCGACTGGATCGTCAAGCACTGGTCCGGCAAGGACTTCCCGGAGTGCAAGAGCGTTGTTACGGGCTATGTCTGCCCGACAACCGGAAAGATTGCATCGAGCTCCTGCGGCAAGGGCGTGCAGGGCTGGTGGAAATCGACCAATGCGCCTGTCTGCCAGAACCACAAGACCGAACTCGGTTTGCAGCCTTATAAGAAGGGCGAAGCCAAAGGTGGCGGCGAATGAGCAATACGCAAGAACAACGCAAAGGGGCGGCTGTGACGAATAGCCGCCTCTTGGCAAATAAATGGTATTTATATTTAACTGAATTTTTCGCGGGCATGAGCGTGATGGCAGTGGAGCTCGGTGCGAGCCGTCTGCTGGCGCCGTATTTCAGCTCCTCGCAGATCGTCTGGACGATCATCATCGGTACGATCATGATCGCAATGGCGCTCGGCAACGTCTACGGCGGACGTTCCGCGGACAAGCACCCCGATCCCGATACGCTCTATAAGCGGCTGCTCGTTTCGGCGGTGTGGATCGCGGCGATCCCGTTCCTCGGCAAGCTGGCGATTTTGCTGATCTCCGGTCTGCTGGTGGTCACGGTCAACACAAATTTCCTCATCTGGGCAGCGTTTCTTTCCTGTATGCTGGTGTTCGTGTACCCGCTGTTCCTGCTCGGCACGGTCACGCCCTCGCTGGTGAAATACAGCGTGAGCAGTCTCGACGACAGCGGCAAGACCGTCGGCACACTGGGCGCAGCGAACACGATCGGCAGCATCATCGGCACATTCGTTCCGACGTTTCTTTCGATTCCGGCAGTCGGTACGGCGGCGACCTTTGTGATCTTTTCGGGGATCATGCTCGTGCTGGCGGCGATCTATTTCCTTTCGGTGAAACGCGGCACAGTCCGGCTGATCGTCTGCACAGTGCTGTTCATTGCGGCATCCGTGGCAGGGCTCTCTTTCGGGTTTGCGTTCTGGGACAGCACCCTGACGCTGGAGGATGAATCCATCTACAACTATCTGCAGGTGCGTGAAAACGACAAGCAGGTGATTCTTTCGACGAACGTGCTGTTCGGCGTGCAGTCGGTCTACGAAAAGACCGATTCTCTGACGGGCATGTACTATGATTATGCGCTCGCGGCGCCGCTGATGGCGGAAAAGCGGGATTCCCTGCTGATTCTCGGCATGGGAACCGGCACCTACGCGACGCAGTGCGGGAAATATTATCCGGAGATGCGGACGGAGGGCGTCGAGATCGATGAGAAGATCACCGATCTTGCGCGGAATTATTTCGCACTGGATCCGTCCGTCCCGGTCACGACCTACGACGGCAGAGCGTTTCTCGGCGGCACCGATCAGAAATATGACGTGATCATGGTGGATGCCTATCAGGATATCACGATCCCGTTTCAGATGAGTTCCGTGGAATTTTTCCGCATGGTTCGCAGTCATCTGACCGAAAACGGCGTGATGATCGTCAATATGAACATGACTTCAAAGGATGAAAACGGCATCAACGCCTATTTGCAGGATACGATTGCATCCGTTTTCAGCGATGTCTATACCGTGGATGTTGCGCGTGCAACGAACAGAGAGCTGTTCGCTTCCCAGGATCCGAACATGATCCGCCGTCTGGAGGCACGCACGGAAGATCTGCTGGGCGCGGAAAGCGTTGCGGAAACACGGCTCGGCGCAATGATGCAGACTGTGCTCGATAATCTGCAAAGATATGAGGGCGGCGGCCGCATTCTCACAGACGACAAGGCGCCGGTCGAACTGCTCGGTATGCGGGCAATCGACGATATGATCAGCGGGCAGCTGGCGTACTATAAGAAACGCTTTGAAGAAGAAGGCATCAAGGGCATTATTGGAGACTGGAAATAATCAGGCAGAAATCGGCTGCCGGTTCCGCACAAAGAATGGAGGGTATGTATGCGAATTTGCTGTCCGTGTCATTTCGGACTCGAAAGCGTACTGAAATTTGAACTGGTGCGTCTGAGTGCACCGAACATCACTGCGGCGGACGGGCGTGTCTCCTGTGACGGAGACTGGGATCTTGTGGCTGCCGCAAATATTCAGCTGACGGCGGCGGAGCGTGTGCTGATTGAGCTCGGCACATTTTCCGTCAAGGCACAGCGCGGAAAAACGGCGTTCGATCCGCTGTTTGAAGGCGTGATGCAGGCACCGCTCGAGGAATTCATCGGAAAGGACGATGCAGTCATCGTCAAGGGCTCCTCGCTCAACTCTGTGCTGCACAGCGTTCCCGCCTGTCAGGCGATCGTCAAAAAAGCGGCGGTCAAACGTCTGATGCAGGCATACCGTGTGAACACGCTGCCGGAGACCGGCACGAAAAAAACGATCCAGTTCCAGATCCGCAACGATTCCTGCACGCTGTATCTTGATACGACGGGCATCCCGCTCTATAAACGCGGCTGGCGGCAGAATGCAAACGCAGCCCCGATCCGCGAAACGCTCGCGGCAGGAATCCTCGATCTTTCGCATGTCCGCGCCGACACACAGCTCTGTGATCCGTTCTGCGGCAGCGGTACATTCCTGATCGAAGCGGCACGCCGTGCGATGCGCATTGCACCGGGACTGCACCGCCGCTATGACGCGGAGCGCTGGGAACAGATCCCGCGCAAAACCTGGATGCAGGCGCGGGAAGCGGCGACGGCGCTGATTCAGAAGGATGCCGCGTTCCACGGGTTCGGCTTTGACTCCGATCCGGAGGCTGTGAAGCTGACGATGGAAAATGCCAAAAAAGCAGGCGTGGCAGACCGCATCACCGTGCAGCAGCGCGATATTGCGGATTTTGAGCCGGTTGCGGGGCAGTCGGTCGTCTGCAATCCGCCATACGGTGAACGTATGCTGGATGTAGAATCCGCAAGAGCGCTTTACCGTACGATGGGCAAAGTGTTCCCGGCGGATATGCCGGTGAGCGTGATCTCACCCGATGCGGAATTTGAAGCGGAATTCGGCAGAAAAGCACGAAAACGCCGCAAGCTCTACAACGGCATGATGCAGTGCAATTTATATCAGTATTGGGAATCATAATTTTGAAAGGATGATAAAAATGCTTACTCCGAATATTACAGTCAATGACGGACACCTTTTCTTTGGCGGTGCGGACTGCGTGAAGCTGGCGCAGGAACACGGCACACCGCTCTATGTGATGGATGAAATCATGATCCGCGAAAACTGCCGCGGCTACCGCGATGTGATTGAAGCGGAATACGGCGGCAGAGGTCTCATTTGCTTTGCGAGCAAGGCGCTCTCCTGCAAGGAGCTTTACCGCATTGTGGATTCTGAGGGACTCGGCGCGGATGTGATCTCCGGCGGCGAGCTCTACACCGCGCTGCAGGCGGGCATGCCGGCGGAAAAGCTCGTGATGCACGGTAACAGCAAGAGCAACGATGAGCTGCGCTTTGCAATCAAGGAGAACGTGGGACGCATTGTTGCGGACAACCTGCCGGAGCTCGCGCGCATCGAAAAGATCGCGGCAGAGATGGGCAAGACCGTTCGCGTGCTGCTGCGCATCAAGCCGGGCATCGACGCGCACACCCATGATTTCGTGCGCACCGGACAGATCGACAGCAAGTTCGGCTTTGCCCTTGAAACGGGAGAGGCGATGGAGGCTGTCAAGGCGGCATCGGCATACGCGCATATTTCGCTTGCCGGTCTGCACTGCCATATCGGCTCGCAGATCCTCGACACCGATCCGTTTGCGGAGGCAGCCCGTGTGATGCTGCACTTCATGAATGATGTACGCAAGGAGCTCGGCATCACCTTCACAGACCTGAATCTCGGCGGCGGCCCCGGCATCCGCTACACGGAGGAGGACGATCCGAAGCCCTTCGGCGAAATTGTCCGCGCGATCCTGACCGCACTCAAGGCGGCATGCGCAGAATGCAGCTATCCGGAGCCTTTTGTGCTCTTTGAACCGGGACGCTCCATCGTCGGCGGCGCAGGACTGACGCTCTACACGGTCATGGCGAGAAAGACGATCCCGAATATCCGTACTTATGTGCTGGTGGACGGCGGCATGTGCGACAATCCCCGCTATGCGCTCTATCACTCCCGCTATGAGGCGATCGTCGCAAACCGTGCCGGCCAGCCGCGCAGCGAGAGCGTGACGATCGGCGGCAAGTGCTGCGAATCCGGCGACCTCATCGGCGAGGCAATGCCGCTGCAGCATGCAGAGCCGGACGATATCCTTGCGGTTCTGGCAACCGGCGCATACAACTACTCGATGGCGTCCAACTATAACCGGAATCCGCGTGCGGAGATGGTCATGGTGAAGGACGGCGCGGCAAGAACGGTGATCCGCCGTGAAAGCTATGAAGATATCGTGAGAAACGATATCTGAGAGATATCCCAAAAAAGTATTGATGAGAGACAGACTCTGAGAGTCGGAGAGATAAAGCGAACAAGTGAGGGATGATGTCGGATGGAACAGATCTATTGCTGTCTTTGGCAGGATGCAAAACGGAAGGCACAGCAGGTCATCACACCGGAGCGTGCAGAGGCACTGCACCGGCAGGGCGAACCCTATACCGTCGTGTTCTACGTGCAGAATCGCGTCAGATATGCGGTAACGGTTTCAAAGAACGGCGTTACGGTGCGGTTTTACGATGCCGAACAGATGCCGGAGTGCTATTATGATTATCAGCCGGCAGATGCGGACAGAATGTTTTTGAGAAAGATCACGTATTTCACCTGTGAGGAGGGACGCGTGATCCGGAAGGTGATCCACAGTTACAACCCGCGCGGAATCCTGACAGTCTCGGACTGCGATCTGGTCGTAGGGACGCAGAAGGACACGGAGCAGCCGATCAATCTTTCGCGGAACTGGGAGCGGTATCCGGAGTTTGAGGATTACGACCATCTGCTCGTGCAGCGTTCGGATATGCTTTGATGAAGAAGCAGGAATTTACGATCGGCGTGAACGATGCGGGGCAGCGGGCAGATAAATTTCTGCTGAAAGCGTGCAGAGAGCTGCCGCAGTCGCTGCTCTACAAGACGTTCCGGAAGCGGGACGTGAAGCTGAACGGAAAGCGGATTCCGGCAGAGACCTTTTTGCAGGCAGGCGACTGTCTCACGGTCTTTCTGCCGGATGATATCGCCGTTTCCGCGAGAAAACCCGTACCGGCGGAGGCATTGCCGATGCCGGAGATCGTCTATGAGGACAGGGAGATCGTGCTGATGAAAAAGCCGGTCGATCTGCCCGTGCATGCGGACGACAAGGGCTCCCGCGACACGATGGCAGCGCGGTTTTTGCAGTATCTGATGCAGACCGGCGCCTACGACGCGGCACGGGAACAGAGCTTTTCACCGGCACTCTGCAACCGGCTCGACCGGAACACGGAGGGCTTTGTGATCGGCGCGAAAACCGCCGCTGCACTGCGCACGATGAACGAAAAGATCCGGCTCGGCGAGGTGCAGAAGGAATATCTCTGCATCACGGCGGGCATTCCGCCGAAGCAGGCGGACACCGTGACGGCGTATCACAGGCGGCTGTCGGGGAAGAATGCGGAGATTTCCGCCGTGCCGCGTGAGGAATTCCGGGAAATGCGAACGGGCTACCGCGTGATCGGAACGCGGGAGGACGGGCTTGCGCTGGTGCATATCCGGCTCTATACGGGGCGCACGCACCAGATCCGTCTGCAAATGGCGGCGCTGGGCTGTCCGGTGCTGGGCGACGGACGGTACGGCGATCCGGCCGCAAACCGGAACTTTCATGAGCCGCATCAGCTGCTTGCAGCATGTATGCTTTCGTTCCCGTTTTCAGCGGAGGAGACGGTCTGCGATGCGCTCAGAGGAAAACGGTTTTCGTATCAGCCCGGTTTCTGCGCGAAATACGGGTTCCATTGGAATGCAGAATGAGAAATGTGGGATGGGATATCGCGGCGCAGCCGGTCATTTCACATTTCTCTTTTCATATAGGTGAGCGTGAAAAAAGAGGGGGAATGCAGTATGCAGCATACAGGCACGGAAGCCTTTGAAACGCCGCGGCTGATCTGCCGTCCGTTCTGTCCGGAGGATGCCGGGGATATGCTTGCGAACTGGGCGGCGGATCCGGACATCCAGTATGAATACGGTGAGCCGGTCTATGAGGATATTGCAAAGGTGAGGGAGCTGCTGGACGTCTATATCAGCGGCAGCCGGCAGCCGGATTATTACAGATGGGCAGTTGTGGAAAAGAAGAGCGGAAGGAATATCGGGCAGATCGCATTCTGCAAAGTCTATTCCGACTGTCAGACGGCGGAGATCGAATACTGCATCGGAAAAGCGTTCTGGGGAAACGGATATGCCGGTGAGGCGCTGGAAGGTCTGCTGCGTTTCACATTTGAAAAGACAGAATTCCGGAAGCTGGAAGCATATCACAGAAGTGAAAACGTGCGTTCCGGTCGTGTGCTGGAAAAATCGGAAATGCATGTCACGGATACGGTCGAACGGTTTCGCAGAGAACACAAAAAGCCGGTCGGTGAGGTGTGCTATTGTATCGAACGGGCGCAGTACCGTTCCGGAAGGTGAGGGGAAACCGGAATATGCAGTACAGGAAAATGAAGGACGGCACGATGGTTTCCGTGCTTGGCTACGGCTGTATGCGTTTTACCACAAAAAACGGCAAGATCATCTATTCCAAGGCGGAATCGGAGATTTTGCATGCGGTGAAATACGGCGTGAACTATTTCGACACGGCGTATGTCTATCCGGGCTCCGAAGAGCTGCTCGGAAAGATCATGGAGAAGAACCATATCCGCGACAAGATGTATATTGCGACGAAGCTGCCTTATTATCTGGTGAAATCGGCATCCATGATCGACAGCTTTTTCAATGAGGAGCTCAAGCGTCTGCGCACCGACCATGTCGATTTCTACCTGATGCATATGCTCAGCGACGTGGATTCATGGGAGCGTATGAAGGGCTACGGCATTGAGCAGTGGATCGCGAAGCACAAGGCGGACGGCAGCATCCGGAATGTCGGATTTTCGTTCCACGGCGACACGGATACGTTCATCGCGCTACTGGATGCCTACGACTGGGATTTCTGCCAGATCCAGTACAACTATCTTGATGAGCACACGCAGGCGGGCAGACGCGGCTTGCAGTATGCGGCGAAAAAGGGCATCCCCGTGGTCATCATGGAGCCTCTGCGCGGCGGACGGCTGATGCAGTTCATGCCGGAGAAGGCGAAGCAGAAGATCGCGGACTATCCCGTCAAGCGCACGCCGGCGGAATGGGCGCTCCGGTGGCTCTGGAATCAGCCGGAGGTGACCTGCGTGCTTTCGGGGATGAATTCTCTTGCCATGCTGCGCGAAAACGTGAAAACGGCGTCGCATACGCGGGCAGGGGAGATGACAAAGCGCGATTTCCAGCTGATCGAGGATGTGAAAAAGCTGACGCTGGCGGCGTCGAAGGTCGGATGCACC
>JAFZPL010000001.1 GCA_017550355.1 Oscillospiraceae bacterium | reverse complement strand
GGCTCTCTGAGATTTTGTTTGCACACACACACCTCGCTTTGGAAAGGAATCGGGCTCTATGACGATACACCAGCTCTCTGCCGCCTGCGTCAAGGTGCAGGTGACAGCGGAGGAATATCAGCTTTATGCAGATGCGCAGGAGGGCATGCTCCGGCTGATCGCGCAGATGCTCTCGCAGGCGGAACGGATCAGCAGGATCCCGTTCTCACAGATGCCCGTGACGGCGGAACTGCTGTCCATGCCGGACGGCGGTTTCTCCGCCTATTTTTCGGTAGATCCCGCATCGCCGCCTGTCCGCACCCACTGGCTTGCGGCGCGGTTCCCGGCGGTCTCCGAAGCGGCGCTGTGCTGCCGGCAGCTTCTGCCGATGCAGGATGCGATTTTACAGAGTATGCTGTACCGCGACGCCGCCGGCTATGTGCTGTCAGTGAAGGCTCCGCGCAAAGCGAGCGCGGCAGTGCGGCACATCCTGCTGGAATACGGCAGACCGCTCCGTCTGACGCAGATCGCAAGGGCGCGTCTGAACGAATACGGCACGGTCATCCACGCCAGCCACGCAGTCGAAGCGCTCTCCGTATGTTAGTCCGTGAGCGTTTTCACGGCATCTGCAATGTTCTCCGCTTTCAGCAGATAGGAGCCCGCAACGAGCATGTCCGCGCCTGCTTCCCGGCAAAGACGTCCGGTCTCCGCGTTGATGCCGCCGTCCACCTCAATATGCAGCGAACGGCCGCGCTTGGCAAGCTCCGCCCGCAGCGCACGCATTTTCGGGAGCGTTTCGGGCATGAACGACTGTCCGCCGAGCCCCGGCACAACAGTCATGATCAGGACAAAATCCTCCGGATCGAGCAGATCCAGATACGGGAACACCGTCTCGACCGGTGTCGCCGGTGAAACTGCGATGCCCGCACGCACGCCGTTCCGATGGATCACATCAATCACGGCAGCTGCATCGGAATCGCTCTCAATGTGGAACGAAAGCAGATCCGCGCCCGCCCTGATGAAGCGTTCTGCGTAGTGCAGCGGATTCTGGATCATCAGATGAACGTCCAGCGGCATATCGGTGTAGGCATTGAGCGACTCCAGCACAGGCAGCCCGAACGAAATATTATCGACGAAGCGCCCGTCCATCACATCAAAATGCAGAAGCTCCGCGCCGGACTGACGCACGGCATCGGCGGTCTCTGCGAGATGCGCAAGATCGCCGTTCAGTATGGAGACAGAAACCATGCGGCAAATACCTCTCTTTCTGCGAAAAAAACAAGTTTCCGAACAGAATTATGATATCACAAAATCGCAGATTCGTCAAGTATTGATGCTTTTCCGCGGAGAAAAAAAGCGGATTCCGGTGCATATGCCAAATTCACTCTGAAAGATATGGACATTCCTGTGAAAATCATGTATAATACGGGTAGCCCGCGCTGCTGTCCGGAATTGGCAGTCAGCGCGAGCCGGTGCGGTATCATTCATTCAGGCAAATCTGAGAAGAAGCGGCCGGATTCCAGATCGGGATCTTGGCATCTGTCTCGGCGGGTTCGCCCTGCAGGCGCGTCAGATCCTGCGTTTCGGGCTGCTTCGGCGTGAAAATTTTGATATCGGAATCGGGATGCATCAAATCAACTCCTTTTCTATTTATAGTATAACGCAATGCGCGAAAAATACACGGAGGAAACATGAAACAGTTCTGGAGATCCCTTGCATACTGCCTCGGCTGGCTGACCGTCTCGGAGATCCTTTGCCTTGTGCTGGCATTCTCCTTTGCGATTCTGCGGCCGGACTGGATCCGCTGGGTGAGCATGCTCTGCGGCATCACGGCGCATGTCCTGCTGATGGGCAGCTGCGGTCAGCGCCTCGCAAAACGCGGCACCGCTCTTTTCCGTCAGTCCGGCAGCCGCGTTTCAGCCGGATTCCCCGTTCTGCTGGCACTCTGCACGGCAATGCCGCTCTGGATCCTCTACGCGATCCTTTGGGCGAATGCGGATTCTTCCGCAATGCTCAACGGCTTTCTGCTGCTCAATGCCCCGTACATCCAGCTGCACCGCCTGCTGCTGAACGGCGCGGAGCCCTTTTCGGCGGTGCCGCAGATCCGGCAGATTCTGATGGGACTGCCGCCGGTCGTGACCGCGGTTTCGCTGTATATCGGCTATCGCTGGAATTATGAGAAAGGGATCGCGGAGATCCGCAGCCGACAGCATAATCCCGCATAAACTGCATACCCTAGATAAGCGGTGCGGGATCCGTGCCGCAATTCAAAAAAAGCAAGGTGATATGCATGAAAGCATGGATCATGACGGTCTGCATGATGCTCTCGCTCTGCGCCGTGCCGGTCAGCGCGGCCGGCTACGGGCAGGGCAAGGCGCGTGACGCACAGAACCGCCCTGCGGATGCCGCCGCCTTTCAGGAGGAATATGCCGCAAGCGGTGCATGTGCGTTCACGGACGATCCGCAGCGCATTCTGCTGACCTTCGATCAGGGATACGAAAACGGCTATACGGCAACAATCCTCGACACGCTCCGGGAAAAGGGCGTGCGAGCAGTTTTCTTTCTCACGGGCGACTACGCCAAGCGCGAAAAAGCACTCGTGCAGCGAATGATCGACGAGGGGCACTGTCTCGGCAATCACGGCATGAAGCACCGCGCCCTCCCGACGCTCCCCCCCGCGGAAACGGAAGAGGAGATCATGTCGCTGCACCGATATGTGCTGGACGAATACGGCTATGAGATGCAGTATTTCCGCCCGCCCTGCGGCGAATATGACGCGGACGCGCTGAAAACGGTGCAGTCGCTCGGCTACCGGACCGTGTTCTGGAGCGCGGCGCATGTGGACTGGCTCACCGATCAGCAGCCGGAGCCCTTCCACGCGCTTGAACGTCTCACGGAGATGGCGCATCCCGGCGCGATCTATCTGCTGCATTCCGTCTCGGAGACCAATGCACAGATTCTCGACGACCTCATCGACAATCTCCGCGCCGCCGGATACACCGTCTGACGAATCTCCGATGGATTAATATTGGGGCTCTGCCCCCCCGCCAAAGGGTCAATTGTCCCTTTGGAATCCCGTTTTTAATTTGTTGCATTGATTGACATTATCAAAAAAGCGTCCGGAGAATACGTGTTTCTCCGGACGCATTTTTTATTCATGCAAATGCAAAATATTGATAAGGAGCAGTCCGCTCATGCCGTAATAGGTGACGACAGCAACAAGGTCGTTGATCGTCGTGATCAGCGGGCCGGACGCGACTGCCGGATCCACCTTGATCTTCTTGAAAAACAGCGGAATCAGCGTGCCGACAGCACTCGAAATCAGCATGGCAAGCACCAGCGAAATGCCGATGCATCCCGAGACTGCGAATGCAAATCCGGGCGGCTTTTGCTTGAACAGCCAGATATAGAGCCCCACCAGCACGATCGAAATGCCGCCGAGCAGCAGACCGTTGCAGAGGCCGACGCGCATTTCCTTGGCGACCAGCTGCATTTTCTGCTGAAATGTGAGATTTTCGTCCACCAGCACCCGGAT
>JAFZPL010000042.1 GCA_017550355.1 Oscillospiraceae bacterium | reverse complement strand
TCACTGACGGCTTCATATGCGCCCTTTGAGCCGCGCGCGGATGCGTCCAGCTGAAATTCACAGAGAATCGTGGAATCCGGCGTATAGCCGAATGTGCGGAACGCCGTGCGGAAATCGTCCGCGAGGGTTTCTCCGATCGGAACAGAAATGCTCTCGCCGCCCTGATCGAAACAGAGGGACCATGTGCCGCCGGTACCGGACAGATACAGCCGGAGATGCCTTCCCTCTTCAAAGGCTTTGAGCGCATCATAGTTCTGCGCGGACCGGCTGTCCTGATTGGCGAGCCGGTTGTAGGCATCAATCGCTTTTTTCTCGGCTTCGGTCGCCTGCGAGATCAGTTTTTCGGCTTCGCGTTCGCGCTGTTCTGCCTCTGCGCTCTGTGCATCTGCGGCAGACTGCGCTGTTGCCATCTTCTTTTTCGCCTCTTCCGCCTGAAAATGGCTGTTGAGGATGAAGAAGAAAAGGATGATCATGATCACATCGAGCAGCGATGTGAAATCGAGGATAATCTCACGCCGTTTTTTCATGCCGCATCCTCAGAAATCATGTTTCTCCAGATACTGCGCGGCACGTTCCTCCTGCATTTCGATGCTGGGCTGATGGAACGCATTGAGGATCTTGAAAAGGATCGCGCAGAAGAGGCCGGCGGCAGTGGTGTTGAGTGCGGCGAAAAAATCGTTCTGGAGTGCTTCGCCGGTGTCGGTGATATCAAGATTGAGCAGCGCAAGCACAGTGCCGAGCATGCCGAGCAGCGGGAAAATCGAAATCAGCGCCAGCAGGACGGTGTAGACCGTTGAAAGGTGTTTGAGCTGCTTTTTCAGTCCGGCAGCATTCGGACGGACATTGTTCGACAGCGTGTGGTCGATTTCCTTTGCGGAGGTTTTTGCCCAGATGAGCAGACCGACGGCGATGCCGGCGATTACGAAAATGCCCCAGAAGTCGACTGTTGCCCAGAATCCGAAATCCAAAAAATCGCCCCGTTTCGACAAATTTTTACACCTTATTATAGCACTTCCGGTTTTATTTGTCAAGCATTCTGATTTTTATGGGAATATTAATGGACTGTTCATATTTGTTTCGGTTGTTTCCATTGATTTTTCGTTTGGGATATGTTATAATAGAATAGAAAAACGTGAATCAAAAAGGAGACTGAATATGCCGGAATCAAAACTGACTAAGATCCTCTTGAATGTCGGGATTCCCGTGACGGCAGTCGTTGTGACCGCCGCAGGATTTCTGATGCTTCTGAGCGACCGGGACGAAAAAATCGATACGCTGCACACCATGCTCCGCGTGCAGAGCGAGGCTGCCGCTGCAACGACCGCGCCGGAGCCCTATGAACCGCTGAAGGCGCAAGAAGTAAATCGCTTTTACGAGCTTGCCGGACACAAGATCCTGCTCTATGACAAGGAATACGGCGAAATCTATATTCCGCAGCTCAAGGATGTCCCGCTTTCGGTGCATCCGCTCGAACAGATCAAGGATATCGGCAACGGCCGCGTGCTCTCCTACGGCACGGACGGCAAGCTGAATGCGCTGACCGGCATCGACATTTCACAGCACAACGAGGTCACGGACTGGGATGCCGTCAAGGCGGCCGGCGTGGATTTCGTGATGCTCCGTGTCGGTGTCCGTACATACGGCGGCGGTGAACTGCGCAAGGATACCTGTTTCCAGCGTTATTACGACGGCGCAAAGAAAGCGGGGCTCAAAGTCGGCGCATATTTCTTCTCGCAGGCAGTCACCGAGGCGGAGGCTGTGGAGGAAGCACGGCTGACGGCGCAGGTGATCGGCGACCGCAAGCTGGATTATCCCGTCGCCTACGACTGGGAGATCATCTATGACGACGAAGCGCGGACAGACGATATCCCTGTTGATACGCTCACGGACTGCACGATCGCATTCTGTGAGAATATGAAGCATTACGGTTTTCAGCCGATGATCTATCAGAACAAGCGCACGTCGCTGCTCAAGCTTGATCTGCCCCGGCTGCAGGAATATCCCTTCTGGCTCGCGGAATACTCCGACGGCGCGACCTATCCCTATGATTACGATATGTGGCAGTACAGCCCGAAGGGAAGTGTGCCGGGCATCGTCGGCAAGGTCGATCTGAATATCAGCTTTTATGATTATGCACAGGAAAATGCGCCTGCGGTCTCGCTGGATATTCCGCCCGATCTCACCGCGATCGGCACGATGCCGAAGAACGGTTCGCCGGAGACAGTGCTCACAGATGAATTCGGCAACGGGCTGACGACGGAGACTACCGCAATGCTCGGCGACATGATGCAGGGGGAGTAAGGTGCGCAGGACAGACAGAGAGATCACGGATGCTGCTGTGATCCGTGATGTGATCGAACGCTGCCGCTGCTGCCGTGTCGGATTCAATGACTGCGGTGCGGTGTATATCGTCCCGCTGGATTTCGGATACTGCTGCGAAAACGGGCAGTACACATTCTATTTTCACAGTGCAAAAGAGGGCAGGAAGATCACGCTTCTGCAATCGGCGCCGCAGGTCGGCTTTGAAATGGACACCGGTCATGTGCTGCATACGGCGG
>JAFZPL010000041.1 GCA_017550355.1 Oscillospiraceae bacterium | reverse complement strand
GTTCGGATCGCATCCGAAAAGAAAAAATAAGGGAGGTGCAGCACTATGATGGATCTGACACAGCCGCAATGGGTAAAGCATGTCCTGCTGCACCCCTTTGAGGGCTTTGAGGATCTCCGCTGGAAAAAGGGCGGCACGCTGAAATATACGGCGGTCATCATCTTTGCGCTGTTTTTCGCGCTGATCGCGTGGGACAGATGGTGCGGATTCCAGTTTCGTCCGCTGCCGGATGCACTTTTCTCGGTCACGCCGTATCTCATGAAGAGCGTCGTCTATTTCGGCACATGGGTGCTCGGAAACTGGGCAGTCTGCACGCTGCTGGAGGGCGAGGGCTCGATGAAGAATATCTGCATCTACAGCTCGTATGCCCTGATTCCGTATATTGTTTGCACATTTATCAATGTATTTCTTTCGCATATCCTTGTGCAGGCAGAGCTGGTCTTCTTCTCCACGGTGTATTATGTCGGGCTCCTCTGGACGGGACTGCTGCTGTTCAATGCGATCAAGGCAGTGCATCAGTATTCGTTCACGAAGACCGTTGCGGCGATCGTACTGACGCTGTTTGCGATGCTCGTGATTCTCTTTCTGGCGGTGCTGCTGCTCAGCCTGTTCCAGAAGGTTTATGTGTTCATTTATTCCGTGTATACAGAGATCCTGTATCGCGCAAGAGTGTAAGGCGGTGAGACTGTGCAGAAACGAAAAAAGCTGATCTGCGTGCTGCTTGCGGCGGCGATGCTTCCGGCTGCCGGTGTTCCCGTATATGCGGGCGCGGACGATCCCCCCGCACTCACCGAGCAGGGGAAGACCGCACCGGATACGGCAGAGGACAGCGGCGAAGAGACCTATCAGCCGCGCACGGAACAGGATGTCTTTGCAAAAATGAAAAAGGCAGCGGAGAACGACCGGCTGGAATTCTGGGTGTGGGACGAGGAAAAGCTCGGCGAGGACGAAACAGCCGAGGATCTCTTTGCGCTGGTCAATAAGAAAACGGGATATGTCTGGTGGTCTTCGCCGATCAATGCGGGCGGCGATCCGATCGCGACGCCCGTGCTCCGCAGTGAGATTGCCTCCGCAATGGTGCTGACCGCCGCGCAGACAGAATCGCGCTCCACGGTCACGGCGCGTTCCGGCGACAGCCTGAAGACCGTCTGTATCCGGAATGAGATCGACGGCGGCATTGAGATCACCTACAATTTCAAGAAACAGGGCATCAAGATCCCTGTGCGCTATGTGCTGGAGGACGATCACCTTTCCGTCAGCATCGACACAAGCAAGATCACAGAGAAAAACGATGCATCCTCGGAGGAACCCGTTCTCGCCTACACGCTTGCCGTGCTGAATGCATTCGGTGCGGCGGACACCGCGGAGGAAGGCTGTTTTGTTGTGCCGGACGGCAGCGGTGCGCTCATCCGGTTCAATAATCAGAAATATACCGCGAAAACCTACAGCCAGCTGATCTACGGCACGGACACCACGGCAGTCCCCAAAACCAAGGGCGCGGTCGTGGAGGGCGTTTCGCTGCCGATGTACGGCATCTGCAAGGGCGAAAACGCGATGCTCGCAGTCGCGGCAGAGGGCGACGGCTCCTGCTATCTCTGCGCGGACACCTCCGGCACGGGACAGTCGAACACCGGCTATAACCGCTGCTACTTCAAATTCCTTCTCCGCAGCAGGGACCAGTATTATCTGGGCGGCGACCAGCTCAATCCGCTGGATGTCTACGAGAAGAATCTCGCACACCGCACGCTCCGCGTGAATTATTACCCGCTTGCGGCACAGGATGACTGCAATGCCGACCGCTCGGAAACGCTCGATTATGTGGATATCGCGGCACGGTACCGGCAGTATCTGAAAGAGGATATGCATGTGAAGCAGACTGCAAAGGCGGATGACGCGCAGCTCTATATCGACCTGTACGGCGGCTGCATGAAGCGGAAAAACGTGCTTGGCTTCCCTGTTTTCATGAAAACCGCCATGACCTCATTCAGCGAGATGCAGGAGATCCTGCAAAAGCTCAGCGATGCAGGCGCGGACAGCATGACCGTCGCCCTGAACCGCTGGACGGATGCGGGCATCGAGGGCGAGATCGACTATAAGGCGAAGCCCTCCGGCACGCTCGGCGGAAAGAACGATTTCAAAAAGCTGACCGATTATATGGACAGCAGCAATATTGCGTGGTATCCGGTCACGGAGAACACCGCCTATTATTCCGGCAACGGATATTACTCGCTGACGGATACGGCCGTGCGCGTCTCCGGTTCGTTTGCTCGAATCGTGGATTATGAAAGTGCATACGGTATCCCGTACGGTCCGAAGGATACGATGTCTCTGCTGTCGCCGAGCAAATTTCCGGCGCTCTTTGCCGATCTGCGGGAGAATTACCGCGATGCGGGCTGTTCCTCCGTCAGCATCGGTTCGCTTGCATCCAAGCTCTACGGCGATTACGGCAAAAAAACCGCCACTGCCCGCGATCAGACAAAGGCGTATCTCACGGAGGCGCTGGATCAGCTGCGTTCTGAGGTCGGCGCCGTACTCTCGGAGGATCCGAACGCTTATATGCTCCCGTACACCGACACGATCACCGATCTGCCGCTGTATTCGAGCGGATTCAATCTGTTCGACGAGGAGATCCCGCTCTGTCAGCTCTGCCTGCACGGTCTGATCCCGTACTCCACCAAGGCGGTCAACGGCAGCGCGGATGCGGAACGGCTTGTGCTGCTGGCAATGGCAGCGGGCAGCAATCTGCGCTTCGATCTGCTGCATGCGGAGATCAGTGAGCTGAAGGACACCGATTTCGATGTGTTCTTTTATGCACACGCCGACCACTGGATCGAAAATGCCGCGCAGTATTATCTGTTCTCAAAGGAGATCCTGAGAGCGGCAAGCGATTCGGAGATCATCAGCTATCGGCGCGAAAATGACCGCATCACCACACGCTACGCAAACGGCACAGAGACTGTTGTCGATCTGCAGGCGGGCACTGTCTCGCTGAACGGCAAAACGCTGCGGCTGAGCGATTATATCGCGGAAGGGGCGGTGGTGTTTGCATGAAGATTCCGTATGAACGCAGAAAATCCCTGTACGGCTACGGCTTCATCTCGGTCTGGCTGATCGGCACGTTGCTCTGGTTCCTGGTTCCGCTGATCGAATCCATCTGCTACTGCTTCATGGACAATGACCAGCTTCGGCCGCAGTCGGGCGGCATGCGCAAGGTCTGGCTTGCATTTTCGGACGGTGAATGGCTCGCCAATTTCAAGCACGCCTTCACGGTCGATCCGGAATTCAAGCAGGCGCTGCTTTCCGTTCTGAAAGATACCGCACTCACGACGCCGATGATTCTGATCTTCTCGCTCTTCATCGCCGTGATCCTCAACCAGAAATTCAAGGGCAGAGGCTTTGCGCGCGCCATCTTCTTCCTGCCCGTCATCATCGCGACCGGCCCTGTTTACAACATCATCAGCGGCAATATGTCCACGACGGGTGCAGATTCCGGCGCACAGTTCTCCACGCTCTTCCAGACGGATATCGTGGACGAGCTTCTGCAGTTTCTCGGCGTCATGAACATCAGCGACCATCTGACGGAGATCATCAACACCGTCGTCACCAATATCTTCGGGCTTGTCTGGAGCTCCGGCATCCAGATCCTCATTTTCCTTGCGGCGCTGCAGAATATCCCCGTCTCCGCAAAGGAAGCCGCCTCGATGGAGGGCGCAACGGCGTGGGAATACTTCTGGAAGATCACGCTGCCCTATGTCAGCCCGATGATCCTTGCGAATTTCATCTACACGGTCATTGATTCGTTCACGAAAACCGACAACGCAGTCATGCTGCGTGTGCTCGCACTGAAAAAGGATATGGATTACGCGCATATGGCGGCGATGACATGGTCCTATTTCGCGATCGTGATGATCTTTGTCGGCATTGTCGCCGTGATCGTCAATAAGTATATCTTCTACGAAAACGACTGAAAGGGGGAGTCAGCTTGGATACGGAACAGAAATCCGCAGAGACGGCAGTACAGCCGGAGGAAGAGCTGCGCTCCGCCGAAGCATATATCCCGGAGAGCGCGAAGCCCGTTGTGCATGAGGAGCATACAGTCGGAAACGGCATGACGAAGCGCGAAGCGATGAAGATCCGGATGCGCTCCATGAATAAGCAGGAGCTCCTGTATCTGCGGAAAAAGCGTCTTGCGGAGAACTGCTGGCCGGTCTTCCGGTTCCTGATCCTGTTCGGACTCGGCTTTGTGATCCTCACGCCGCTCATCTTCATGATCAGTTACGGCTTCCGCGAACGGCGCGACATGAACGATCCGACGATCATGTGGATCCCGCGGCATCTGACGCTGGAGGTCATGAAGCAGACGATCCGGTCGATGGGGCTCAACAACGCGAAGAACAATCCGCTCATCAATACGCTCGTGCTGAATATCGGCTGTTCGATGTGTCAGGTCGTCACCTGTGCGCTCACGGGCTACGGTTTTGCGCGGTTCAAATTCAAGGGCAAAAAGCTGCTGTTCGGCGTCGTGGTGCTCATGATCCTCGTGCCGCCGCAGATCATTTCGATCCCGCTTTACAACACCTTCCGCTATTTCCTGTTCGGTTCGGTCAACCTGATCGACAGCTTCCTTGTGATGTATCTGCCCGCCATGACCGCAAACGGCATCCGCGCCGGACTTATGATCTTCATTTTCCGGCAGTTCTTCCGCGGACTTCCGAAAGAGCTGGAGGATGCGGCATATCTGGACGGCTGCGGCCCGTTCAAAACATTCCTCAAGGTGATGGTGCCAAATGCGGCATCGTCGTTCCTGACAGTCTTCCTGTTCTCGATCGTGTGGTACTGGAACGATTATTTCACATCCAGTGTCTTTTTCAACAACACCACGACCATCGCGATCCAGCTCAAAAACCTCGACACAACACTGCTCACGACGATCTTCGGCAACGCGAATGCACAGGTCAGTGTGCGCGAAAAGATCGTCTGGCTGGAGGCAGGCTGCCTGATCTCCATCACGCCGATGCTGATTCTTTACGCCTGTCTGCAAAAGCATTTCACGGAGGGCATTGAGCGCTCCGGTCTTGTCGGATAACAAAACGATCCTCCCTTCCGTTTCGGAAAGGAGGATCGTTTTTTCAGAGCGGAGACAGTCCCGCGAGGTATTTCAGGAGCACATTGGTATCGCCTGCGGAGAGTCCCTCTGCGCCGTCCAGTTCGCCGTTCAGCTTGCCCTGGTCGGTGATCTTTGCGCCGGTATCCTCCGCCGCCACACGCGCCAGCAGGATTGCATCCGAGACATTGATCTTTGTGTCGCAGTTCACATCGCCGCGCAGAACGGACTGTGCCGCAGTTGTGCTGCCTGCGGATGCGGATGTTTCGGAGACGGTCTCGGCGGATGTTTCAGAGACGGTCGTCTCGGTGGTTGTGGTGGATTCAGTGGTTTCTGTTGTGGTTTCCGTGGTTTCGGATGTTGTGACCGGCTGCGACGGTGTGCGTGCCAGCGTCGGTGCGAGCACGTAACCCAGTGCGCTGCTGTCTGATTCGGAATCGTCCGCATTCAAGAACGTGTAGCAGCCGTACTTATTGCAGCGGATCTCGAAAAGCTGTTTTTTGTCGCCTGTGTACAGCGAAAGGGTGTTGGTGCCGTCCGAGAGCGCAAGGCCGTTTGCATTGGTGATGCTGACGCCGCCGTCGGTGTGCGTGATCTGCCAGCCCTCTTCCTTGTCAGCTTCACAAGCCTCGTTATTCTGATAGCCGAGGAATTTTCCCGTGGAAGCGCTGCGCAGCGTGTACCAGCCGTCCGGAACGCTTGCATAGGTCGGTGTGATCTTCCAGAGCTGGCATTCGCCGCCCCAGAGTTCCCACTGCTTGACCGCGCCGCCGTTCTCCTTCGACCATTCGTAGACATCCAGCGCCGCCGCGCCGCCGGAGCATTTGGACGCGATGCCGTAATAGCTGCCCATCTTCACGAGCTTCCAGAGCTGCGTGTCCGCGCCGGTGAATTTGGCATCCAGATGCACCTCAATGCCGTTGTCGGCGCTGTTCTCCGCAACGGCGAGACACCAGTTTTCATTGACCATCG
>JAFZPL010000040.1 GCA_017550355.1 Oscillospiraceae bacterium | reverse complement strand
TCATGGTGCAGCAGATACATATCCTTCTGACCGACCTCCGGGAAATTGTAAACGCGCTTGATCTCCATGGGCTCGGTCTCGACCCAGTGACCGTTCTCCCAGTAGGAGCCGTTCGCGGAGACCTCGCGGAGATTGATCTCCGGATTGAAATTCGTTGCAAACGGATAGCCGTGGTCGCCGCCGTTGCAGTCGAGAATGTCGATGTAGTGGATCTCATCGAAATAGTGCTTTAATGCATATGCGGTGAAAACGGAGGTCACGCCCGGATCGAAGCCGGAACCGCAGAGCGCGGTCAGACCTGCCGCCTTGAATTTCTCGTCATATGCCCACTGCCACGAATAATCGAAATATGCCGTGAAGCCGAGCTCCTTGCAGCGCTTCTCATAGATGGCACGCCATGCAGGATCATCGGTGTCCTCCGGCTCATAGTTTGCAGTGTCGATGTAGTGGACGCCGCCCTCAAGGCACGCCTCCATGATGGTCAGATCCTGATAGGGCAGTGCAAGATTCAGTACTGCATCCGGCTGATAGGACTTGATCAGTGCGAGCACATTGTCCTTGTTGTCCGCATCCAGCGCAGCCGTCGTGATGACGGTCTTGGACTTGCCTTCGCCCTCGATTTTTGCTTTCAGCGCGTCGCACTTGGATACTGTGCGGCTTGCGATGCAGATCTCTGTGAATACCGCATCATTCTGACAGCACTTCTGAATTGCAACGGACGCTACGCCGCCGCAGCCGATAATCAATACTTTGCTCATTGTTTCTTTTCCTCCTTGCGTGTTTGCGTTTTTATTTGCAGACTTGTTGATCGGATATGGATTTTGCGGAATCCTTCATCGTGAGTCGGGTTCGTCAGATAAAAGAATACCATGAACGCGAAAATGGATGCGGACTTTGTCCGCCCCGCTCAGTATTCGCAGTCGTGATAGATGGTGTCGGGAAAAATGCCGGTTTTATCGTAGCAGCGGTAAATCTTGGCGATAATGAGACACGCGGCATAATCTGCCGGCATCCACGTATCATCCAGCATCTCCTGCCGGTCTTTTGGAATGGCGAGACGTCCCTGATTCGCTTCCGGCGTGTCGCCGTAGCGGTATAACACATGGGTTTTCGTCTCTCCCTCTTTCATTGCACGGATATCGCCGGGCATAAATTTACCTCCTGATTCGTATAGGACAGATTTCAGCGCGGCCTCCGCGCTGCCCTTTATGACTGAAAACTCATCGCATCCGGAAAATGACCGTGTTCTGCATAATACCGCAGGATCTTCCAATATACGTGAAATGCTCCTGCACACGGTACGATTTCCTTCATCTGTTTTCCTTTTGTCAGCACAGAAAATGCTTCCGATTCATTCAGGCACCGTTCATTTCTCAGTGCAGAAAATGTGTCTGCCGTCTGAAATGAAATCGTAAACATACCGCTGTCATCTGCTTCGTAGTGATAGCCGCATCGGTATGTGACTGCTTCCGCTGTTTCAGCTGTTTTGACGGCGCGGAAATAGGCACCCATTTTAAGCCTTTCCCCTGCTTACAAATGTGAGATATGCCATCGCTTCGGTGACTTCCTGCGGATTCGTGCCGAAAATATTGACGATCAGCAGTTCACCCTCGCAGTAAACGCCTGCAATGATGCGCGTGACCTGCCTGCCGTTTTCGGTTTCCGATGTGCGCACGATGTGCGTCTTGCAGCCGGCGATTTTCAGTTCCGGCAGGGAGACCGGTTCGCTTTTCTCCGGCAGACTGCGGGAAAGCACCATATACATGATGCTCGGCGCAGCGGGAACGCCCTCCTTTTCTGCGTGAAATGCCGAAATGCGGAAGGTCAGGTCGCTGCCGTCCGGATAGAAGATATTCTGCGCATCGTCCTCCTGGTGTTCATGCGTCCATTCTTCCGGAAAGGAGATCTGCCAGCCGAGGGGCAGCTGATAGGTTTTCAGATTCATTTTTTCTGCCGTTCCTCCGCTTCTTCCATGAGATCCTCCACGTATTTCGGGAGCATGAACGCGCCCGTGTGGAGATTGGTGGTGTAGTACCATGTCTGAATGCCGCGTTTCTTCCAGCGTTTTGCGTCGAAATCGTTCAGCGGGTGATATTTCTTGGAGGCGAAGCCGAAGAGCCAGTAGCCTGCCGGACAGGTCGGGATATGTGCCTGATAGACGCGGCAGATCGGGAACACGCGGTAAGCTTTCTTGTGCATCGACTGGCATGCGCCCTCATCCTCATCGTAGAAGGGGGAGCCGTGCTGATAGACCATCACGCCGTCATCCTTCAGAGCTTTATAGCAAAGCCCGTAAAACTCCTTCGTGAAAAGCCCCGCCGTATGGCCGAACGGATCGGTCGCGTCGTTGATGATGAGATCGTATTCTCCGTGGCGGGTGCGCAGTGCGCGGAGACCGTCCTGATTGTAGATGGTCACACGCGGATCCTCCAGCCCCTTTGCGTTATCGGGGAAATATTCGCGGCAGACCTCGACAAAGAGCTCATCCGGCTCGACAACATCGATCGTTTCAATCTCTTTGTAATACGACAGTTCACGCGCCACGCCGCCGTCGCCGCCGCCGATCACCAGCACCGATTTCACATTCGGATGCACTGCCATCGGCACATGCACGATCATTTCGTCGTAAATGAATTCGTCCTTTTCGGAGAAAATGACGCTGCCGTTTGAAACGAGAAACCGTCCGTACTCGGCAGAATCAAACACGTCAATGCGCTGAAAATCGCTCTGACCGCTGTAAAGCTGTTTTTCGCACCGGATGGACGCTTTCACGTTGTCCGTATGCATTTCGGAAAACCAGAATTCCATCTTCTGCCTCCAGAAATTATTATTTATACGCTGAATTTCGGCCGCCCGTCGAAGATATGCACGCGGGAGAGATCCTTGGCGCGGGCAAGCAGCTTGTTGACACCGTATTCTACGGTGAAATCGTATTCCTCTTTTGTGATCGGCACTGCCCACAGCAGATTGACCGGATCATTGCCGAAATCCTTGAACACGGGGGATTCCATGCCGGAGATCGCCCGCGGATTCAGAAACAGAAACGCATGGCACCCGGGGATGCCCTCCCATGTGTTTGTATGACCGTGGGTAAAGAACGTGCCGTCCGCATAGATGTATTTTGCCAGCGACATAAAGCAGTTATACGCTTCCATCTTAACAGAATCTGCCAGCGCATTCACCGCGGCAAATCCGAATTCAATGCGCCGGTGCTGCTGTGCGTCCCGGACATAGCGCTCGATCGCGGGCTGCGTGAAATTGCTCAGGAACGCAGTGATGCCGTAGGTCACACCGTGCTTTTGGCCCTCGACCACGGCACGCATCGGGAATTTGCGGTCGTCGATGGCATAATAGCCCGTATGCTCACTGCCGAAAAATGCATCGCAGACTTTGAGATGATACTCCTGCGCACCTTCCCAGAATTTCTGACTGCCGTTCAGCTGCCAGAAAACATCCAGCTCACGGATCTTTTTGTTCATGTAATTTTTGGTGTTCTCATCAAGCTCCCACGCATAGCGGTTTTGCCCGACGGCGTATTTTGCAAAGCCGGGAAAATCGTAGAGCCCATAGTTGGGCGGAATGACCGCGAGGATCTCGCCCTTTTCAAGCAGTGCGGCGGAATCGCCGTCCTCAAACCAGATGATGCAGTCCGGATGCACCGTGATGCCCTCTCTGGCGTGGCTGAATGTGCCTTTCGGCATCATGGAGAGCTTATCGCCCGCATCAAGCTGATCGGGGGCTTCGCGGCAGTTGCACACCCAGCAGCGTTTCAGCTGTTTTTCCCTGTCGCGTGTCGGATAGAAGATATAGAAATAGACCGCGTTTTCGGTCTGTTCGCAGAATGCCTGCGCCGGACACAGCGGCGAATCGCTCAGAATCAGCGTTTTCTTTTCTTTCATATGTTATTTTCCTGCAATTGTTATTCATAAATGCTGCCTGCATAAAGCAGCGCGGCAATGAAATCCCAGTTGATGTTTTCCGGAATGGGCTTTCCGGCGTTCTGATAATAGCCGTCCGAATCCGCAGCCCACGCGGTCAGCGCTTCCAGATAATCTCTGACAGCGGGATCCTCCGCCGTTTTCAGAAACTGCTGCATAAATTCGAGAAAATCCGCTTTGCTTTGGATCCTGCCCAGCATTTCGATGTGTTTTTCCATGTTATCTGAGCACATTCAGCTGTTCGATTGCGGGATCTTCCGTTCCCTGCATCGAGCAGCCCTTTTCCTTTGCGTATTTGATATAGTTGATGATATCCTCCGTGATGATCTCGCCGGGCGCAAGAATCGGGATGCCGGGCGGGTAGCACATCACAAATTCCGAACAGATGCGCCCGTTTGTCTGCTCAAGCGGGAGCATTTCCTTGTCGGCGTAGAATGCCTCCTGCGGTGTCGCGACGACCTTCGGCGGAATATATTCCAGCCCGAACAGATCCTGCGTGTCAGTCGAATACAGCCGCTTGATATCCGCCAGCGCACCCACCAGGCGTTCGATATCCTGGATGCGGTCACCGATGGAGATATAGGCGAGAATATTGCCGATGTCGCCGAATTCGATCTGGATGTCGTATTCATCGCGCAGCAGATCGTAGACCTCAATGCCCGCCAGACCGATCTCCCGCGTAAACACCGAGAGCTTGGTCACGTCGTAGCCGACGCAGGAGGTGCCGTTGCAGAGCTCGCTGCCGTAAGCGTAATAGCCGCCGATCGCGTTGATCTCTGCACGGGCATATTCCGCCATCTGCATCACCTTGCCGAAGGATTCGCAGCCGCGCATCGCGAGATTCCGGCGCGAAATATCCAGAGAGGACATGAGCAGATAGGAGGCGGAGGTCGTCTGCGTCAGGTTGATGATCTGTTTCACATAGCCCTCATTCATGCCGCTGCCGAGCAGAAGCAGAGAGCTCTGGGTGAGGCTGCCGCCGGATTTGTGCATGGAGACAGCCGCCATATCTGCGCCCGCGGCCATTGCCGAAACGGGCAGCTTGTCGTTGAAATAAAAGTGCGTGCCGTGTGCTTCATCCGCGAGCACGCGCATATTGTGCGAGTGCGCAAGCTCCACGATGGAGCGCAGGTCGGAACAGATGCCGTAATAGGTGGGGTTGTTGACGAACACGGCGACGGCGTCCGGATTTTCCTGGATCGCGGCCTCTACCTGCGAGATCTGCATGCCGAGCGAAATGCCGATGCGCGGTTCCACATCCGGATTGACATAGACCGGCACGGCACCGTTCAGCACCATCGCATTGATTACGCTTTTGTGGACATTGCGCGGGACGATGATCTTTTCGCCCGCCTTGCAGGAGGCGAGGATCATGCTCTGCACTGCGGAGGTCGTGCCGCCGACCATAAAAAAGGCATGGGCAGCGCCGAATGCATCCGCCGCGAGCTGTTCCGCTTCCAGTATCACGGAGACCGGGTGACAGAGATTGTCCAGCGGCTTCATGGAATTGACGTCTATGCCGACGCACTGTTCACCGAGCAGGCGCACAAGCTCCGGATTTCCTCTGCCGCGCTTATGACCGGGCACATCAAACGGCACCACGCGCTGACGGCGCAGGCGTTCCAGTGCTTCATATAACGGGGCGCGCTTTTGCTTTTCAATATCCATGATCCTATCCGTTCCTTATGTATATTATGCCGAATCCGGCTCATTTGCAAAGAATAACGGCAAAAGGGAGACCGGCGAATTTCTGCCGGCTGCCTTCCGCCGCTGATATACCTGTTTCTTTAGATTATAGCACAATTTCCCCGTACTGTCAAGAGAAAAAAAGAAATGCGGGACGCGGGAAAAATGCAGCTGCCGGAATGTGCTGCGAACATCGGAAAACGGTGCGCGGGGGGGCGGTTCTTTCGGGAAATAAACTGCCTCAGATTCCTTTTGTATGTTTATAGTTGTGAAATCTGATCGAATTTTACACACACTATTGCATAATTCACGAAAGTGTGCTATAATGCAAATGTGTCTTATTTTTAGCAATATTGTCATTGACTAGACCAGGAAGGAGCGAACCATGAAACCTCTCAAACAACTATTCGCAGTCCTTTGCGCCGGAGCCCTCTCTCTTCCCTCTGTTTCCGCCGTGATGTCTGCGCAGGCAGTCTCCCAGAACATCAGTGCCGATGACTACAATTATTATTCCGCCGATCATTATGCGCCGCTGTGGGGCGATGTCAATATGGACAATGCCATTCACTGGAACGATGTCTATGACCTCCAGCAGCTGATCGACGGCACCTTCCCGAACGGGTGGTTCACGCCGTCCGTCAACGCCGATGTGGACGGAAACGGCGTACTCGACGAAAAGGATGTGCAGGTTCTGCAGCGCTGGTGCGAAACACGCGCTGCGGGTGTAAATCCCGACAAGGAATGCGCCGCAGAAAAGAACGCGTGGCGTTCGCATTACGGCTTCCCGCATCTGCTCTCGGCAAAGGAGAATTACAGCATTCCCGCTGCTGCGTTCGGCAGGGATCCGGGTGTGCTCACCTTCACGCTGATCTCCTCGGAGGATACGTGGTTCACGTACAGCCTGCGTGCGCTTACGATGGATGATACAGGCTATGCCTACTGGCAGAATCTCACCGATCACGATTCGGATTACTGGGATTGCTGGCGGTATCTGGACAGCGGCATGGAGCGTCCTGCCGTACATCTGGAAGCCAACAAGCCGTACACGGTCTCGATCAACGTGGAAAATCTCCCCGTGGTGACGGATTCCTACTATACGTTCCGCATTTTCGATATCAGCAATTCTGACGCGGCAGTTTATCTGACCGGGGTCGGCGTGACGGAGACACCCGCCGCGGATGCACCCTATCAGTTCAGCTTCGGCGGCAAAAAGCAGTATGAAAGCACCGGCGGTTCCGTGACCGTGCCGGTCTCTCTGGAAGAAGCGCTGCCGTATTCTCAGCTGAAATTCACCGTCCGCTATCCGTCGGCCGCTGCATATGACGAGACCTATTTCTCCGATCAGCTGAGGGGACTGGATATCGCAGTCGAACGCGACGACAATGCACACACCCTGACCTATACGCTGGATGCAGTCAGCCGTTCGGATACCGGCACCCTTCTGCAAATGCATTTTACGCTGCCGGAGGATGCAGACGAGATCGACGGCAAGCAGATGTTTGAGCTGATCAATGTCAGTGCTGTCTCCGCAGACGGCGATGCTTACCGCGGATGTGCGGAATATGCACAGCTTGCGGCTGGCGATGTGAAGCCGGCAGTGACAACGGGCTTCACCGTTTCCGCTGTCACCGGAACCACATCCGTCGTCACGACCGGATCTGCCAAACAGACGGATTCCAAAGTGAGCGCCACAACCTCCGGAAGCGAACCGGCGGCGTCTTCGGCCACTACGCCGACCACAGCCGTTCCCGACGGCCCGCGCTTTGTCTGGGGCGAGGACAACTGGAGCTTCGACAATACGAACGTGTATTTTCAGGAGCACAAATACCGCGTTTCCAGTGCGGTGCAGAATGTGTTCATGCGGCTCTTCCCAATGAGCGATTCCGACAACGCGCTGCTGCGTGAAACGGTGAAATACAACAGCAGCCGTGCGGACTGGGGCGGTTCCTGCTTCGGCATGACGCTCGGCGAGATCCTTGTGAAGCAGGATATCCTCGATCTCACGGATTTCGGCGGCGACGCCGTCCTCAACCGGAACGAAAACACCGATGAAATGCTCTCGCTCATCAATCTGCTGCAGGCGATGCAGGGGATCCGCTTTTCCCAGTCGATCCGGCAGAGCACGCTGCTTTCCAATCCGGACACTGTTCCGCAGGAAAAGTATCTGAAACGATTGGAGGAAACGCTGAAGGAGGGCAGACTGGTCAAGGTCGGTCTGACGAAGCGCGTCACGCAGCTTCTGATGCCGGAGGACGATCCGCGCCGCATTCTCTGGGGCAATCACGCGATCCTCGCGTACGGTCTTGAGGAATGCAGCTACACATCTGATTTCACGGGCAAGAGCTACGACCGCAAGATCCTTGTTGCCGATCCCAACAAGCTCCGCCAGAACAAGCTGCTCGACAGCGTCTGCATCTATTACAATTCCAAGGATTACAGCTGGATCATTCCGGAATACTGCTCGGAGAGCACGCGTGTGCGCTATGCATGTTATTGGAACAGCGGTTCGGAATACAAGGAGAACGGCTATATCAATAACCTCATGACCTATGAATCCGCAGACGGCATGATGTCGCTGATGTCGGATTATGCCGCACCGAATTATATTGCCGGCGCGGAATTCACAGGCAGCGATCCGCAGGGCGCGGAGATGGGCATTGTGCTGGATTCGGGCGATCCCGCGCTGGATTTCAGTTCGATGGAGGAAGGGAACATCATCCTCTGTGACCTCGAATTTGATGAAGATACCGAAAAGACCGTCTCCATGAGCTATGCGCTTGCAAACCCGACCTCGCGCTATTATCTTGCGTATGCGGATAAATACTCGGATTACAATGTGCGCATGGATTATGAAAATGCGGCATATTTTGCAAAGGCGGACAGTGTGCGGTATATGGAGTTTGCGCCGGAGGGCGAGATCTCGCTGAACGGCAGCAGCACGGATTATGATATCACGCTTGTGACGGATCCTGCACTCTGCACAACGGATTGGTACACGCTGCGTGTGACGGGCGGAAAAGCCGATAAAATGGCGCTCCGCTGCACCGAGGGCGGATATCTGTTCTATGCCGACAATATGGAGAATATCACCGTTTCGGCGGATAACGGCAGCCACCGTGCCGCAGTAACATTTTCTGCGGAAACGCCCTGCGCCGTGATGATTTATGAGATCAACGCGGACACACTCGGCGTGAAAGCGGATACGGACGGCGACGGTGTCTTTGAAACACCGCTGGAAACAGAACGCACCAGTCTTCTGGAGGGTGATATCAACTGCGACGGCAGACTCTCCGTTGCGGATGCGGTACTGCTTGCCAAGACGGTCGCGGAGGATACCTCCGTCAGCATCACGGCGAACGGCATGCGCAATGCCGAGCTGGACTGCGACGGCATCCTCACCGCCGGCGATGTGCAGCAGCTGCTGCGGATGATCGCGAAATCCTGACAACGAACACGCGCCCGGTGCGCAGGGGATTCCTCCTGTGCATCGGGCGCGGTATTTTTGCGCGGAGACACAAATAAAGGCGGCTCTGTTTCAAGCCGCCCCTTATTTGTATTCAATTTTCTGGCTTAGAGGGAAGCCTATATTCCACGCGAACTCTGCGCGTTCAAAGGATGAGATCATCCTTGTAGGCGTGCCTGTCTGCCGGCTTTCGGTTGGCAGAGGAGCACCGGTCGAAATCCTATAAGCCACTGACAATTTCATCAACCTGACGGAACCACTCCGTCCGCACAGCCCACGCTGTGCCGCCTGCTGCAATACTGCGGCCGTGCATTTACACCGCACCGTTATGCGATGTGTTTTCGTGCGAAGCTCCTGAAACGAAGCACAGCCTGCAAATCCGGCATATACTGTGCGTATTGCACCGCCGGTTGGGGTAGGCTAAAATACTACCGCACGAAAGACAATCTGCACGAGCCAATGTCAATGGCTGAGGTGACTTCTGCTGCATCCATTGGCCTCACGCACCTTTCTGAACATTAAATTTGCGGTTCACTTTCTGCCGCCGCTGACAGGGCGGCTCACGGCATCCTTGCTCTGACCTCGGACGGAAAGCTCCGCATGTTCGGGATAAGAACAACCTCGGCTCCCCGTTTCGGAGCCTTGCTGTGATGTGTTGCAACAATCTTTGTTCTTATGGCTTTATTATAGCACATTATCTCCATTTTGTCAAGTGGTTCTGGAAACATTTTATGAAATTTTCGTGAAAACTGACTTCGCCTCCGGGGCTTGACATTTTCCGGAAAATCGGTTACAATAGTGTCATACGGTTCCGACCGTAAATAAAAGTGCCGGACACGATCCGGTGGAACGGAGAAACACAATGGCTGAAAACATGACACCGAACGAACAGGATGAAGTGCTCGGCGCACCGGAGCTTTACACGCTTGTTGACGAGGAAGGCAACGAAAAGCTCTTTGAACTGATCGACACGCTGGAAGAGAACGGCACGGTTTATTTCGCACTGGTTCCGCACATCGAGGATCCGAGCGAGCTGCTCAACGGTGAGATGGAGCTGGTCGTGCTGGTCGCAGGAACCGATGACGACGGCAACGATATTCTGGAGCCGGTCGAGAGCGATGAGGAATACGAGCGCATTGCACAGATCTTCATCGACCGTCTGGAGGAAGAGTACGACGAAGATGAGCTGGAGGACGACGCCGAGGAGTCCTGATCGCGGCATCGCTTCATATTCGGCGGTTTTATTCAAAATTTAGTCACAATTTTGGTTATTTTTACTATTGATTTTTGTTTCAAAACGTGTTATACTAAATACAACAAAACCAGAAAGGGTGATACCGATGGGTAGTCTGGAGAGCGGCACAGACTGACAGAGCCGCGGAAATCAGCTTTTATTCTGCCTTGTGCGAGCAAGTCCGATTTGATATGATCCAACATTTTCTTCTAGGGAATCTGGTCTCTGCGAACCGATTGCAGACCTCCCGCCCTGACCGCCTTCACGGGCCAGTCAGCGTGGAAGCAGGGAGCATGAGCCTCGCAGGAGGGTACCCACCTGCTTTGAGCGGGTTTTATACACTCGGACGACGGCAAGGCGGAGATAACAATAATCAGCGGGCAGAGGATTCTGCCCGCTTTTTCCGTGCAGAGATCAATAATAGAACCGGCGTACACGCTCTTGTGTATGCCGGTTCTTTCATCTGCACGGTGCAGACTCACATCTCCGTGTACGGCGGACAGATGCTGTTCTGCCGGTTCTTTTTTGAAACGGCAAGGATAAAGCATGTGACCGCATAGACCAGTGTTGCAGCGCTGCAGGCCAGCAGCAGGCCGCTGATGAGCGCGAACAGTTTCCCGCCGGCAAGCGATCCGCCGTGCGTCAGCCAGAGCCAGAATCCGATGAAGCTGACTGCCGAAAGCAGCAGCCACAGCACGCCTTTTCCGCCGATGCGCTGCTGCGGCATCCTGCTTGTCCGAAGACATGCGGCAATAATCACGGCGACCGGTGCAAGAACCATCGCGGTCAGCATGCTTGCGAACAGAACCGGATGGATCGTCTCATTGCCGAGATTGCTCCAGAATCCGGCGATTCCGTATGAGGAAAGACCGCCTGCTGCCATGGTCGCGAATATTTTGTTTTTCACGATGTACGCCCCCTTTTATCTGATATCAGTGAAACAATGTTTTCTGTTCTCACTATATCACATTCCGCAGGGGATGTCAACGGCTCTTTGTGTTTTTTCAAGCATAATTCATAGGCTGTTAAGGAACTTGTAATAATTCGGTCTGCCGCCGTCGAAGTATGGTGATTTCAGGAACGAGCCCTCAAAAAAACAATTCCGAAACCGACAAGAAACGCGCAGATAAACGGAAACGGCGCACACAGAAATGTGTACGCCGTTTGTATGATTATTTATTCTTCTTGGAAGCGGATTCCTTCTTTTCTGCGTCTGCATCTGTGCCTTCGCCTTCCTGATCTGCGGCGGCTTTTGCAGCAGCAAGTGCTTCCTTGCGCTTCTTGGTTTCTTCGACGATTGCCTGAATGAATGCAACGCCGAGATAGATCATCATTGCAACGACTTCGATGCCGACCAGCGGATACTTGACGTTCTTCACACCGGTGGAGATGGAAGAAATGGTGCTGGAATTTGCCGGAACAAGAATGCTGTACGCATCTGCAAGGGAAACATTCTCGTAGTAATCCTTTGCGGTATCCTCGACCAGCGTAATGAGCTCCTTGGTCTTGTCGTTGACCTTTTTCAGGTCGGATTCAATCTTTTCGACCTTGTCCTGCGAACCGATCACAGGCTTTCTGAGTGCCTCAAGGCGGTCTTCGTAGTAGTTGACGCGCTCGATCGCGGATGCGAGATCGGAGGTCACGTTAATACGCTGACGGATCATTTTGTCATACTGATCGGATGCGATGGAAGACTGCGTATTGATATTGCCGCCGTCGCCGAAGACGAAGACCTGATCCTTCGTGTAGTTTGCGATCGCATCTTCGATCGTGGCGAGCTGCTTTTCGTAGACGGTCTGCTGACGCTTGAGCTCGTCGATGCGGTTGTTGTAATATGCCGCGACGCGCTCCTTGTCCTTGGTGATGTTGTTGACGGTGAGGTAAGAGGAGATGATCGCGAGATCCAGATTCTGCACGTTCTTGATTGCCGCGCTCAGGTCTGCGAAGGTGTAGCCTGTCACAGAGGAACGGAACTGTGTGGAGTCGTCGGAAGCGAGGGTGTTGACGTAGCGGTTCAGGGAGGTCAGCGTGGTGCTGAAGACGTCGACGGCTTCCGCGTAATCGTAGTCCTCATAGCCCGTTGCGCCGAGGGAAACGCCGAGTGCATTGTTCACACCGTACTTGGAGTAAAAATACTCTTTGTAGTGCTCCAGAATGGCGTTGATCAGCTGCACGGCATCGGAACGGTTCAGACCGGCTTCCTTATACTTGAAGGAGACTCTGTACTGCGTGGAGGTCCATGTGGTATCCATGATCTCGCGGGCTGCGGTCAGCGCACTTGCGCTGCTGGTTGCCTGCTCGAAGATGCTGTGATAACCGGTCAGACGGTCGATGACGTCGTCCGGATAGATGCCCTCGATCACGATGTCCTGGCGGACGGTCTCAAGCAGGGTGCGGTCGAGGCCGCATTCTGCAAGCGCCTTCTCGACGACGCTCGGATTCTTGAGCGTTTCCGGTCTGAAATCGGTACCGTCGGGGTTCTTGCCCTTTTCAATGCCGTCGTAGCTGAAGCTGACCAGTGCCTTGACCGGCGTGACGGATGTTGTCGTCATCGCGATACTTGCACCGAGGAGCGTGCCGCCGATCACGATTGCCACGAGAAACCACACCAGAAAATACTTTTTCAGTTTCCGGACGATCGCCGCTATGGAGATGACGACCTCATCGTCATCATGCTTCTCATCATTTTTGAGTGTGATATTCAGATATTTCTGATCATTCTCAGTCATAATGTCCTCCATCTTCCTTTATCTCTTGATATTTCCGTAAAAACGCTGTATTCAAACAGCCAAACCAATGCTAGTATAGCATATTTCCATGTTTAGTGCAAGCATCTCCGTCTGCAATTCCTGATTTTCTACCTTTTGCATAAAATCTGTTTCGGCGGGCAGAGGGATTTGCAGAAAATCAGATTGCAGCCGGAGAACTGCGCCTGTATGCTGGAAAAACGGCCGCAGAACAGCACGAATATAGTTTGTTAATGTTTTGGAGATTCCCTTGACATTGCTCCGGATATATGGTATAATATCAACAACATGCGGCAGAGGGTGCCGCGAACAAAAAGGGGAGGATGACCGATGAATACAATGAAAGATCCGTCGAAGTTTGAAGAACTGCAAAGACAGGGCGAAACGCTGGAACAGCTTCTGCAGTCTACGGAATATTCCGAGCAGGAAAAGCAGAGCGCACTGATGGAATATCTCAATCTGCTCAACAGCGAACGTGCGGCAGAACTGGGCGTGACATTCAGTGAGCGCCTGATGGAGCGTGTGGCGAGTGCGCTGGAGGTTCATCCGACCGCTGACATCGCCGTGGATCTGCTCTATGCCTGTCTGCTTGTGCAGCAGTTCCATTCGATGCAGTTTGACGCATGGCGTGCGCACCCGGCGATCGAAAGCTGCCGCAGTGCGCTGCAGCTGCTGGAGCTTGACGGCAAATGGTCGGATGTGCTGCGCTACTGTCAGGATACCTCCGACATGTACGGCGAGATCAGCTGGTGGCCGGAAGCGCTCTATTATGCAAAGCGTGCCTACAACGCGATGAAGGAGCTCATCAAGCAGGGTGTGACCGTGCTCGAAAACGGTGAACTGCTCGATCTGCGCGACGGTGCATTCGCGATCTGCTGCAACGCCAACCAGACGGCGGAGGGCATCAGCGAGAGCCTGTCCGAAATGCTTTCGGCAGACCTCGGCGCGGAGGATTTTCACGCTGTGCTGGAGGAAGTGCAGGAGGCAAAGGATGAGACTGTGGTCGATCCCGTGGAGCTCACGCCGGAGTATCTGGATATCCGCTATGAACTGGAGGAAAAGATCGACGATGCGCTTGACCATGAGCGCGGATATTACGATTTCTGCAAGGAATACTGGCTCGCAAAGCGCATGATCCTGCGGAACGATTACGGCATCCGCTGGCAGTCTCCCGCGCAGCTGAACCCGACAATGGAATTCCACTGAAAGCCAATACAGAGACCGGACAGCGGAATACGGTTTGTCCGGTCTCTTTGATATCAGGGAGGCTGATATGATGAAACTGCCTTTTGTGCTGCTTCTGTATCCGAATCGCCCGGTTCACGCACGGCAGCAGCGAATACACCCGCAGCTATGAGCCGATACCGGAACCGCTCAGCGAATATCTGAAGTATGCGCGGCACAGGAAAGGATGATGCGTAAAAATGAATCTGAACAAAGCTGTCGCGAAGATCGGTTCGGCAATCGTCACGGTGACGGTGTTTCTGTTTGCACTGTTTCTGATCGTAGATGCCACGTACTGGTCGTTTTTCGTCTGTTTGCTCCTCCCGATCGGCTTCATCATGATGACGGCGGGACTGCATCATGAATGCCCGGAAGACCGCAGGACTGCGGGAACCGTCGGCATGATGTTTGCGGCTGTTTACTGCACGCTGATCATGATCGTCTATTTCGCGCAGATCACCAGCGTGGCAAACGAACAGCTCGGGGAACAGGCGGCGGCGCTGATCAACTTCAAGAAGTACGGACTGATCTTCAATCTTGACCTGCTCGGCTACGGCATGATGGCGCTTTCCACCTTCTTCACGGGGCTTGCGATGCGTGCAAAGAATCGCGCAGACAAGGCGCTGAAGCTGCTGCTGATGCTGCACGGCGCCTTTTTCCCCGGATGCATCATCATGCCGATGACGGGTGTGTTCGCAAAGCATTCTGCGTCGGGAAACGGTTCCGGCGGTGCGCTCGCGCTGGTGATATGGTGCATCTATTTCCTGCCCGTCGGGATCCTTGCGTTCCGGCATTTCGGGCAGCGCACAGAGAAAAATGAGAAAGGATGTTGAAAATGGAGAATGAAACGCTGTTTCTGACGATCCCCGCGAAGATCAATCTTTCGCTGGATGTGACCGGAAAACGCGAAAACGGCTATCACACGCTCCGCAGCGTGTTCCAGACCGTCGGCATCTACGACCGCATGACCATCACGAAAACTGCTGACAAGGCGCCGTTCGTGCTGAAATGCAGCGATCCTGCGATTCCCTGTGATGCGCGGAATCTGGTCTGGAAGGCGGCGGCAAAGCTGTTCGGCGCAGAGCCGCACGGGCTGGAGATCACGCTCGAAAAGGGCATCCCCTCTCAGGCGGGCATGGGCGGCGGCAGCGCGGACTGTGCCGCGGCACTGCTCGGCATCCGCAGTCTGCTGACGCTTGCGCTGACGGACGCACAGCTTCTGGAGATCGGTGCATCGCTCGGTGCGGATGTCCCGTTCTTTCTGAAGGGCGGCACCGTGCTCTGCGAGGGCATCGGAGAGATCCTCACGCCGCAGCCGGCTCTTCCGAAACGCATTCTGGTGATCGCGAAGGGCAGCGAAGGTGTCTCCACGCCTGCCGCATACAAAATGATCGACGCGCTCAGTGATCCGCCCGCACCTTACACGGACAATCTGCTCAGCCATTTGCAGGATGATGCGGAAACGCTCTTTGCGTCGTGCGGCAATATCTTCGATGCGGTCACGGATCTGCCGGAGGTGGAGACGATCCGCCGCGTGATGCGTGAACACGGCATCCGTCCGGTGCTGTCCGGCAGCGGTGCGGCAGTGTTCGGCGGCTGCAGGAACCGTGCGCAGGCGAAAAAATGTGCGGCGGCGCTCTCGGCAGCAGGGATCCCGTTCACGGCGGTCACGGAAACGGTGCCGAAGGGCATCACGATCAAATACTGATACAGAGCAGCCCGCATCCGCGAAATCAGGTTAAAATTCTGTTATTAAGATGCGAAAACTGCTAGTAATCCGGAGGGGCTTGTGCTATAATAGGATCATAAAGACGTCTGCGATCCCCTTCCGCAGACCAGAGGAGGTTATAAGAATGAAGAGATTCCGCATTTGTGCGGCACTCGCTGCGGTCACGATGCTGGCCGGCTGCGGTGTGAATACACCGCCGGCTGATTCCGGCTCAACCGCTACGACCGCTGCTGCAACCACAGCTGCCGGGACTACTGCTTCGTCCGGGACGGCTGCGGCAACAACAGCAGCCGAGACAACAGCCGCACAGACCACGGCCGCTGCACAGACGACCGCGTCCGCAGGTGATGCGCCGGAGCTTGCAGGCTATAAGCTGCTCTGGCACGATGAATTCAACGGCGATAAGCTGGATGAAAGCATCTGGACGCGCGAGCTCCGTCAGCCGGGCTGGACGAACAGCGAGCTGCAGGAGTACACCGATTCCGACGCAAACATTTTTGTCAAGGACGGCAATCTCGTTCTGAAGGCAGTCAAGAGCCAGAAGGACGGCAAGGATTACTACACATCCGGCAAGGTCAATTCCCAGAACAAGCAGGACTTCACCTACGGCAAGGTCGTTGCACGCGCAAAAGTGCCTGTCGGACAAGGCCTCTGGCCGGCGATCTGGATGATGCCGAAGGACGAGCAGCACTACGGTCAGTGGCCGAAGTGCGGCGAGATCGACATCATGGAGGTGCTCGGCAGCGACACCAAGACCGCTTACTGCACCGTGCATTACGGCGAACCGCATGCAGAGCAGCAGGGCACGAAGGTGCTGACCGCCGGCGGCTTTGAGGAATTCCACGATTATTCGGTCGAGTGGGAGCCGGGCGAGATGCGCTGGTATATCGACGACGAGCTGATCCTCACGGTCAACGACTGGTTCACCGCTGTGCAGGGCGAGGACGAAAAGCCCTATCCCGCACCGTTTGATCAGCCCTTCTTCGTGCAGATGAACCTCGCAGTCGGCGGCACCTGGCCGGGCAATCCGGACGACAAGACCGACTTCGACAAGGCGGAGTTCCAGATCGACTACGTGCGCGTCTATCAGAAGGAAAAGTACGACACCAACGTGAAGAAGCCGGAAGCAAAGTTCCGCAAGGCGCTTGACGACGGCAACTTCATCTACAACGGCGATTTCAAGGAGAAGGAAGATCTCACGGACGATACCAACTGGAAATTCCTGCTCTTTGAGGGCGGCGAGGGCGCTGCCGAGATCAAGGACGGTCAGATCGTCATTACGTCCCAGAACGAAGGCACCGTGGATTACTCCGTGCAGCTGGTGCAGCCGGAGCTCCCGATGGTCAAGGGCAAGAAATACCGCGTGACGTTTGACGCATGGGCAGACGAGAAGCGCGATATCATCACCTGCATCTCCGCACCGACCGCAGGCTGGATCCGCTATCTGCCGGATACCACGCTGACGCTCGAAACCGCGAAGAAGACCTTCACCTATGAGTTTGAGATGACCGAAAAGACCGATCCGAACGGCAGACTGGAATTCAACATGGGACACCGCGGTTCCACGGCGACTGTCCACATCACGAATGTCCGCGTCGAAGAGATCAAGTAAGTCAGGCAAGAAGTTTCCAATCCTTCTATATATGCGGATCCGCCGGGGCAGATTTGTTCCGGCGGTTCTGTTTGTTTTCCGGCGGCGCGCAGCGTGCCGAATTTCTTTCGGTTTTATGAATTGTGCGGGATATTGCGCCGTTCTGCTTGACAAATCTCAAAAAATGCGGTATGATATATGTGGACAGGTATAGGGTATATCCTGTCGAATTTTGAGAGGGGGAATTTCCGATGAAATTCAAGAAGCTGACGGCGGCGGTCTCCGCAGTCGTCCTCGCAGCGTCCGCTGTGATCCCGTGCATGAACAGTATTACTGCTTCTGCCGGCGATTATAATTACGCGGAAGCGCTGCAGAAATCCATGTTCTTCTACGAGGTGCAGCAGTCCGGCAAGCTGCCCGACTGGAACATGGTCACATGGCGCGCCGATTCGATGGTCAACGAAGACGGTAAGGAAACCGATTTCGTGCCGGGCGGCTGGTTCGATGCCGGCGACCACTTCAAATTCGCGCTGACCAACGCATATTCCGCATCGCTGATGGCATGGGGCTATATCGAATATGCCGATGCACTCAAGAAGGCAGGTCTTGACGAGCTCTACCTCCAGAACATCAAGTGGGGCCTCGATTATGTCAAGGGCTGCGACCAGGGAGGCGGCAAGGTTGTCGGTACGATCGGCGACTTCAAGGGCGGCTCGACCGACCACAACATCTGGTGCTCCGCTGAGGTCTATCTCCGCAAGCATCACCTCAACGGCGGCGACTGGGATCGCCCCTATGACGTGATCGAGAACGCATCCGTCGCAGGTCTCTGCGCAGCGGCACTCGCACAGGGCTACATCATCTTCAAGGATGAGTCCTATCTCACGCACGCAAAGGATCTCTTCAAGGGCGCAGACGCGATCCGTGCCTGCAAGGATATCGGCGGCATGACCGGCATGTATAACTCTTCCTCCTGGCTGGACGACTGCATGTATGCAGCATGCTGGCTCTATAAGGCAACCGGTGACAAGTCTTACCTCGACAAGATCGAGAAGGACTATATCCCGAACTTCCCGCTGGAGGAGCAGTCCACTTCGAGAAAGTACACATGGGGCCTCTGCTGGGACGATACCTCTCAGGCAGCGGCATTCCTCTACGCGCAGATCACCGAGGACAAGGAATGGATCGAGCATGTCTCCCATCACCTTGACTACTGGATCGACGGTTACGGCGGGAAAAAGGTCGATTATACGCCGGACGGTCTCGCATGGCTCTTCAACTGGGGCTGCCTGCGTCACGCAACGACCACCGCATGGCTGGCAAAGCTCGCAAGCGATACGCTCTTCAAGGGCGACAGCACACTTGCAAGGAAGTATGACGACTGGGCAAAGTCCCAGATGGATTACTGCTTCGGTGACAATGCTCTGAAGCTTTCCTATGTCCTCGGCATGGGCGACAAGAACCCGACCGCTGTCCACCACAGAACCGCTTCCGGTATCCACGATGACCACTGGAATGAGCTCGGCAAGACACCGACCAAGGGCAGCGAGGAGAGCTGGCAGACCGAATATGCGCACACCCTGTACGGCGCACTGATCGGCGGTCCGGACAAGAGCGGCGGATATGACATGGCGAAGATCGGCGTGTCCGACTACCAGTATTCCGAGGTCGCAATCGACTACAACGCAGGCTACACCGCCTGCCTCTGCGCAATGATCGACGATTACGGCGGCAGCACGCTGGCTGATTTCCCGCCCGCTGAGACGCCGACATGGGACGAGTGGCAGGTCGCGGCTGTGCTGAACGGTTCCGGCGCAAGCTATACCGAGCTCAAGATGTGGGCAATGAACCACACCGCATGGCCGGCAAGAGTCCAGAAGGACATTGAGGTGCGCTATTTCTTCGATGTTTCCGAAGTGATCGACGCAGGTCTCTCCGTCGACGATATCAAGGTTGAGGGCAAATCCCAGCAGTACGGCGCAGGCGAGCAGGGCTATGCAACTGTCTCCGGCCCGTACAAGTACAGCGACAACATCTACTATGCTTCCATCAAGTTTGAGGACGGCAGAGCGATCCAGCCGACCGGTCAGTCCGAGCACCGCGACGAGGTGCAGTTCCGTATCTCCGTTCCGGATGCGATCGAAGGCAAGCCGACCACCGGCGCATGGGATGCATCGAACGATCCGTCCTTCGAGGGCGTTGCGGAGGCAAAGAGCCTGAAGACCGCGGATTCGCTCAACAAGCACATCACGATGTATGTCAACGGCGAGCTCTGCTGGGGCGTTGAGCCGGACGGCACCGAGGCAAAGCCGCTTGCGGATATCGGCGGCAAGCCCGGAAAGGAAATCAGCGGCACCGACGTGAGCAGAGTGACCACGGCCACCACGCAGGAGACCACTTCCACCACCGCGTCAGCCACCGAGACCTCTGCTGCAGCGGATTCCACTGTGCAGAACAACGAGGGCAGAACACCCGGCGATGTCAACCTCGACAAGCAGATCACTGTTTCCGATGCAATTCTCATTGCGAGAATCGCGGCTGAGGACAGCACCGTGAAAGTGGCGGACAAGGGTATGGCGAACGCAAGCGTGGACGGCAAGGACGGCGTGACTGTGGACGACGTGACGCAGATCCTCAAGTTCCTCGCAGGCATCATTCTGGAGAAGGATCTCCTCTGATAACAGGCTATGTCCCTGTTCCCGGTATTCTGATCAATCAAAGCAAGCGCCCGATGCGCGGTATTCTCTGCCGCGTGTCGGGTGCTTTTTTGTCCGGCGTCAGAACCCGCTGTCATTCCGTCTCCCTCCAACATTTCAGGCGGAGCAAAAGGGAGGGGGCGTGAGAGGGGCGGCTCTCTCAGAGCCGCTGTGTGCATCTCTCTGCATCACCATCTACATCTGCATCAGCATCTACAGCTACATCTACATCTACAGCTACATCTACATCTACATCT
>JAFZPL010000039.1 GCA_017550355.1 Oscillospiraceae bacterium | reverse complement strand
TGATTCATATTCACAACTCCTTTTCGGTTTCGGTAAATGTTCAGATTATGATTATACTGTTATTATAGCATGATTTCCGCGAATTGTCAGTATCGCAAAATGCACAAAGATGCAAACGAACACCGCACCCCGAAGGGTACGTGTCGCAACCATCACCACGCCGGACAGTGCGGCTGTTCTCTTGATCATATCAGTAAACTTCATAGTACTTTCTCCTTTTCTTACGTAATTCATAGCCAGATATTTGCATATCGTATATCTTACAGAATATCTCTCCTTTATCTATAAGACGTGAATCAACTTAATCCGTGTCGTAACCGAACAGAATAAACAGCACAAGCCCGGCACGAATGCCGGGCTTGCTCTGTTTATGTTTCATTTGTCAATACACTGAATCATGTCTTCCAACCGCCTGCGATCTGACGGCGAAGCAGGACTGCATCCTTCAAATTCACAGTACCGTCTCCGTTGATATCTGCGATTGCTTCGTCAACTGAAACATTCCATCCGCCGGCAATATATCTCCGAAGCAAAACCACATCCTTGAGGTTTACTTCCTTATCACCGTTGATATCGCCGCGTTCTGTTTTTGATTCCTCATTCGTTGTACTTGTTGTTTCTGTGGTGGTTGTTGTGGTCTCTGCGGATGTTGGTATTTCTGTTGTGGTTACTGCGGGTACTGTTGTCTCAGCGGGAACAGGGTCAAGCGCCTCGAATTTATAACCACAGTTTTTAGCATATGTCTCAGCCGTAGAGCCGGTGTAACCGCAAATCACGCCGCTGTATTTTCCTGAATAATCCACCTGTGTGGCGCCGTCCTCTGTCACATTGATGACTGCGCCGGAAATCGTCAATCTTCCGCCCTCAATGGCACAGTCACGGTTCAGGATCGTAATTTTGGTCAGGTTCGGACAGCCCTCAAAGGCGCTGTAGTTGATATTGGTGATATTTTCCGGAACGGTGATCTCAGCAAGCTGCAAACCTGCACAAGCGCCGGTTTCAATGGTCGTCACGCTGTCCGGAATGGTGAATTCTCCGCTCTTTTTGGGCGGATAACACATCAGCGAGGTCATATCTCTATTATACAACACACCGTCTTTGGATGCATAATGATCGCTGTTTTCTCCGGCAGTTATGGCTTCCAGATCCGGCAGTGACATGACGCTGCCCCGTGAAAAATAATCGTCATTCAGATGATCAGGAATGCGGACTTCTGTAATGCCCTTGTATGTAAACAATGCCTGACTGATCTGATTGATCTCATCCGGAAGCTCGATTTTGCCCTTGCGTCCGGCAGGAAACTCTACAAGTGAAACAATCGTTCTGCTTGTATTATTATAATAGTCTTCCATTTTTATGTCACGGCAGAGCAGTCCGTCGATGGTATAATAACAGGAATCTCCCTCTGCGACCTGAAATTCAATCAGCTTCTCACAGAATGCGAATGCGCCTTGCCAGAGAGCACCGATGGTTGACGGAAGCGTCACAGAAAGCATACCGGTATTCTCAAAAGCACTTTCACCGATATTTATAATGCCTTCACCGATCGTCAAATCTGACAGAGCAGTACAGTTGAGAAATGCATAGTCGGGAATCGTTTTCAGGTTGCCCGGAATCACTGCCTTTGTCAGCTTCTTGCAGTTATAGAACGCTCCCTCACCAAGCTCTGTGCATTCATCGGAAAGCTCCACGGATGTCACATCCGTGCCCTCAAATGCACGTTTGCCAATCTTAGTAACCGGACGGTCTTTGATGGTAGGCGTCACTGCGACCTCATATCCGGGTGTACAGCCAGTGATCTCGATCCTGTCGTTGTAGTTGATCCATCGCAGGACACCGTCCGTTTCCTCAACCGGAATGACAAACGGAGCCTTGTCTATAGAATTGGTCTTGCAGCCGTATTTCTCTGCATATGCTTCGGCTGTGGAACCCTTCTCACAGAAAATTGTTCCGGTAAAAGAATAGATCGTTTTATAACTTTCATCATATTCAGAATGATCGCAGATCGTTGAAGCACTGTCATAGATGAAGCATTCCGAATTCCGGATAACGACCTTTGACGATGCTTTGCACAGTGCGTCCTCTCCGATATAAGTAACACCGGCAGGAATATCCAATACAGGTGTTGAACAATAATAAAAGGCTTTCTCGCCGATGGTAGTCAGTGATTCAGGGAGAACCAGCGAATTGAAGGATGCAGACTCAAATGCATATGTACCGATCGCATCTACACTATTCGGAAGAACCAGCTTTCCGCCTTTTACAGACTTGAACGCACCGGAAGCGATAAGTTTCACACCGTCCGGGACAGTAAAATCCTCATAGTTTTCACTGTATTCTCCGGTGGAATAGGAAAAAGATGAACTGTACAGTTTCTTCTGACAAAGGTAAAGAACTGTGCCATCCTTGCTGTAAAGGACATCATCAACATATTTCAGCATTCCGTCCGGCGCAACGTCAAGGACACAGTCCTTGCCGGCGGCACGGGCATTGAAGCTTTCAAGGCTTGCCGGAATATGAATTGTGGTGCCGTGCCTGCTATAATTGCTTGAACTATATGCAGTCAGACTATCAGACCAGAACCCGTCCATTGTTTTCATTCCTTCGGCAAGGGTGATATCCGTCACCGTGTCGGGAAACGGATCGTAAAGGATCTCGGTGACAGTGGACGGGATCGTCACGGAAGTAAGCTGTGTTCCATAAAAAGCACGGTATCCAATGCTTTCAAGGGATTTCGGCAGGGTGATCTGTGCCAGTGCGGAGCATCCGGAAAAGGCATAGTCCCGGATTCGGGTAACGGTATCGGGAATCTGGACAGTTGTCAGCTTTTTGCAATCACTGAATGACGGAAGGGATGTGCATCCGTCCTCCAGTATCACAGTTTCCAGATCGGGCATAGATGTGAAACCATTGCAAGATACACCGGCAGGAACGGTAATGGAGGTGATGCCCTCTTTTTTCTCTATCGTATAGACAGATCTGACCGGATATCCGTCAATCTCTTTCGGAATGGTGATCGCACCGGAAGCAGAATCCGTAAAGCCGACAATGCAGGCATAATCTTCATCGCTAAAATACCCTTTCTCCTGAATCTTATAGAGATAATCTCCATAGACCAGTGCGTCGGTGTCCTCTGCCGAAGCTGTGACCGCTGATCTGAAAGGATCTCCGAATACCGGCAGACCATTCCCCATCAGTAATCCCACGGCAAGTACCAGTGCCGCTGCCCGTTTCCAAGTCTTCATTCCAAAATACCTCCTTACTGCTCAAACGCGATATCAGCTCTGTGTTTCTGTTGATTTGACAATAAACATTCATTCTCAGAGTGCTGCCATGAACACACCAAACTGATTCACTTGTACTAATTATAGCACAGTAACTATTGATAGTCAATCGTCATATTATCTAAATTTCGGCGATTATGCACTATAGATGCGACAATATCTTCAATAATCTGTCAAGTTCGATCTTTCTCTATGCCAGGCATATGGCTTGTCATCAGCTACGATTTCATATAATTGTAACAGACAAACCTGCAGATGCGGAATCGAACTATCATTCAAGCATACCCCAATACTCTCGTTTTTCTGACGGCTCATCCTGAAAAACTGCAATGACATTCCGATGATTCTTTGCTTCCAATAGTTTTCAGATTAGCAGGAGAATGTTTCTGTCACGTAAAAAGAATCCCATTTGCTTTCCGGTTATCCCACAAAAGTCTGTCTGTTTATCAATCCGGAATATCAATTTCAAGAAGGTTTGTGACGACAATTATTATCGTCCTGAATGAGAACACCGCACCCCGAAGGGTGCGGTGCTCTTTTACTATTCGCTCAAGCCATGAAGCACAGATTATTTGGCCAGATCTTCGTATTTCGCACCAAGCTCCTCGGTATAAAGCGTGGTCACATAGCCGTTTGCGTCCTTGACCTTGACAAATCCCACGCAAACAACGCCGTAGCCGTTATCGGTGATGTTTGCACCCCAATACTTTGCCTTCTGGATGCCGCATACGCCGACATTTTCGAGCGTCAGATGCTCTGTGTGGATAACATTGCCGCTGTTGTAGTAGATCAGGCCGTAATCCTCGACCGTGTAACCGTTCGCTGTATTCGCAGTGAATCCGCAGTATACCTTATTCTTTCCGTTAGAGGAAACTGCCTTGTTCGCCTGCTTTGTCAGCGTGACCGCATTTGCAGCTGCTGCCTCGGAGACTGCCGTGAAGCTGCTGCCGAGCTCGCCGGTGTAAACTGTTGTTACGTAGCCGTTGGGTGCCTTGACTTTTACAAATCCCACGCAAACAACGCCAAAACCGTTGTCGGTGATGTTTGCACCCCAGTACTTTGCTTTCTGGATGCCGCATACGCCGATATTATCCAGTGTGAGATGTTCAGTATGGATCACGTTGCCGCTATTGTAGTAGATGAGGCCATAATCCTCGACGGAATAACCGGTCGGGAGCGTTGCATCAAATCCGACATAGACCTTATTCTTGCCGTTGGCGGTGACTGCCTTGTTTGCACGCTTCGTCAGCTTGACATTCTTTGCGACTTCTGCCATTGCGTTGACACCGTTTCCGAGTTCTTCGGTGTAATATGTGGTTGTATTTCCCTTTTTGTCTGTGACCGTTACGAAACCGACACAGACAACGCCGTAGCCGTTATCCGTGATATTCGCAGACCAGTATTTCGCCTTCTTGATACCGCAGACTCCGACATTACCGAGTGTCAGATGCTCTGTGTGGATGACATTTCCGCTGTTGTAATAAATCAGGCCGTAGTCTTCAAGGGTAGAGCCCTCGGGCAGTTCTGCGCTGAACCCGACGAACACCTTGTTCGCGCCGTTGGAAGCGACCGCCTTATTGTCCATGCGCGTCAGTTTGACGGGCTTCAGCTCGGCATATTTGCCGCCGAGTTCGCCTGTGTACATCGTGCGCACGGTTCCGGCTGTATTCTTTGCGGTGACAAATCCGACCGCAGTCACGCCGTAGCCGAGATCCGCGATGTTCGCATTCCAGTCGCTGATTTTCTGGATGCCGCATACGCCGACATTATTCAGCGTGAGGTGTTCTGTGTGGATCACATTGCCGCTGTTATAATAGATAATGCCGTAGTCTTCCAACTCCCAGCCCTGCAGGATCTCAGCGGAGAAGCCGACAGAAACCGCCGGTGCTGCGCTGTCCGTAACTGCCTGGCATTCCTTCTTCGTCAGAACGGCAAAGCCCTTCTCTGTGAAATAGCCCGGTTTTCCGCCTTTTCCGTCGATCCGTGCGCGGATGCTGCTTGTATAGGCGGGATCAAATACAGTGCCGTTTCCGCCGACAAGCGACGTGCAGCCACTGAACATATTAGTGTCCGATGTGATGGAGTTAAGTGACCAGAGATCACTGACATAGATCGTTTTCAGGGCACTGCAGCCGGAGAACATTCCGCTCATATCGGTCACGCTGCCGGTATCGGCTTTCGAGAGATCAATTGTCGTGACTTTGGAGAAGCCACTAAACAGACCGGAACAATCGCCCGGAAGGATCGTTCCCTCCGAAGCAACGATCGAAGTGACCGCATCGCCGTATTCCCGGAACAGCTCTCTGACCTCGTCAGCGTTGACAATTCCGCCGAGGGTGAGAATGCCTGTTGCCGGATCGAAAGCAGTGACGCCTGTCATACCGATCCTGACATTCGTTGCAACCGTGCTGCCGTCAGTCGTGAAAATGGCGGTGTCAAGGATATACTTTGCAGGGGACATGATCTTAGCATTCGTGAGGGTGATTCCGCCCTTGAAATCGTAAATGCCGCCGGGTGCGCTGATAGCTGCGCCGTCGATCACCAGCTCGCTCATGCACTCATCATCGGCGTCGCCCTTGATGGTGGAATTGACCGTCGTGTTTTTGATGTTGATTTTTCCGTTGTTGATTGCTTTGATATACGCCGCATCCGTATTGGCATTCAGGGAGCCGTTTCCGGTGATGGTCAGCTCGGTGTCTTCATACACAAAGATCGGCGAGCCGAATTTGCAGTCGCCCTCAACACGGATGGTGTTGCTGCCGCCGTGGAACGAGAGACAGAGATCCCCGATGTCCACATTTTTGAGGGTGAGCGTCTCGCCGTCATAGGAAGCGATCTCGATGCCCTCAAGAAACCTCTCCATTGCGTCATTGCTGGATTCCGCGATGGCTTCAATGAGCAGATCCACATTGCGTTCCGTGAGCTCTGTGACGATACCGTTGCGGCTAAACCAGAGCGAATAGTGCGCATCGGGCAGGATGGCCAGGCCGTCGAGAATGGGATCCTCGTCGGCGGTGAGAATGGCCGAACCCATCACCGCTGCGCCGGCAGGCTCCTTCACGCCGCATTCATCGAGCGTGATGCCGCCGGTGAAGCCGTGGACAGCCGAGCGCACACCGTCGGAGCTCTTTGCTTTGAGACCGGCGCTCTTCATGATAAGCTGTTCGCCGGATGCAGAGCCGGCAACCGCACCGGCTGCCTCAACGGTGACGCCGTCCAGCGTGAGCTTTGCGCCGCTGCTGACTGTGATGGCATTGCCGGAAACAGGCGAGATTTTGACAGGCTCTTCGGGCTTCGTGTTTTTGATGACCGTGTTTTTGCCAATCTCCAGCCCGCCGACCAGCGCACAGCCCCTGGGATAGTTTGGATAAAATTCGATTGTCAGATTCTCCGCGCCTTCATTTCGGATGGTGGGCGATGAAAATTCGGAAAGATCGTTCCTGCCGGTGACTTTGAGCGTATTTGTGTTGGGGTCGTAGCTTATCCAGCCCTCTGTTGTGTGGTAGTCATACACCCAATTGTAATTATACGAGGTGACTTCTATATCGCCGACGAAGATTTTATAGTGTTGTGCAGGCGGCCCGATGACAACCTTGGTGCAAGTCGAGCCGTCTGCCACGACATTGCCGCTCTGAATCGTCGCGTTCCCGGGGGCGCCTAATTCACAGCCGTCGAGCGTAATGCCGCCGTTGAAATCCACCAGATACATGTAGATATAAACCTCAGAGTGATCGAACAGGACGGATTCGTTGGTTCTGTCGCCGCATATCGTTCTTCCCGAGTAAACTCTCGCTTGATCGAAGGTCAGCTTTGCGCCGTTATACACATAGGCGCCTTTGTTCAGCTTACCGGAACCGATGATAGTGGTATTGGCATATAACTTGAGCATGTTTAAAGCGGCATTGCTAACGTTCTTTATGTAGGTATAATCAACGGTGCCGGTGCCGGCCAGATTGATGGTCAGGCCGTCGTTGCTGTCATTGACCAGATCGTCCGTCAGAGTTCCCGTGACGGTCAGTATATTGGAAGTCGGGTCGTAACCGGCATTTTCGCCGAAGATTTCCGTCAGATTCTTTTCCGTAACTTCCTCGCCGTTGTAGCTGAAGCCGTACTTGTCATAGCTCGGTACGATGCAAATGCTATTGGCCAAACTGTCGCCGTCATAAATACAGTCATCACGCACCTGCGCGTTTGACGGATTTTCAATAAAGCAGTCTGTCACGGTGATCTTGTCAAAATAATTGATTGAACCGCTTGTTGTCACAAAGGAATTCTGGATAATCAGTTTTTTTTCGATCGTTTCTGCGCAATCATGACCTTCTATGAATCCGGCGACAAGCTGTGCATCCTGAATGGTCAGTGTGCCGTTATCAACAAACAAATTATTTACCGTCAGTTTACTGTCGCCGGTGATGGTTGTGTTCTTATAAATATGAAGACTGGAAATAACTGCGTCCCCATCCGCTGTGATCTTCAGGCCGGGGCAGTTCTCATTGGTGATAACAAGAGTGGGCTCATTACCGCTGACATACAGCGTATTGCGCCCGTGGTCGTAACGGTATTGGCCGTTTTCGCAAACAGTGCCCAAAATGTCTTCACAGTTCGCCGATGTGACAGGATAGTAGTCACCCTCATATCGGATTTTGAAGCCGTAATCGGTGGGCGCCTCGCCGTAATCAATCACAGGCCATACTGCCGTATCTTTTTTCATATAGCAGCCCTGCAGGGTCAGATTTGTTTTGTAGAATTCATAGACCTCCACATGGGAATTGATGACCGTCAGATTCATGGTGTGGTAATCATCACCCATAATTCTGCCTTCTGAATAGAGCTCCATGTTGTCAATCGTCAGGTCGGCATACTGGGATAAGGATATGATTGAGCAAGGGTCCGCGATATGTCTACCATCCGGATGGGTTTTCTTCAGATAGAATTTGCCGCCGGTAATCGTTGTACTTGCATAGAGTTGAATCGCACCCAACAGTGTGGTTCCTTCCTCCACGAAGATTTTCAGGTCGGGGATGCCCATGTTTTTAATGGAACGAAGACCCCAAACCGCGTATTGAGTGTTGCCACTGATTCCAATAAAGTAACTAAAATCATTATAGCCACTGATCGAAAGCGTTTTGGTGGCAGCCCGGTAGCTGAAATGACCGTCGCCGAGAATATCGGAAGAGTTTTCGCTTGTGACCTTCACGCCTTTGATTTCCAGCTCATATTCAGTGATATTGCTGGCAGCCAGCGCCGTCATGGCGGAGGCGGGCAGGCAGAGCATCAGCGTGCATAGCGCCAATACTGTGCCAAGTAGTCGGTGAAATAAACTTTTTCTCATCATACAATTCCTTTCCTTGTTGCTCAGCGGAGCAGTCTCTCCAAAGAGCAGATTTTGACAGAACGGGATCTCGGGGTTCGCAGTGAGGGATCAGTGCATCGGCTCGCCTCCTCCTTTCAGCATATTCGTCTTTCAGGCTCCGGCCCTGTCTCTATTATAGCATATTTTCGCATTCTCCGCATCGTACAAAAGGGAGGGGTGCCGAGAGAACATTCGGCACAATTCGTGCAGAAATATGGTAATATAATACAAATTCTCAGGCGAAATTCTGTTTTTGTGGCTCTGCGGGGGCGGTCAAGATCGGCGGTGCAGGGCAATTCTTAGGCTCGTATGTCCGTGGTAACAAAAAGCAACAGACAGCCCGCGAAGGGCTGCCTGCTCATATTGATTCACTTACCTTTGGTTTCATCATGGTGATCGCCAAGCAGATCTTTGATCTGTTCTTCGGTATATCCCTTTTGGCGCATTGCTTCAGCGACTCTTGCAAGAGCAGTTGCCTCGCCTAAAACCATTCCTTCCGCTTTGCCTTCCGCTTTGCCTTCAGATCTTGCGTGCGCCATTTCATTCTCATAGTCACGAATAGCCTTATCACGCTGGCGAATTTGCTCACGAAGAACGGTATCGGCATTCAGTGCATATACAGCGTCAATGCCTTTCTGGATTGCAGGATTATGTGTTGATGTTCTTACCATTTCCAACGCCTCCTCGCTATCGGCTTTGATAAGCTCCATCCACATCTGCTTATTATCACTGCTGATTCGCTCTTTCGGGACTTTCGGCAGTTCAAATATATGAATAGAAAGCTTATCGGTCAGCCTGTCAAATCGGTTATCTTCACGAATGGAGTATGATGAGTGGTATTCAGCACAGTCGAGATATTTGAAACCGAGGACATTCACAGAATAGGTTTGCTCTAAATCCTCATATTTATTGCCGGATTCAAAATCCTCGCTGTACATCTCGCACCAATAATACAGAACACGCTCTGCATCAAAGCCCGTTTTTCTTGCCTGCATCTCGATGTTGAATTTACGATTAGTCATTCTCACATGGATATCCAGCCTGCTCAGTTTACCGTCAGCAGTTTCAGGTATCAGCTCGGGATTCAGTATTGTTACTTCATCATCTTCCGTCAAGGGAAGATCAAGTACATCGCGGAGAAATGCGCGAAGAATATCAGGGTTTCTTACGAATAAGGCTTTGAATACCACATCATGTGATGCTGAGATGATTTCCGCCATCGTATCACTCTCCTTTCTTACTATTATTATAGCATTTTTTCTCATAATTGTCAAGTTAGTCACCAACTTATTCAGAGCATTTTACCAGTGCGGTTGTCAAAAAGAAGTTGGGGTATAATCATGATTTCTTATACTTCAGCCAGACCTTCGAGTCTGTAACGTCTGCAAAATGCGAACAAAATGGTTTCATGCTTTCTGAATCCGTCTGCATCATCCTACCATCGTTAATATTCACGGGATTGACCATGATATGTGCATGGTAGCTGCTGCATGAATTATCCTTCTCATGAACACAGTATAGAGTCTGATAATCCTCATCAAAATAGGAAGCAGCTTGTCTTGTATAATTGCAAGCAGCTTCTGGATTATTCACTGACTTATCATATGATAATATCACCTGAACCAACGCACAATTCTTCGTTTTATCATAGTATTCTTTCACCTTCATCATCTGATCTTTTACAGCATCCAAGTCATGATAATCGACGCCGTTGCCGCCTATCATCAAGGCTCGTTTGTCGGAAATATATTCTGCTAAATTGTCCAGATGATCTTCGTCACCGGGGTTTCCTCTTTTTATAATAACTGCTGCCATAATTCGTTCGCCTCACTTTCAATTTTCTTTGCAGCATCTGGGTTTACTTCTCTCACAGCATCAACCGCATGATTGATAACATTCTGAAAAGCGATCATCTGTTTTGGCTCTATTCCATCAGAACCATGCACGGCGGCATGGACAATATAGGCGGTCGTTTTCATGCCTTTTTCTTTTGCTCTTGCGTCAATTACCTTACGTTCGTTCGGACTGAGTCGGATGGATGTAGGTGTAGATATTTCACCTTTTCGCTACTGTTCCAGCTCTATCTGTTTTTGTGCATTTGACTTTCTCGGTTTCATAATTAAAACTCCTTTCATGTATGATAAGGACATCTGCACAGGTGTAAAGAGTATGTCTATATGTGGTTATTTCTTTTATTAAAGTAATATTTCTTGTAGTGTTTTCTTAAAACAAACATGCAAGCGTTCCTTTAACTGAAATGTAGTACACATTTCAATTATATATATGTAGTAATTCCGATTATTCTTGAATTTAGCATTTATATTATTATTTAGAAATAATAATTTGTATTATTTCAAAAAAGGCTTTTTACACACATTTTGTATGCTGCTGCCGGTTCGCCGGGAGCATTTTCCTATTATTTCATGTTTCTATATTGATATTATTAATGTGAATATATCAGACGGTATGTTCACTATCAGATTAGAAAGGAGGATGAAGCCATGTTCAACAATCAGCGATGCCCGGCAAGCTCCTGGAGCATGGCAGGGGACACCTTGAGCGCTGTCAGGCGCGTGATATAAGTATGCCGGCAGCAGTACGGCGACAGCTCCTCACGGAGCCCTCTGGCGGCTCTGTACGCGTTCCAGGCGTCGTAGAACTGGTGCTTGATATAGTTTGACAGCTTCACGCTTTGAGCGCCGGAAACGAGCTCCTGGAGCGTCTCACGGATGCGGTCGGGGATGATGATTTTCCGCGCCCTGGATTTTTTCGTCTTCACGCCGCCGGTCAGGTAATGATCATCCATGTGGATGTTCTCAGTACGGACGGACAGGATCTCGGCGGGGCGCATACCGGTGTAGATCATCACGAGGATATGCTGCACGATGTACTGATCTGCGTCCTCCCAGAGCGCCGCGATCTCGGCCTCAGTGAAGACGGTGCGTTCCTTTGATTCCAGCGGCGGAAGTTCGATATACTGCGCACGGTTCTTGTCGGCGTAGTCGTCACGGATCGCGAGCTTGTAAAGGTGGGAGAGCAGGTTCTTGATATCGCGCTTTGTATAGTAGCTTGTGCCGCGGGCATCGGTGATCTGCTGGAGCTGCGGCACGGTCACGCTCCGGATCTCAGTCAGACCGAGGTCAGCGGAGATCTTGTTCCAGGCAATCTGATATGCCTGCGCTTTCGATGCGGACAGCGTCTGCATCTCGGTGTTCTCATACTGCTGATAGAGTGCAAAGAAATTGATTTTCTTCGGTGCTTCCTCCTGCGACCGGAGCGATTCCAGATAGGCGAGTGCGTCCTTCTTCCGCTCGAAGCCGCCTTTCTTGTGAACCTTGCGCTTCTTCCTGTCGCCGTCCATGAACCAGCCGACCGTGACAGCGGCTGTCCATTTCCCGTTTCGCTTATAGACCGAACCTGTACCGTTGCCGCGTTTTTTCGCGGCTTGTTTTTTTATCTCCTGAGAGATTCCGCAGACATTGCAGAAGTTGGAGCCGTCCGGAATCTCTGCCGAACACGATCTGCAGATCATGGGATCACCTCCCTGTCACTGTGCCTCCAGCTCCGCGACGGTGATGCTCAGCTTGCTGTTCCAGATGCGCACCGGAATCGGCGTATCGAATGTGTAGATATCCGGGAATTCGCCCTGCTCAAAGAAATAGACCAGCGTCTTGCGGTATCTTGGATGAGAGCACTGCCGGCTGATGAAAGCCTTGCAGTCACAGAACAGTACACCGAGGCATACAACCTCAATATGAAAATTCGCACGAGTATGCAGGCGATTCAGCAGAACCTTTACGATATGTGCAGCGCCCTGAAGCGGATGCGCGACGGAAAGCTGTACAAGGAACTCGGCTATGCCAATTTTGAGGAATACTGCGAAAAAGAAACAGGAATCGGCCGTCGCCACGCATACAAATACATTTCAATCATTGAAAAGCTGCCAACAGATTTTGTGCCATCAATGGCACAAATTGGGATGGCAAAGCTGGAACTTCTCACCGCCCTGACCGATGACCAGCGCGAGCAGCTCACCGAGACCGTTGACCTCGAAAGCACCACCGTCCGAGAGTTGAAGGCACAGATCGCTGCATTGCAGTCTCAGAACGCTGGCTCCGAGAAAGCCAGGCTCGATGCTGAGGAGCGGGCGCAGAAATGGTATGACAAGGCACAGGAAATGCAGGAGCAGGTCGAGGAACTCGAAAGCCGGCCTGTGGAGGTGGCAGTGCCGGAGCCGTCCCATGAGGTGCAGAATTTGCAGGATGCCATGCGCCGGCTGAATATCGAGCATGATGAGTGGTCAACGAAGATCCAGAACGACCACATCAAGCACGTTCAGGAGATCAATGCGAAGCACCGCGAAGAGACAGAAGCACTCCGCGCTGAGTACGAACAGAAGCTCGCAGCGGCTAAGGCAGCGGAAGCGCCGGAGCCGGACAGCAAGGAAGTGTTCAAGGTCTATCTCGCAGCGGTGATCGACGCGGCAAAACGCATGACCGCATTCCTGAACGCGCATCCGAATGACGCTTGCAGAGCGCAGGCAGAAAAACTCTTTCAGACTATGATCGCGGAGGTATCCAAATGAGCAGACTGTTTGAGATTTCCAGTGATTTTGCAGAGCTGTTCGACCAGCTCGAAACGTTTGACGAGATTGAGGATGATGCCGAGCGTGCCGAAATGCAGGAGGCGTGGTTCGATACGCTGACCGGCATCGAGGAGGAATTCGAGATCAAGGCGGAGAACGTCGCACAGTTCATCAAGACGCTGCGTGCGGAAGCAGATGATATCCGCGAGGAGGAAAAGGCGCTTGCGGCACGCAGAAGAACGAAGGAGAAGCGGGCGGAAGCACTGATCGCTTATCTGATGGGATGCATGAAGCAGGTCCGCCGCGAGAAGATCGAGACGGCAAAGTGCAGACTTTCGATTCGGAAGAACGCAGAGAGTGTACAGTGCGCGGATGAAGACCGGCTCGCCCGTGACCTTCTTGCCCTGGGCCGCACAGAACTGATCCGTGTGAAGCCGCCGGAGCTGGACAAGACAGCTCTGAAAAAAGCATTGCAGTCCGGCGAGATCATAAGCGGCGCGGCACTCGGCAGAACTGAGAGCCTGATTATTAAGTGAGGTGAGAGTATGGGATTCCAGAAAGCAACGCGTGTAAAGTCAAAGCTGCGCATGGCGCTCGCCGGACCGTCCGGCAGCGGAAAAACGCTCTCTGCGCTGTTTCTCGCATTCGGCATCACGGGCGACTGGTCGAAGATCGCGCTGATTGACACCGAACACGGCCGCGCAAAATTCTACGCAGAACGCTCCGATCTCGGCACGGGCGCTTTCCTCTATCAGGAGATGTGCGCACCGTATGCGCCGGACAAGTACAAGCAGATGGTCGCGGAAGGTGCGGCGGCCGTCGGAGAAGGCGGTGTAGTGATTGTGGACAGCTTCTCGCACGCCTGGGACAATGAAGGCGGCGTGCTGGATATCAAGTCCGCGATTGCAAAGCAGTCAGGCCGCAACGATTACACAGCCTGGAACGAGGCCGGACAGATCCAGAACAACCTTGTAAACTCGATACTTTCTGCACCGTGCCACACGATCATTACGCTGCGCACAAAGATGGCATATGCGATGGAAGAGAACGACCGCGGAAAGATGGTTCCTGTCAAACTGGGTCTCGCGCCGATCCAGCGCGAGAACGTCGAGTATGAGTTCGATATTGTCATGAACATCGGCACGGACCACCAGGCAATGATATCGAAGGACACCACGTTTCTGGATGGCTGGACAGGCATTGTCAAGCCAGAACTCGGTGCGCAGATCCGCGACTGGCTCGACAACGGAACCGAGCCTGAAAAATGCGCGGACTGCGGCATGACGATCATGCAGGCAGGCGGACGGACTGTCACAGAGATCGCCACCGGAACGCTCAAAACATACGGCAGAAAACTGTGCTTTGCGTGTGCCTGCAATGCGATGAAACAGAGGAAGGAGGCGGCAAATGGCGGAGCTTCGACCGTATCAGACGGAGCTGGTCAGCCAGGTCAGCCGGTCATGGCGAACAGGACATAAGGCGCCGTGCATCGTGCTTCCGTGCGGCGGTGGAAAGTCTGTGATCGTCGCGGAAATGGCCAAGCGGACTGCCGGAAACGGTCGGTATGTTCTATTCGTTGTACATCGTAAGGAGCTGTGCGAGCAGATCACGCGGACTTTCCTCTGGTGGGGTGTTGATATGCGGTTTGTGCGTGTCATGATGGTGCAGACCGCGTGCAACCGCCTCGGCAGGATCCCGGAGCCCTCGCTTATCATCACAGATGAGAACCACCACAGCAAAGCAAGCAGTTACCGCAAGATCTACGACTATTACAAGCACGCGTATCGTGTCGGCGTGACTGCAACGCCGGTCAGACTGGACGGCACAGGGCTCAAAGATGTCAATGACGATCTGGTGATCGGTGTTTCGGCAAAATGGCTGATTGAAAATCACTGCCTCGCGCCGTATGATTACTATGCGCCGGCTGTTGCCGATCTTTCAACGGTCAAGATTCATCGCGGCGAATTCGATGCACGGAGCGCAGAAAAGGTTATGCTGGAATCAAAGGTCTACGGCGATGTAATCGCATACTACCGCAAATTCGCCGACGGAATGCAGGCGGTCTGTTACTGTACGACGGTGAAGCACTCGCAGGCGATGGCAGCGCAGTTCTGTGCGGCAGGCATCGACGCAGCACACATCGACGGGCAGATGAAAAAAGCGGAGCGTGCAGAGATCGTCGAGCGGTTCCGACGCGGTGCAATCGACATACTCTGCAACGTCGATCTGATATCTGAGGGCTTCGATGTGCCGGACTGTTCCTGTGTCATTATGCTGAGGCCGACGCAAAGTCTGACACTGTTCATACAGCAGTCGATGCGCTGTATGCGGTACCGCAAAGGCAAACGTGCAGTAATTCTTGATCATGTGGGGAACTACGCACGGCACGGTATGCCTGATGATGACCGTGAATGGACGCTGGAAGGCAAGAAGAAACGCAAGGGCGAAAAGCCCGACACGGTGCCGGAGGAGCGATACACTACCTGCACAAGCTGCTTTGCAGTAATCGCCGGAGACGTTCAGATCTGCCCGTACTGCGGAAAAGAGATCGAAAAGAAGCAGCGCAAAGCGATTGAGCAGGAACAGAACACGGAGCTGGTGAAGATAACGGCTTTCACCGTCAACACCAAGACACCGGATGAATGCCGAACCTATGCTGAATTGCTGGAATATGCAAAGATGATGGGCTATAAACCCGGATGGGCGTGGTATCAGGCAAAGCAAAGGGGGCTGCTGCATCATGCAACCTGAGCATGAAATACAGAACGCGATTCGCGCCGCACTCGCACCGTATGCCGTAACATTCCGCGCGAATGTCGGAAACGGTTACACGAAGGACGGACGTTTCTTCACCACAGGGCTGCCTGTTGGGTTCAGTGACCTGTTCGGGGTCCGTGTATCAGACGGACGGGCATTTTTCATTGAGGTTAAAACGGCATCCGGCAGGGTGTCGCAGGATCAAATGCATTTTCTGACGGAGATGCGTAAAGCTGGCGCGATCGCTGGCGTATGCAGATCGCCGGAGGATGCAATCAAACTTATAACGGAGGGTTAAACAATGGGATTTGGTACAAATTATGATGACATTCCGCAGGTCGGAAGCGAGCTGGTACCGGAGGGCGATTACGAATGCATCATCGTGAATGCAGAGATCCGGAAGACACAGAACGGCAAGTACAAGGTCGCGTTTTCGCTTGTTATCCGCAACGACGTCGATCAGGAATGCAAGAACCGCTATCTGTTTGTGGATGTATGGCGCAAACGTGAGCCTTCACCGTCGGACGAACAGGTCGAAGGCTTCAATTTCGCGCAGCTCATGGCGATTGCACGCGCCGCACAGATTCCGAGCGGTCAGGATTTTGAGTCGCTCGAACAGTTCATGCAGTGCATGGTGAACCGGCTTGTGATCGTACACGCAACGCACGATGATTACAACGACAAGTGGTTTGTGCGCTGCGATCCGCTCGATCTGATGCCGACACAGTACCCGGAATGCCGCCACGTCATGAAGGAGAAACGCCAGGCTGCGCAGAATCCGGCATACAGCGCGCCGCGTCAGAATCAGGCGTTCGCAAAACCGGCTGCACCGTCACCGTATTCGCGGACAACAGATGCACTCGGCACGCCGTATCGTCCGCCGCGCAAGGCATCTGCACCGGCTCCGGTTCAGCTGCCTGCCGGCCCGCTCTGGACGCCGCAGCAGGCGCCCGCTTCGCCTGCTTCAAATGCACCGGCACCGTTGAGCATCGGCAGTTTGAACGAATTCGAGGATATTTTGCAGGACGGTGAGCTCCCGTTCTGATCAGATTTGTGAGGGCGTGAGAAATCGCGCCCTCGCACAAACAGAGAGGAGTGATGTGCGTGTATGAACTGATACCCGATGAAATGAAAGCAATGCCGCGATGGATCTGCTGGCGTGCTGTCCCGGATCCGAAATCGCATTCCGGCATATCCAAACAACCCGTCAACCCGCGAACGGGCGGCATGGCACAATCGAACAACCCGCAGACATGGACAGACTTTGAAACGGCAGCGGCGGCTTCGGCAGACTATGCCGGCATCGGCTTCATGTTCAGGGATTCAGGCTATATCGCAATCGACATTGACGACCGCCCCGAAGAACTTGCCGCATACCGCAGCGGAGACCGTGACAATATTTTCGGGCAGATGCATGACACGCTGCAAACCTACGCGGAGCTTAGCCAATCCGGAAACGGCGTGCATTTCATCGGGCGCGGCACCCTGCCGGACAAGGACTTCAACAACCGTGACATCGGCGTTGAAATGTACACCGGCGCACGCTTTTTCGTAATGACCGGCAAACTGATCTCGGAGTATACGGATATCAGCGATATCACCGCGCCGGTCAAGCAGTTCTATGAGCAATACCGTACTGTTCCGAAGAAAAAGCAGAAGCGTCCGGCAGAACAGCTTCCCCTCCATAACGGGAATATGTCTGCGAATGATGTGGTGGAACGGGCGAAGCGTTCCCGTCAGGGTGCAAAGTTCTCCGCACTGTATTCCGGCGACATTTCCGGCTATGAGTCCCCGTCAGAAGCGGACATGGCGCTGTGCAATATGCTTGCGTTCTGGTGTCAGGGAGATATTGCACTGATGGACGAAATTTTCCGGACAAGCGGTCTGATGCGCGAAAAATGGGACAGAAAGCAGTCCGGTACGACTTACGGCGCAATCACGCTCCGGAAGGCGGTTGACGGATTATCCGGGATCTATTCCGGCAGCGGAATGGAGAGCCGGAGCGAGGACAATTACAGCATCACGATCCGGAAGTCCGCCTCTGCCGTGCAGAGCAGGACGGCCGGCAAGATGTACCGCTTCGATGACACCGGCAATGCAGAGCGGCTGTTTGATGCATTCGGTGATATGCTGCGGTTCAGCTATACAGACAAAAAGTGGCTCTATTATTATGCCGGCAAATGGTACACGGACAATATCGGATATATCCGTCAGCTCGCAGACAGTGCGACGGTCTTGCAGGAGAGCGAGCGCATCCTGTATGCGGATGACGATGATATGCTGAAAGCATTTGACCGGCATCTGAAGAGGTCCCGGAGCTTCGCCGGCAAGACCAGCATGATCCGGGAGGCGGAGCATTATGCACCGATCCTTCCGCAGATGCTCGACAAGGACAAGACGATCATCGGCGCGAAGAACGGCATCATTGATCTGAAAACAGGCAATCTTCTGCCGCATGACAGAGAAGCATTCCTCACAAAGCAATGCCCCGTAAACTATAACCCGGAAGCACCGGAACCGGTGCTCTGGCTGCAATTTCTCAGCGATATCTTCGGCGGTGACAGATACATGATCGACTGCATTCAGAAGTGCGTCGGCTACAGCCTGACGGGGTCCACATCGGAGCAGTGCGCGTTCTTTCTGTACGGCACGGGCAGAAACGGCAAATCCACATTCCTTGAGATCGTGCGCGGCATCCTCGGCGACTACGCAGCCAACATCCAGCCGCAGACCATCATGATCAATCCGAAATCCGGCAATGCGCCTTCCTCGGATATTGCGCGGCTCAAAGGCGCACGTCTGGTCACATCGGTTGAGCCGAACGAAGGAATGCGGCTCGATGAAGGACTGCTGAAACAGCTGACCGGTGACGATGTGGTGACGGCGCGGAAGATGTTCTCGGAGGAATTTGAATTCAAGCCGGAATTCAAGCTGTGGATGACGACGAACCACAAGCCGCTGATCCGCGGCACCGATACCGGCATCTGGCGCCGTATTCACCTGATCCCGTTTGAGGTGCAGATTCCGCTTGAAAAGGTTGACCGGAAGCTGAAATACAAGCTGGTCAAGGAATCGGAAAGCATTCTGAGATGGGCTGTGCAGGGCTGCATCCGCTGGCAGAACGAAGGCTTGCGGATGCCGCAGAAGGTGCTGGACGCGGTGCGCGAGTATCAGCATGAGATGGATGTGATCTCGTCCTTCCTGGAAGCCTGCTGCGTCCTGGGAGAGGGGACAGTGAAGGCATCACAGCTTTTTGCGGTGTACGCAAAGTGGGCGGCCGACCATAATGAATTCTGTATGTCCTCGACCAAGTTCGGCACCGAAATTTCAAAGCGCGACGGCATCAACAAAAAGAAAACAATGAACGGCTGGTTTTATACCGGTTTGTCACTCGGAAAACAGGAAATCCAGATGTAAATATGACGGGTTATGACGGGTATGACGGGTTCTATATACTATCACATGAAAAAATGAAATAAAATATATATATACTCTACTATAGACCCGTCATACCCGTCATATTACGGGAAGATGCGCAGAAGCGAAAGGCGCTGCTGCTGAAAGAGTATCAGCGCTGCGTCGCCGATCTGCACCGTGCGCGGGATGTGTTTGCGGCGTATCAGGCAAATGTGAAACAATCAGAATTGCTGAGAACGGAAATTGAAAAGTCTGCCGATGCGGTCACGATCGCAGGCATTGCGTGCGAGATCATCGAAGCATTGGCCGGCGAAACGGGATTTGCAGACCGGCAGAAGCGAAAAACAGGAGGGATATGAATGCAGGCGATTGATAAATACGATCTGATCCGGATTGTGAAAGAACCGAATCTGAAAACACTGACTCTGAATGAAGTGCTGTATGCGATCGAGCGCGCGGCGAAGGTCACGGCGAATACTGCCAAGCGCCGCAAGCTCACACCTGAAGAGCTGCACGACTACATCGACCGCACCGAGCGGAAGTTCGACTGCATCTGCACGGCCTGTGAGTCGCTGTGCTTCGCAACGGACAACTACTGCGCAAACTGCGGCGCGGAACTGGAGGATGCGTGATGGCGATACTGTGTTTTGTGATCGGGTATCTGTTCGGCGTTGCAACGATATGCCTGGTCAGTGTCGGAGGTGATGATGATGAATGATAACGTGAATCACCCGCAGCATTATTGTCAAGGCGGAATTGAATGCATTGACGCGCTGAAAGCTGCTACTGTTTGGCTGACGGGGATTGAAGCGGTATGCACGGCGAATGCAATCAAATATCTGTGGAGATGGAAACACAAGAACGGCGTCGAGGATATCGACAAAGCAATCTGGTATCTGGAACGGCTGCGGAGGGAGGTGCAGGAGGATGGCTGAACCCGTGAAGCGCTGCATCAACTGCGGCAGAATCATCGCTGACGATCAGCTGATCTGCTTGCAATGCAGCAGCGAGAATGAAATGCAGACATTCCGCCCGCGCATTGTCACCAACGGGGACAAGATCAGGGCGATGTCGGACGAGGAACTCTGCGACTTCATGGCGGAAAGCATTTGCGACAGAGCGGATGTATGCCGTAATGATACACAGTGCCGTGAATGCCGGCTTGAATGGCTGAAAAAGGAGGCAGAACCGTGACAGCGAAAGAATACTTGCAGCAGTACCGTGAAAGCATGGAGCGCACCGCAGAAATTGAAATGCATCTGCACGAGCTGAAAGCCGAAGCGATCCGGCTGAAAGATCATGAGGGGCAGTCCGTTGCACTGGACGAAGCTGTTGCAAAGTACACCGATGCCTGTGACGAATACGGGCACGAATTGAACCGGCTTGCGGTGTTACGCGGGGAAATCGGCGGAACGATTGACAGCGTGCCTGACAAGCGTCTGCGGTCACTGCTGCGCGAAATCTACATAAACGGAAAGCGACTTGTGCAGATCGCGGCGGAACGGAGTCAAAGCTATGAGCATATCTGCCGCCGCCACGGTGACGCGCTGAACGCTGTACGGGCGGTTCACGGAAATCTGGAATAATTGCGCATGAAAAAGAAACCCCTCTCAAATCGCATTCTGTGCGGTCTGAGAGGGTGTGCAGTATCAGCCGTTCTTTTCCATGTCTGCACGGATTAGGGCTTTGATATAGCCCATCTTGGACGGAACGCTTTCGAGCTTTGCAATAATGTCCGCGTCGGTGTTCTTGTTCAGGCGGAGATTCACGGAAACGGTTTTCTCTTTCGTGAATTTCTGAATTGCGCGGAGATTGCTGTCAGATGTTTTTGCCATGGTGATCACCTCACTTTCCAAGCATATGAATCATCAGCACAATAAAGCCGACAATAACCAGTACACAGAAAACAGACTTAATAATAACACGAATCAACAGCTTTGTATTTTTCACTTGACAGCACCGCCTTTCTATGCTATAATACTGTCAGGGGATTTCCCCCGGGAGCGTTGCGCCGCTCCCGAGGTACTCTGTTCCCTTAGATGGTTCTGATGATCTCAACGATCGTTTTCAGCCCCATCGCCGCAAGTGCCAGCTTTGTGAGGATGCTCAGCACTTTGTCGAGGTTGCTGTCGATGTCCGTGAGGACTTCGGCAGCTTTCTTTTTGTTGTCCATTGTAACCACCTCCCTTCGTTCTTTCTGATTATATTATACCATAAATGTGCAATAATGTCAAGCACTTTTTGAAAATTTCTTTTGAAAATTCTGCACAAATATTGTGCTGAATCTTTGTGCAATATCACAGCACATTTTTTTCAAAATGTCATGGTATGTCATATTGCATATGTGGTATAATGTAAGTGGAAAAATCTCAGTTATCTGCATTTTGGGGTTCCATCATTCTTTTACCTCCTTTTTTCTGAATATGCACCAGGTCGTCAGGCTTGGTGCATTTTTCTGTCTATGGGGGGGATGCACAAAAGCAAATGCGCTGTTTCGGTCACGCGCCGGACTTGACTGCCGGATCATCAGAACCGGCGGATCGAAGTGCTGTGAATGGTGCGATGGCGTTTCCGGATCATTCACTACGGGCAATGCGCCGGATGGCATATGGGGGCGGCACGACAACTGCAAATGCTCCATCACCTACGAAACGCGCCGCGGCTCCTTCCAGCAGCTCTCCGGTACCGGCAATGGCTGGAATACTGTGAAAGAACCGCCGGATCTGCCGCTGCATATTCTGGACGGCAGTCAGACAGGGGCGGGGGAGATACATAAAATGGCTGGCAGAAACAGCAGCACTCAAATAGACGCTCAGCCAATTCATCATTCTTCAAAAGAATTGATTGCACTTGCTGAATATGCTAGAGAACGTGGAATCCAATATTATAATCCAATGGATTTTGATGGGGATATTAAATTGATGATGAAACAGATTGATGCAATCGCGTCAATTCGGAATGAATTTAATATAACTCAAAAACTGACAATTCGCACTTTAAATATGCTTGGGGATGATTTGGGAAAAACATCTGATGACGGAAGAACAATAATACTTAACATTATAGCATTAAGAGATTTAGAAAAAACAAACGCTTATCTTAATTCCGACAATTGGTTTTCATCTACAAATGCAGTTGGTATTGTTATTCATGAAATGGGGCACGTAATTCATAAAAAATATGGCGGTGTCGGTCTTGACATTGCGCGTGAAACATGCTATAATTTAACTGGGGAGCAAATGGAATATAAAAAAGTTATTGAATATTTGTTTTCTTCAATGTCTGGATACTCCGTTTACCTATACCCTAATCAAATAGATAAGCCATTTTCTCCTAAATTGTATCGAGAAATAATTCCAGAAGTCCTTGCGAAGCATGGAACAAATCCTGACAGATTTACAACTGAATTTGTTCGGATTTTGAAAGAGAGGTGCGGATTATGAGGAAATTTGATAATTATTGGCTTTCTAATAAAGAATGGTTTCATTGGGAAAATGGTCACCCTGTTATTAATGACACGGCTCCGCCTGAAGCACAGGAAAGCTACAAGCATTATATTGAGCAAACCATTGCTGCGGAAAAACAGATGAGAAAAGAACATACTATGGATTAAACAAACCGCCCTGAGTAATCAAGGCGGTTTTCTCATACCCAAAAACCGAAAGGAGTAAATCACATGGACGACTGGAAAGAACGCCTGAAAGCCGAGTACAAAGAGCTCAAAGAACGGCTCGAAAAGCTGCACAAGTGGAACGTAAAGCAGGAAATCGCCTGCCGCTTGCAGCCTTGCAGAATCGAAAAAATCGAGGATGACCAGAATCAGCACCTTTGCAGGGAGCAGGAAGAAGCAATGACACGGTATCTGCATATCCTTGAACTGCGTGCCGAAATCTACGGCATCGAGCTGAACTGAATATCACACAGCACTCTGCAAAGGGTGCTTTTTTCATGCCCTGAGAAAGGAGAAACACCATGCCCAGAGACAAGCCGAGCAAGGCAAACACGCGCCCCGATCACAACGGCACGCAGCGGGCGCAGTTTGAATCCAACAAGCGCAAGATCTACGCGACACAAACGGTCTGCGGCATCTGCGGAAAGGAAGTCGATTTTCATATCCGGTTTCCGCATCCGCTTTCTCCGTGCATCGATCACATCATCCCCGTCAGCAAAGGCGGTCACCCTTCGGATATCAACAATTTACAGCTTGCCCATATGTGCTGTAACCGCTACAAATCCGACAAATTCACCGCCAAACAGGAATTTTCGACGGGCATCGAACTGGTCAGCAACCGGAATCTGCCGCAAAGTTTTGACTGGAAATCAGTTTAGGAGGGAATGCCTTGAACGAAGAAATTCGCAAAGGCAGACAAACTCCTACTGTTTCCAGAGTATTACCCTATGAAGACTCAAAAGGCGCGGAAGCGGTCGAACTCTACAATAAAACCGGACGAACGGCGCAGGAATGGCAGGAGCGCATGATCGAAGACATCATGGCTGTTACCCCTGAAGGACTGTGGGTTCACATGAAGGCCGGCTGGAGCATCCCGAGACGAAACGGAAAGTCAGAAATCCTGATCATGCGATGTCTCTGGGATATCATCAACGGCAGACGCACACTCTATACTGCGCACCGCGAATCCACCGCTGCAATGGCGTGGGAGAAGACCGTCAAGTTCCTGGCAAAGATCGGCTACAAGGAGGACGAGGATTTCAAGTCCTACAAGTCGGCAGGGCGTCGTTCCATTGAGTGGCTGAAAGACGGCACAGAAGCCGTGGTGAACTTCCGGACACGCACCAGCACCGGCGGGCTCGGCGAAGGCTACGACACGCTGATCATAGACGAGGCGCAGGAATACACCGGAGACCAGGAATCCGCGCTCAAATATGTGGTCACGGACAGCAAGAACCCGCAGACTCTCATGTGCGGCACGCCTCCGACGGCAGTTTCTTCCGGCGATGTGTTCCTGAAATACCGCAAGCGCACCCTGACCGGCGGCGAAGATGACGCTGCATGGATGGAATGGAGCGTGCCGAACCTGACCGACGCGCACGACCCGGATCTGTGGTACGAAACAAACCCCTCACTCGGTACCATCCTGACGGAGCGAACCATCCGCAGCGAGCTCGGTGACGATCAGGTAGACGACAACATTCAGCGCCTCGGTCTCTGGCTCAAGTACAATCAGCGCTCCGCAATTTCCCGTGAGGAATGTCTTCGCGCTCATCCTCAAGAGCCCGGAATTCATCTCTGCCTCTGATCTCGGCGACGCGGTGAAGCAGAACGGCATCCTCGGCAAGATCGCCGGCTTCCTCGTCAAGGAGTGGAACGACACGACCGCAAACCTCGCCATGATCGCAGGCCACCCGCGTTTTGCGACGCGTGCGGGTGAATGGAAGGTCGGTGTCCATGTGCAGGATCTCTCTGAGTCCGGCACCTATATCGGCGCCTGCGCTGTGCAGGGCCGTCGCGTATACGGTCACAAGGTTCTCCGTGCGGCCGCAGTGCGCTGCGTCTACGCTCCCGGCTCTCTGACCGTCACGCTCGCTGCATCCGATGAGGGCAAGACCATTGCGACCGTGACCGCCGGCAACACCGGCACGACCTACGCTTACAAGAAGAATCCGACTGCCCGCGTTGCTTACGGCACGACCTCGACCGCATACGCCGGTACATCCCTGACTTCCGGCACAACAAAGATTGCGGTTTCCGAAGGCGATGTCCTTGAAATCGCAAATATCAGCGATTCTGCGGTTGTGGCAGTGGCATACGTCACTGTGACTGCTTCTGATATCGGCTCGTGATACAAAAGCCCGAAAGAGGTGATTTGAATGGGCGCAAATTACGCATCTGTTTCTGATATTACCGCGATCGGGCGGACGCTGACCACAGCACAGGAGAGCGCGGCGGGGGTTCTGCTCACGCAGGCTTCCGCCCTGCTCCGGATGGAAGCGCACAGCGTCGGCAAGAGCGTTGACGGCATGATCGCAGATCCGGCAACAGGTGCAGATTATGCACTTGTTGTCAAGAATGTGGTCGTCTCTGCCGTATGCCGTGCGCTCGATGCCGCGGAGGAATCCACCGGCTATGAATCGGCATTGCAAACGGTTTGGTTTCGCCTGATAACATCAAACAATTTATTACAACTGCGCCCAAAATCATTGACGGCATTGCTGACGGCATCATTACATTCCTGACCGGAGAGGCGAAGGACGGAACGGGCGGTTTGTTTGGCGCGGCAACCGACATTATAAAGAATATCGGTGACTATTTCGCAGACGATAATAACCGTGCAGAATTTGCAGAAAGTGCGCGAAAATTCATTAAAACGCTTTCAGACGGTATTGTTACGTTGCTGCAATCATCCGCACCTTTACTTGTGGAAGCGGGAAAAGCATGGATCACTGTATTTTGTGGGGCTATTGACTACGATGCAAGCGCAATGGAAATAACGAAACAGCTTGCGGCTGCATTTGTACGCAATTTTGGCAGCGGATTCAAGGAACTTTGGGATCTTATAACAAACCCGAATGAAACACTTGACAATTGGATTTATGGCGGAGAAATAGCTACTGACAGAGCCGGAATCAGAATCAGCGATGAATTACAGGAGCAATATTTAGAGTCAGGAACAAGTCTTGGTAGTATCACAATTGTAAACGGTGACGGGACAACAAGCACAGAGAGTTCAGGCAACCCGATTTACATTGATACTGAGCGGATGATTGCGTATGCGGTCACGCAGAGCGGTGCAAAGGTGAACCAGACGAAATTCACAACTGGTGCATTCCCGTTTTTGCAGACGGGTGCGAATCTTGTGACTACGCAAGGATGCACCGTTGAAATTCAGGGAAATTGGAGGGATTATTGATGGCCACATATAATGTAACTGGTTTCTCTGAATTTTACACCGCAATTACAACGTGTGCAAGCGAAGATGTAATTAACTGCCCTGAAAATGCAATCTGGGATATGAACGAAATTGATCCGACCGGAAGCATCGGCAGAATCTATATGTACTATGGGAGCTATGTACACGGTAACGGAACAACGCTTAAGAACTTTCACGGGTACTTTGAAAAGGCAAACATTGGAACAATGTGCGGCAGAATCTCGACTTTGAGATTGTCGCAGATGAAACAATCAGGGTTGGCGACAGGGGAATAGTGTTCGATGAACGGCTCGGCGGTGCGCTGAAAATCGAAATCAGTGGGACAGTATATGACGCAATCAAGGGCAAAATCAAAACGGTTACGGTCGGAGACAAGCAAAGTTTTGTGTCAACTTCTCTGCCGAATCTTCTGTTTGATATCGGCGGGAATCCAATTGAACCTGTTCCTGTTGAGCGGTTAGAGCCTGTTATTGATTCAGACTTTGCGTTCTGCTATGATTCGACAGGCGAACAGATTTTTGAAAGGACGGTGTTCTGATATGGCACAGTTTTCTCGTACAGTAGCGGCTATGGACGCGATATTTGACGATGTGGAAGCGGCAAAAGGTGAAAGTGAAAATGATCAAGGCGCTGAGCTGAAGGAGGACGGTACAGATGCATTTCTTAAAAGCTGCGTCCGCCTTCTTGGCGGCCTGGCCGGATTCCTGTTTGGGGAGATGGACGGCCTGATGATTGCGCTGATTACGTTTATCGTGCTGGACTACATCACCGGCTGTATCGTCGGTGCGGTAAAGCATCGGCTGAATAGCGCGATTAGCTTCAAAGGGCTTGCCAAAAAGGCACTGATTTTTGTAATCGTTGCCGTTGCACACATCATTGATACGCAGGTGCTTGGCGGGAGCGCTTCGGTGTTCCGTTCTGCGGCCTGCGGTCTGTACATTGCAAATGAGGGCATGAGCATTTTGGAAAATAGCGGAAAGTTAGGGTTGCCGCTGCCGAAAAAGCTGAAAAACGTGCTGGAACAACTGCACGATAAATCAGATAATGAAAAGGGGGACTGACCATGTTTGAACCGAGGCTTACAATCCCGGACAAGGCCAACAAGTTTTACATTGCAAAAAGCGAAGGCGGCCTGAATCCCTGCATTCCGCGCCCGGCTGGCTCGAAGCCCCGCTTTGCGAACTGCGTGTTTTACGCGGTCGGACGGTTCGCGGAAATCTGCGGTGTCTGGCTGAAGAGCACGAACGCAGAGAACTTCTGCCGTGTTGCGAAGGAAATGGGGCTGACCGTCACGCAGAACCCGTCTCCGGGTTGTATCGCGGTCTGGGCAAAGGGCAAGGTCGGTGACGGCAGCGACGGTGCCGGTCATGTGGCTGTGGTCGAGATCGTCAACGCATCCGGCAGCATTGTGACCAGCGAATCCGGCTGGAACGCGAACAAAGAGTTCTGGACAACCACACGCAAGAACGACGGCAACTGGGGGCAGAGTTCTGCATATCGCTTCATCGGCTTTATCAACCCGCCGGCCGCGGTCATGCGTGTGCTCAAGCGCGGCGACCAGGGAGACGATGTGCGCAAGCTTCAGACCGCCCTGACCGATGCTGGGTATGAGCTCGGCAAGATCGACGGCGATTTCGGCATCAAGACGCAGCGGGCGGTTGTCTGCTATCAGTTTGAACACGGGCTTGATGTGGACGGCATCTGCGGCCCGAAGACGCGGGCGGCGCTCGGGATCTGAATTGAATATGTACGAAGATACGCCCGCTGGATTGATTCCGGCGGGCGTTTTTTGTGTCTCAGGAAAGGGTGCAACCGTGGGTGCAATAGGACTATTTCCTGAGAAATATCGGAACAGAAAGCAACAGAGTTTTGAAAATGAAGAACCGCCCATTTGCAAGCAAATAGGCGGTTTTAGCGGAGAAAGAGGGATTTGAACCCTCGCGACCCTTTCGAGCCCTACTCCCTTAGCAGGGGAGCCCCTTCACCACTTGGGTATTTCTCCATTGGTGAATTATAGTATATTGTGCTGAAAGAAATGTGGCGGAGAGGGTGGGATTCGAACCCACGGTGCATTGCTGCATCACTAGTTTTCAAGACTAGCTCCTTAAACCGCTCGGACACCTCTCCTTTCGGATTCAGCTTTTATATTATACC
>JAFZPL010000008.1 GCA_017550355.1 Oscillospiraceae bacterium | reverse complement strand
TGACCAATTACAAGGGCAAGACCGTCAAGGAGGTAGGGCCTTCCGTTCCGGTTGAGATTACCGGTCTTGCGGAGGTGCCGAGCGCAGGCGATATCTTCAATGCGGTTGAGGATGAGCGTCTCGCAAAGGAACTCGTCGAGCAGAGAAAGCACGAAGCAAAGGAAGAGCAGTTTGCGCATTACCGCAAGGTTACGCTCGACAACCTGTTCTCCCAGATTGCAGAGGGCGAGATGAAGGAACTCCCGCTGATCGTCAAGGCAGACGTGCAGGGCTCCGTCGAAGCAGTCACCCAGTCGCTCGAACGCCTCTCCAACGAGGAAGTCCGCGTCAAGGTTATTCACGGTGCTGTCGGTGCAGTCTCTGAGAACGACGTCATGCTCGCTTCCGCATCGAACGCGATCATCGTCGGCTTCAACGTGCGCCCGATGCCGATCGCAACGGAGATCGCTGCAAGAGACGGCGTGGATATCCGCCTGTACCGCATCATCTACGACGCGATCGAGGAGATCTCCACGGCTATGAAGGGTATGCTCGCACCGAAGTTCCGCGACGTCGATATGGCTCGCATCGAGGTGCGTCAGGTCTACCATATCTCCAGCGTCGGCACCGTTGCAGGCTGCTATGTGCTGGACGGCAAGGTCACGCGTCAGTGCAAGATCCGTGTTGTGCGCGACGGCATCGTCGTGGCGGAGGATCAGATCGACACGCTGCGCCGCTTCAAGGATGACGTGAAGGAAGTCGCAACAGGCTACGAGTGCGGCATCGCGCTGGAGCGTTTTGCAGACATCAAGGAAGGCGATATCCTTGAGGCGTATATCACCGAGGAATACCGCGAAGAATAATACGGCGGGTGAGATGCGGGAATGCCGCTGAACGGCGGCGTTCCGCATGTCCTGCCCGGAAAGAAAAAGGGGAGAGACGGCGATGAATACACCGAGAATGAGTACGGAGGACATGCTGCAATACTGCAAGGAAGCGCTTGCCTGGGAGGACTTCGGCCCGATCGACACGCTCTTCTTCGAGACCGTACAGCGCATTTTGCTGGGGGAGATCAGCCCGAACGAGGACGACGATGTCACGGACACGATTTTTGACGAAGAGGGCTTCTTCAACGAAACAGAAACGACCGGGGACTATTACAACCCCGATCCGGACAGCACCTTTACTGTCTGAGAAAGGAAACCTATGGCTAGCTTTAAACTCGGGAGAGTGCAGGAGGATATCCTGCGCGAACTGACTGCCATTCTGCCGGAGCTCAAGGATCCGCGCATTGCCCCGATGCTTTCGGTGGTGCGCGTGGAGCTTGCGGGCGACATGGGACACTGCAAGATCTATGTCTCCAGCATGAACGGCATTGAGGAGGCGAAGCGCTCCTGCAAGGGGCTCGTTTCCGCTTCCGGCTATATCCGGCGTGAGCTTTTCACAAGACTGGGACTCAGAAAATCGCCGGAGCTTCATTTTATCGCGGATGATTCCATTGCGTATGCTGCCGATATCAGCGAGAAGCTGAATGACCTCGGTCTGACCGGCGGCGTCGGGAACAGCCCCGCGGAAACGGAAGACGATGCGGAATGATCCCGCAGAAAAGGGAGGGTGTGCAATGGGTGCAGCAGAGATCGGTGCAAAGGCAGCATTTGAACAGCTGAAAGCGATGCAGGATGTCTGCATCATGATCCACCGTTCGCCGGACGGAGACTGCATCGGCGGCGGCTACGCGCTGTATCATATCCTCACGGATCTCGGCATCCGCGCAAAGGTCGTCTGTGCGGATCCGATCCCGGCCGTGTATCACGAGATCACGGCGGGCATCGTGTTTGACGATTTTGAGCCGGCGTATCTGGTCTCCGTGGACGTAGCCGACAGAAAGCTGTTCGGTGAGATTCCGCAGCAGGACGACGAGATCGCGCTCTGTATCGACCACCATATATCCAATACCCATTATGCGGAAAATCTGTACTGGAATCCGGATGCATCCGCGGCGTGTGAGGTGCTGTTCTGCCTGATGCAGGAAAACGGCATCCCGATGACGCGGGAGATCGCGCTCTGTCTCTATGCGGGCATGGCGACGGATACAGGCTGCTTCCGCTTCAGCAATGCCGGTGCGGACACCTTCGCGGCGGTGAGCGCGATCAAGCGGGCATATCCCGATCTGCCGTATGCGCGGCTGAACAGGGAGCTGTTCGTACTGAAATCGCGCGGGAGAATGATGCTGGATGCGCGTCTGATGCAGACGGTGCAGCTCACCGCAGACGGGAAGATCGCGCTGATCTACCTGCCCTATGCATGGATGACGGAGCTTGCTGTCGGCGCAGATGAAACAGACGGCATCGCAAATCTGCCGATGGAGATCATCGGCGTGGAGATCGGCATTTCGGTCAAGCAGCAGGAGGACGGTTCGTACCGCGTCTCCATGCGTGCGGGCGAAACAGCGGATGTTTCCGCGATCGCACAGCGGTTCGGCGGCGGCGGCCATGTCAAGGCAAGCGGCTGTTCGTTTGCGGAGGGCGAGCCGGAGGCAGTCTGCGCAGCGCTTTTGCAGACGGCTGCGGACATGCTGAAAATGCAGGAGGAAACGGCATGATCGAAAGCGGGATCCTTGTCATGAACAAGCCGCAGGATTTCACGTCGTTTGATGTGATCGGCAAGCTGCGCGGCATTCTGCACATGAAAAAGCTCGGACATACGGGTACGCTCGATCCGATGGCAACAGGCGTTCTGCCGGTGCTGGTCGGAACAGCGGCGCGTGCGGCGGACATCATGCCGGACGATTCCAAGCGATATCTGGCGGCATTCCGGTTCGGCGAAGTGACCGATACGCAGGACTGCTGGGGCAATGTGCTTTCGCAGTCGGAAAGGGCTGTTTCCGAGGCGGAGATCCTGGAGATCCTGCCGCAGTTCTGCGGGGATATCATGCAGATCCCGCCGATGTATTCCGCGGTGCAGGTGAACGGCAAACGGCTTTACGAGCTGGCAAGAGCCGGCAAAGAGGTGGAGCGCGAGCCGCGGCCTGTCCGTGTGGACGGTCTGACGCTGCTTTCCTACGATGCGGAAACGCGCACGGGAACCATGGATATCCGCTGCGGAAAAGGCACGTTTATCCGGACGATCCTGCACGATATCGGGCAGCTGACCGGCGCGGGCTGTATCATGACGGCGCTGACCAGAACCGAGGCGTGCGGATTTACGCTCAGTCAGGCATATACCTTTGATACGGTGCAGAAGGCAGCGGACGAAGGAACGCTCGAACCGCTCATCATCCCGACAGACAGGCTCTTTGTGCAGTATCCGGCGCTGAAGCTGAATGAGGCACAGTCGCGGATGTATGCAAACGGCGTGAAGCTCTCTCTGAACCGCATCCGGAACATCACAAAGCAGGACATTTACCGCGTTTACGGCGCAGACGGGCACTTTTTCGGTCTGGCATCCGCCGACCGTGCAGAGGGGCTGCTGCGCGTTTACAAAAATCTCTGAGGAGATGATATCATGAAGCAGGAAACACAGATCACGGCGGCGCTCGGCATGTTTGACGGCGTGCATCTCGGCCACCGCCGCGTTTTGCAGGAGGCGGCTGCACTCGGCACCTGCAATGTTGTGACATTCGCATCGGAGACCATGCCCGAAAAGCAGGGACATCTCCTGAAATACATCTATCATGATGAACAGAAACGGCGGCTGCTGACTGCTTGCGGTGCAGACGCTGTTTTCGCGCTGCCCTTCGGCGAATTTCAGAATCTGGACGGCGAAGCCTTCTGCAAACAGATCCTGCGCGATCAGCTGCATGTGGCACATGTGGTCTGCGGCGAGGATTTCCGGTTCGGCAGAAGAGCACAGAGCACGGCGGACGATCTTGTCCGCATCGGTCAGCGGCTGGGCTTTCAGGTGACGCTGGTGCCGTGCATCCACGACGCAAAGGGGCTGCCGGTCTCGTCGAGCCACATCCGCTTTCTGCTGGAGAGCGGACAGCTGACGCTTGCAAACCAGCTCCTCGGCGCGGATTATCAGATCCTCTGCCATGTCGTGACCGGTCAGCAGCTCGGCGCAAAGCTGTTCGGTGTCCCGACGGCGAACCAGACCTTTGAATCCTGGCAGTGCATCCCGCGCAGAGGCGTCTATGCGTCCTTTGCGGAGATCAACGATATCTGGGTGCCTGCGATCACGAACATCGGCGTGCGTCCGACGGTTGCGGGCGCGGATTCCGAGCCGGTCGCGGAAACGCATCTGCTCGGCTTTAACGGCGATCTGGTCGGCACGCTCCTGCCTGTGACGCTCTGCAAATTCATGCGTCCGGAGAAACGCTTCGATTCCGTCGAGGCGCTCACGGTGCAGATGCAGCGCGATATTCAGGCAAGAAAGAAACTTTTAACAGACTGAGAAAGAATTTTCAGCCGCCTGACACGCATCTTTCACAATCAGCGCGTAAAATGAAAAGCGGTCATGGCAATATCATAATACGGAAAGGAACTGAAGGCAATGATTGAAGTGCGAAATCTCACAAAGCACTACGGCGACAAGCACGCTGTCAATGACATCAGCTTCACGGTCGATGACGGTGAAATACTGGGCTTTCTTGGGCCGAACGGCGCCGGCAAATCCACGACGATGAACATGCTCACAGGCTATATCTCGTCTACATCCGGAACGGCGCTTATCAACGGTGTGGATATTCTGGAGGATCCGATCAAGGCGAAATCCTTTATCGGCTATCTGCCGGAGCTCCCGCCGCTCTATCTGGATATGACGGTCAAGGCATATCTGAACTATATTTATGATCTCAAAAAATGCAAGCTGCCCCGCAAGGCACATCTCAACGAGGTCATGTCCCTGACGAAAGTCGCGGACGTGCAGGAGCGTCTCATCAAGAACCTCTCCAAGGGCTACAAGCAGCGTGTCGGCGTTGCGCAGGCACTGGTCGGCAACCCGCCCGTGCTGATCCTCGACGAGCCGACGGTCGGTCTCGACCCGAAGCAGATCCTTGAGATCCGCACGCTCATCAAGCGCCTCGGCAAGAACCATACGGTCATTCTGTCCTCGCATATCCTGAGCGAGATCCAGGCAGTCTGCGACCGCATCATCATCATCAACCACGGCGTGATCGCGGCACATGACACCACCGATAACCTCGCAAAGAATATGTCCACAGATCACCGCATCATCACGAGAATCGAGGGCGACCGCGATGAGATCCTGCTCGCGCTCCGGAAGATCCCGGGCATCAAGTACGCACGCGCCGATATGCAGCGCGAACCGGGCGTGTTTGAGTTTGAGCTGGAAGCGGCACCGGGACGGGATATCCGCCGCGAGATCTTTGAGATCTGTTCCTCTCACAACTGGCCGATGCTGGCACTCCGCTCCGCAGAGCTGACGCTCGAAGATGTGTTCCTCAAGATCACGATGGGCGATCAGATCATTGCGCCGGCAGAGAAGAAGCCGGATGACAAAAACGACTCGGCGAAGGGAGGCAACGCATAATGGGTGCGATCTTCAGACGCGAATTCGGCGCGTATTTCACATCGAGCATTGCCTATATCTTCCTGGCAGTGTTCTGGATCTTTTCCGGATTTTTCTTCTATCAGTCCAGCCTGTACACCGCCACAACGGATATGTCCGGGCTGTTCCAGAGTCTGTTCCTGGTCATCATCTTCCTGATCCCGATCCTGACGATGCGTCTGTTCAGTGAGGAGAAGAAGCAGAAGACGGAGCAGGGACTCCTGACCGCACCGGTCTCGCTCGGTGAGATCGTGTTCGGCAAGTATTTTGCAGCGCTGATGCTCTACACGATCGGCATTCTGATGCCGTTCCTGTATGCATTGATCCTGAGCGCGTTCGGCCATGTGGAATGGGGCATCGTGTTCTCCAACTTCCTTGCGCTGTTCCTGCTCGGTATGGCATTCATCGCAGTCGGCACGCTGGTCTCCGCACTGACGGAAAACCAGATCGCGGCGGCTGTCATGAGCTTTGTCGGTCTGATGGCGCTCTATATGGTCGATGTGATCGGCGAATATATCTCGTTTGAATGGGTGAAGACCGTCTGCGAATGGCTTTCCTTCTACAGAAAGTATTACGCGATCACCTGCGGTCTGTTCAATGTCACGACAGTGGTGTTCTACGTCAGTGTTGCGGCAATCTTCAATTATCTGACAATTCGCGTGTTTGAGCGCAGACGCTGGAGCTAAGGAGGGATGCGGATATGAGCAATGATAAGGAAAAACAGCCGCTCGGCTCGGATGATACGCTCGACAATGTGAACGGCATCGACGAGAACGCCGCCCCTGCCGAGGACGAAATGAGCGAAGCAAAGGAGAATCTCCGCAAGGCACTCGAGGAAGTGCAGGAGGCAAACGAAGCCGAGAAAACGGAGAAGAAATACGGCAAAAAGGAAAAGAAGGCAAAGCACGAGCGCACACCGGAGGAGGAATCCGAACGCGCACTCAACAGCGTCAGCCGCAGAAAGCGCCTGAAATACGGCTCTTTTGCAACGCTGATCACGATCATTTTCATCGCGATCGTCGCAGTCATCAACGTGATCGTCAATCTGCTTGATCAGCGCTTCAATCTCAACATCGACCTGACATCGTCCGGTCTGTATGAGATCGACGAAAAGACGATCGACTATCTCCATCAGATCAAGGACGATATCAAGATCACCGTTCTCGCGGATGAGAACTACTTCATGGAGAACGCACAGCTCAAGGTCGTTGCAGAGACACTGAACCGGTTCCGCACGGAATCCAATAACCATATCTCTGTTGAATACGTCGACCTGAACAAGAATCCGGAGGCAGTCCGTAAATACTCCGCGAACTATTCCGGTGAATTTTCTCTCGGCGATGTCGTCGTTGCAAAGGATACAGAGAATCTGGACGACAAACTGGTGCGCGTGCTGAAATTCCAGCAGGATGTCATCAAGACCGAGCAGAGCATTGACTACACCAGCTATTCCTATGTGTATAACTATTCCTTCATCGGTGAACAGTCTCTGGTCTCCGCACTCATGGGCGTGACCGACCTGAATCCGGTCAAGGTGGCGCTCATCAACAAGGTGAACGGCTCCCCGATTTACACGCAGTACGAGCAGTACAGCTATCAGAGACTCAGCGAACTGCTGAAAAAGAACAACTATGAGGTCGAGGAAGTGGATCTCGTCACGGATCCGCTGGACGATCAGTATGCACTGGCGATCCTCTGCGCACCGTATGACGATCTGACCAAGCAGATGGTCGACAAGCTCGCGGACTACATGAAGAACGACAACAAATACGGCAAGAAGATGGTTTACTTCAGCAGCCCGAACCAGAAGGAAACGCCGATGCTCGACGAATTCCTCGAGACATGGGGCCTCAAGTTCGGCGCGGCAGTCGTCTATGAGGGCAACTCGGCTGCGGCACAGTATGTGAATATCGCAGTCAGCGGCGGTTCTCCTCTGACCTCTGTTCCGGTGCTGTCCGTGACCGACGATCCGCTCAACAGCGGAATGGTCGCTTCGAAGACACCGATCGTTGCACCGCTTGCGCGTCCGATCGAGCTGCTCTTTGAATCCAATTCCGGCCGTACCACGGATGCGCTGCTCAAAACCTCTGACACCTGCTTCCTCTTCCCGCTGAACGCAGATGCAGATTCCTTTGATCCGGACAAGGCGGAACGCGGCAGTTATGTTCTGACTGCGATGGCAGACACGACCTTCTCGGATGATTCCGGCGCACACACCAGCACAATGGTCGCATTCGGTTCCGCATGGTTCCTTGATTATTATGTTGCAGGCAGCCGAAGCTATAACAACGCGGATTATTTTGTTTCGCTGATGAACAGCATGACCGGCAAGGAAAATGTGATCACGATCGCGGAGAAGTCTCTCGACCAGACCTCGATGGATATTACCGCTGAAAAGGTCAGCCTGATCCGCACGATCACCATGTTTATGATCCCGCTGGCAGTCGCAGTGGTCGGTATTGTTGTGTATGTGAGGAGAAAGAACAGATGACAAAGCGCATCAAAGGACTTCTGGCAAGTGTTGCGGTTCTGGCAGTGCTCGGCGGCGGACTGACAGCGCTGCTGCTGACCAATCCGGATAAGCAGGATGAATCATCCACCGAAACGGAGGATCTCACCACAGAGCTCTGGCATGCCCACGCGGATGATATCAGCCGTATTGAGGTGAGCAAACCGGAGGGATCCGGTGACTCTTTCGCCGCAAACCGCAAGATCACCCAGACCGAAGTAGAGGACTCTGAAGGCGGAACAACGACAGAGGAAGTGACCGATTACGTGATCGAGGGCTATGAAGCCCTGCCGATGGCGATCTATCAGACACGTCTGCTTGCGAGCCGTGCGCCGGAGCTTTCCTCCGTCAGTACGGTCGTGGAGCATGCAACAGAAGCTGATAAATACGCTCACGGCTTCGAGAATGCGATCAAGGTGAAATATGTTGTGGACAATGCGGATCCGATCATCTTCTATGTCGGCAATATTTCCACAAAACAGGGCTGTTCCTATCTGATGCTGGAAAATGACGACCGCATTTTCATGGTGGATTCCTCCGCAGTCGAGATGTTCCGCAAGGATATCGAGGATTTCATCGGCACAGCGCTCACCGACGAGTTTGATTCGACGGGCGATGTGCAGATCGAGTCCGTGCGTCTCCACCGCACCAATCTTCCGTATGATATTTACTGTGAATACGATAAGTATACCGCGGAGCACGATCAGGGCGGCGGATCCGCTGTGCATGTCATGAAGGAGCCGATCCCGTGCCTGCTTTCGCCGGATAAATCCTCCAAGGTCACGCACGGACTGTACAACCTGAACGCGACCGACGTCGTTCAGACTTTCCCGAGTGAAAATGACATGGAGTATTACGGTCTCAAGGAGCCGTTTGCCACTGTGACCATGAAGACTTCCGACGGCAAGACCACCGTATTCCGTCTGGGCAACACCTATGAAACAGCCGATAATACCAAGCTGTATTACGGATATCTGGACTCCGTCGACTGCATTTACGGTTTCTCTGTGGATAACACCGCATATGCAACGGTCAAGGCAGAGGATATCACCTCCAAGGTCATCGTCGATTCCTATGTCTGGGATATCGGCAAGCTGACCTATGAAGCGGACGGAAAGAAGTGGGAGTTCTCCGGCAAGGGTTCCAGCTCGGATGATTATCTGCTCAGCTACAACGGCAATTCCGTTGAGGATAAGGAGCGCTACCGTCTGCTCTACACCTACCTTCTCAAGGCGAGCGCGGAGGATCTGATTCTGGAGGAACCGGAAATCAGCAGCACACCGATGGCTTCCGTTTCGATCGAGGAACAGAATGACGGACGCAAGTACAAGGTCGATTTCTACGATGCGGGCGGTATCAAGGCGTATATCGCGGTGGACGGCAGAGTGCTGTTCTCCTGCAGAAAGGCTTATGTCACCACGCTGATCGAGAATCTGAATATGTTTGACGATGAGAGCAAGGAGTTCATCATGTCATGGTGAGCTCCGCGAGAAAGGGAGGATCTTATGACTGAAGCAATGACTTACAAATCGCGTTCGCTGGCACGCAAAGGCAATACCGTCTGGTACGGCGACAATTCCAAGCCCTTTGTGGTGATGATGCAGCTGGACGGTGCAGCGGAATCGGGCGATGTTTCAGCCGCAACGACTGTCCGCTGCTTCCTGATGCGGACGGACACGACAGATCTGAAGGAGCGCATCAAAAAGCAGGCTGTCTGCAATTCACTTTATGAGGCAATGGAGCTTGCGGATGCATGGCTCAAGGGCTACGGTTACTAAGAACGTCAAAAACTCCCTCTGCTTTCGGGCAGGGGGAGCTTTTTTGTTATTCATTCAAATTGGTTCCGGCTGGGATCTGCTGGGTGATGCAGTGGATATTGCCGCCGCCGAGCAAAATTGCGCGTGCGGAAATCGGTATGACCTCGCGGTCTTTGAGACAGCCGCGCAGGATCTCAACGGCGCGGGCATCGTCCTCCGCATATTCCCCGCCGAACTGCGGCACCAGCGCACAGCCGTTTCCAAAGTAAAAATTCACATAGGATGCAGCAAGGCGCTCGCCGGGTTCGCGGGTATCCTCGCCCTCTGCAAATTCATAGCCGGCGCATTCCTCCTCTGTCACGCAGACAGGCTTATGCGGCACGGGCAGCTTCGTGATGCGGAAATGCCGTCCTTTGGCGTCTGTCTCGCGGGAGAGGTATTCGTAATCCGCGGCGCTCATCGCATACTGCGGATCGTCCCTGTCCTCACACCACGCGAGCACGATCTCGCCGGGCGCGGTGAATGCGGCAATGTTGTCAACATGCTCATCGGTCTCGTCCTGATAGATGCCGTGCGGCAGCCAGAGTACCTTTTCTGCGCCGAGATATGCGCAGAGCTTTGCGGTGATCTCATCGCGGCTCAGCTGCGGATTGCGTCCCGGACTCAGCAGGCAGGGCGCCGTGACCATGACGGTGCCTTCGCCGTCGGAGTGGATCGCGCCGCCTTCAAGGACAAAAGGCGCTGCGTGATAGCAGGGGACGGAGAGCGCTTTGCAGACGGCTTCTGCGGCGGCATCGTCCTGCGCATAATCCGTGTACAGACCGTTGAACTCGCCGCCCCATGCGTTGAACTGCCACGAGATTCCGCGTACTTCTCCGGCAGCATTCCGCACGAAGGTCGGTGCGACATCTCTTGCCCACGCATCGTCCGTGGGGATCTCCAGCAGCCTGACTGCCGGCGGGAGCATTGCCCGCGCAGCTTCACGGTTTCCGCTGTTTACGAGCATATAGACCTGTTCATGTGCGGATAGCTTTTCGGCGATCTCCGCGAAGGCGCGTCTGGCATCCGCGGCGCCGTATCCCCAGGAGCCCGGACGCTCCGGAAAAATCAGCACTGTGCCGTGGTGCGGGGAAAATTCTGCCGGCATGAAAAAGCCGTCTTGTTTCGGTGTCTGCATATGCATGATCCTTTCTGCGTTATCGAATCTCAAAATAGTAGTCGCGCTTTGGGGTGATCGTCTGCACCTTCACATCGTCCACGTTTGCCCATGTGTGTTCCTGCATCGCGAGGATCAGCGCATCGACGGCGCGTTCGTCGCCCTCCGCCTCCATTTCGACGGAGCCGTCATAACAATTCTCCACCCATCCGGTCACGCCGAGTGCCTGCGCCGTGTGCTTTGCATGCCAGCGGAATCCGACGCCCTGTACGCTGCCGGAGAAAATGATCCGTTTGCGGACTGTCATTCTCTGTGCTCCTTTCGCATCAATCTGCCCCCATTATACCATAGAACCGCGAAAAATGCAAGAATCTATCATATCATACAGAAAAACGCATCTGAACGGAAAATTCTGCTGAAAATGACATGATTGCGAATTTTCCTTGACATCGCCGTTTTAACATGTTATAATAGTAATGTTGCGATATTTTATAAAGAGAGGGTATTGAAACATGAGTGTTCTCGGTTCCGTTCTGGGCTGGTTCATGAGTATTTGTTACGACCTGACAAAGAATTATGGACTCAGCATCATCCTGTTCACGCTGCTGACCAAGGTCATCCTGTTCCCGATCAGCCTGCTGACACAGGGCAACTCCATTAAAATGGTCCGCATGAAGCCGGAGATCGCCGCACTGAAAATCAAATATGTCGACGATAAAGACAAATTTGCGGACGAACAGCTTGCGCTGTACAAGAAGTACCACTATATCCCGCTGATCGACACGATCCCGCTGCTGATCCAGATCCCGCTGATCATCGGCCTGATCTATGTCGTCTATCATCCGCTGAATTACGTGCTCCGGATGGATGGCGGCGTGATCGATCTGCTCCGCCAGTGGATCGAAGGACTGGTCGGCACTTCCATTGAGGAGAATCAGTATCAGCTGGATATCCTCGCAAAGATCCACGCAGCGATCTGCCCGAATACACCTTCGCTTTCCTCGGCGGTTGATTCGATCCGCGGACTCAGCATGCAGTTCTGCGGACTCGATCTCAGCATCACCCCGTCGTTCAAGGAGCATTATGAAATGCTCATTATCCCGCTGCTGTCCGGTCTGAGCGCATGGTTCATGTGCTTTGTCCAGAACCGCATCAATGTGCTCCAGATGACACAGGGCAAGCTGGAAAAGAACGGCATGACGATTTTCATGATCGCATTCTCCACCTACTTCTCGTTCCTGGTGCCGGGCTCCGTCGGTCTGTACTGGATCTTCGGCAACCTCTTCGCGATCATTCCGATGTGGCTCGTGAATGTCGTGATCCCGCCGAAAAAGTACATCGACTTTGAATACCTCAAGAAGATGGAAGAGCAGCGCATCGAAAAGGAAAAGCACTACAAGGTGCATCATGCGCGTGAAAAGGCGGACTACAAGAAATTCTGCCAGACGGAGAAAAAGCTCGTCTTCTATTCCGAGTCGAACGGCTTTTACAAGTATTTCAAGGGCTTCATCGACTATGTCTGTGAACATTCCGATATCCCGATCCACTATGTGACAAGCGATCCGGACGACAAGATCTTCCAGGATCCCCGCGAACAGATCCACGCCTATTATGTCGGATCCAACACGCTGCTCATCTCCCTCTTCATGAAGCTGGAATGCCGGCTCTGCGTGATGACTGTGCCGGATCTGGAAAAGTATCACATCAAGCGTTCCCGCGTGCAGAAGGATGTAGAATATGTCTTCGTCTGCCACGGCATGGGCAGTGCGGCGCTCACATACCGCAAGGGTGCGCTGGACTGGTTCGACACGATCTTCTGCCCCGGCGTGGACAACTTCAATGAGATCCGCGATTCCGAAGAGCTGTACGGCACGCCGAAAAAGCGCCTTGTGGAGCTCGGCTATCCGCTGATCGATGAGATGATCGCAAACTACAACGCGACAACGCACGAGAAGAACAAGATCCCGAAGATCCTGATCGCGCCGTCGTGGCAGCCGGACAACATCGTTGATTCCTGTGCAGAAACGCTGCTCAATCAGCTCAGAGACAAGCCCTATCAGGTGATCCTGCGTCCGCATCCGCAGCAGGTGCGTCATGAACCGGAGAAATTCGAGATCATGAAGCAGAAGTTCGCAGACGCCAAAAACATCGAGATCCAGACCGACTTCTCTTCCAATAACCCGATCATGGAAGCGGATCTGCTGATCACCGACTGGTCGGATATTTCCTGGGAATACGCCTTTGTCACGCTGCATCCGATCCTCTTCATCAACACGCCCATGAAAATCATGAATCCGGAGTATGACCGGATCGCAACCAAGCCGATCAATATCACGCTGCGCAGCGAGATCGGCAGAGCGATCGAGCCGGATGCCGTCAGCGGCGCCGCGGAGATCATCGCGGACATGCTGAACCGTGCAGACGAATATCATGACACGATCGAGCGTGTGCGCGGCGAACACCTTTACAATATCGGCAAGAGCGCAAAGCTCGGCGGCAGATACATTATCAAGTCTGTCGAAGGCGCACTGTAATACGGAACGGGAGGATCCTCTGCGGAGGAGACCTCCCGTTTTTTGTGTCGAAAATGAGGAAATCCGGCGAAATGTTGCAAAAGCCCTTGCAATTTCAGGGGGCGTATGCTATAATATTAAAGTGAAAATATGAATTCAGGGTGAAAACATTGGGATTGCCCGCGTTTTCGCCCGTTTTTATGTGAATCCAGTGGAAAGGCGTGTATACTATGCGAAAGATCCTGTCTGTGATCGCGGCGGCTGTGGCGGCAATGATGCTCTGTGTGCCGTGTGCGGCAGATGAAAACGAAATTGTGCTTCCTTCGTCAGAGGAGGAAGAGGCAGAGCTTGACCTTCAGAAGGAGGGCGACTATACTTATGTGATGCTGACCAATGCACAGGATTCCTCCAAGCGTGCAGTCTGCATCGAGAAATACACCGGTACAGAGACGAATGTCGTTCTGCCGGAGGAGATCAATGGCTATCCGGTTGTGATGCTCGGCGACCAGTGCTTCGGCGGAAACAGGATCGCGGAGCGCATTGAGCTTCCGAAAACACTGGAGGCGCTCGGTACACGAACATTTGCGGAATGTACTTCGCTCAAGGAATTTGCCGTCGCGGAGGGCAACACTGTCTTTGAAGCGGCAGAGGGCATCCTCTATACCGAGGGCAAGACCGTTCTGCTGCGTTATCCCGCAGGAAAAAAGGCAGAGAGCTACACTGTGCCGGAGGAGATCACCTCGCTCGGCAACCTTGCCTTTGCGTATTCGGATATGAAGACGATCACGCTGTCGGACGGCTTGCAGAGCATCGGCGACTTTGCCTTCATGGACTGCAAGAATCTCACGGATATCACGATCCCGCCGCTCGTTGAAAAGATTCCGGACTATTGCTTCTACCGCTGCAAGGCGCTCAAAACAGCCGACTTGAACAGCAATATCACGAGCATTGGCTTTGCATCGTTTGCCTGCACCAATATCGCGTCGATCGACCTGCCGACCGCGCTGGTTTCTATCGGAGAAGATGCCTTTGTGGACACGCCGATGAAATCTATCACGATCTCTTCCAAGGTGACGGATATCGGCTATTCTGCATTCGGATTTAAGCTTGCGGCGGATCAGAGCCTTGTTTCAAGCGGAGGATTTGTGATCCGCGGTACGCCGGGTTCTGCGGCAGAGCGCTACACGACGGATGAAGAAAACATGGGCGCAGCGACCTTTGAGCCGATCAACGCCGTGACCACGACAAAGGCTGTATCCACGCAGCCCGCGCAGCCGAAGGATGAGGGCGTTTCGATCGGCAGATGGATCGGCATTATCGTCTGCTCCGTGCTTCTTGCGGGCATTGCCGTGGTCGCGGTCGTGCTGGGTGTGAAGCGCAGGCAGAAGCCGGGCGATGACAATGACGCGAAATCGGAAAAAGCAGAGGAGGAATCGGAATGAACCGTATTTTCAGGGCTTTGTGCAGTCTGGGCAGCAGCCTTCTGATGCTGTGTGCGGCTGCCGCGGTGATGCCGGTCTCCGCTGCCGACGATGACAACACATTCACGGACAAAACGCTCACCTATGAAAAGATCCAGGGCGGTGTCCGTATTATCGGCGCAGAAGCCGGTACGATCAAGGTGAATATCGGCAGCAGCATCGACGGCTACCAGATTCTGGAAATCGGCGAGCAGGCGTTCTCCAATTGCTCCAAGCTGACCGAGGTCACGCTGAACAATGGTCTTCAGAAGATCGGCACAGGCGCATTCAGCGGGTGCATGAATCTTGAAAAGATCAATATTCCCGAAACAGTTACGGAGATCGGCGAGGGCGCGTTTTATTACTGCGGCAGTCTCAAGGAGCTTACCCTTCCGGATTCTGTCACGTCGATCGGCAATTCTGCCTTTGCGTACTGCTTTTCACTGGAAACGCTGAAGCTGCCGGACACGGTCACATCGCTGCCGGCATACACCTTCCTCTATGATATCGCACTGAAAACCGTTGAGCTCCCGAAAAAGCTCACGGAGATCGGTGAGCTGACGTTTGTGGAGTGCTATCTTCTTGAAAACGTGAAGATCCCTGCCTCCGTCACAACCATTGAGCCTTCCGCATTTGTCGCATGCAGCGGCATCAAGGCATTTGAGATCGAATCGGGCAACACCGCCTACCATACGGATGAAGTCGGCGCGATCTACACGATGGACAACAAGACGCTTCTTTGCTATCCGGCAGGCAGCAGCACGAAGGAATACACTGTGCCGGACGGCGTCGAAACGCTTTCGCCTTATGCCTTTTCCGGCGCGGTCGATCTGGAAACTGTCACGCTGCCTGCGACTGTGAACACGATCGGCAAAGGCCTTTTCTCGGACTGCCGTTCGCTCAAGACATTCACACTTCCTGACAATATCACGGAGATTCCGGAAAGCATGTTCGCCAATTCCGCCATCAGCTCATTCACGATCCCGCAGACGGTGACGCAGATCGGCGCATACGCATTTTTTGACTGCAGTGAGCTGACGGAGATCACGATTCCGGAGAGTGTGACTGCGATCGGCGACGAAGCATTCTTCGGCTGCACCGGTATCCCGAGGATCTATGTGCCGGATTCGGTCACGGCCATCGGCCTCTATACGTTCGGATACTACCTGCCGCGTGACGATGAAAGCAGCCAGCAGCCTCTGCTTCAGCAGGGCTTCACGCTGAGCGGCGGTCCGAATACCGCTGCGAAGAAATATGCGCAGGAATGCGGCGTGCAATTCGATCAGGTCGGCATCGACATGCAGCTCGTGCTGTATATCGTCATCGGCGTTTTGCTGGTGGTGTTCATCGTTCTCACCGTGATCCTGGTCATGCGCGGTACAAAGAAACGGGCAGAGAAGGCTGCCGCTGCACCGCCGGAAGCACCCGATCCCAATTATGAAAGCATTCTGGACGAATCCGCTGAGGACGATGATCTGGCAAAATACGAATGAGCACGTTCTCTGAGAAAGGACGGTGAGTGTTGTGGCACTCAAACGGAATAAGCGGGAGCCTGTGGTGCTTTCGCAGATGCGTCCGATCACGCTGTTTCTGGTGCTGTGCGGCTGTATTCTGTTCACTTACGGGCTGATCAATCTGAGTGAAGTGTCCGCTTGGTTCAACAAAGTCTTTTCAGCGCTTCAGCCTGTGATTGTAGGCTTTGTGTTCGCATACCTGCTCAATCCTGCCGCGATCTGGCTTGAAAAACGCTTCGACCGGATCTTTGCCAAACCGATTGCAAAGCATCCGAAGCTCGGGGCGCTGCCGCGTGTGCTGAGCTCGTTCCTTGTGGTGCTGGTGTTTGTCGGCGGTCTGGTGGCGCTGGTCATTGCCGTCTTCACGCAGGTTATGAACGGTGTCGGTACATTTCTGGAGCGTCTGCCGGAGTATGTGAACAGCATCACGGACAGCGTGCAGCGATTTTTTCAGAAGGACTCCAGCTTCAATAACTATATCAAGCAGATCTTTGCGAATATTTCCACATCCGATCTTGTTACGGGACATCTGAATACCGTTGATCTTTCGCAGAAGCTGCTTTCGATGATTGTCAGCGGCGCTTCGGGTACATTCGGAGTGCTCTATAACGTGGTCATCGGTTTTGTCGTCGCGGTGTATCTGCTGGTGAGCAAGGAACGGTTCCTGCGGCAGTGGAAGCAGGTGCTTTTCTCCGTGTGCAAGCCGAAAACAGCACACTGGATCGATGACCGCATGTCGAAGGCGAACGACACCTTCGGTACGGCTGTTGTCGGAAAGACCGCAGATTCTGTGATTATCGGCATCTTCTGCTTTATCGGCTGTACGGTCATGCAGATGCCGTATACAGCGATGGTCGCGGTCATCATCGGCATCACCAATATGATCCCGTACTTTGGCCCGATCCTCGGCTCGATTCCGTGTCTGCTGCTGATCCTCATGGAGAATCCGGTCAAGGCACTGTATTTCCTCATTTTCATTGTGATTTTGCAGCAGTTCGATGCCAATATCCTCGATCCCCGTATTGTTGGCACGTCGATCGGTCTGCCGGCATTCTGGGAGCTCTTCGCCTGTATGCTCGGCGGCGGACTGTTCGGCATCGTCGGACTGATCATCGGTGTGCCGCTGTTTGCAATGGTCTACGGTCTCATCAAGCAGCTTGTGGGTGAGCGCCTGAGCGACCGGGCACATAAAGGTGAGCTGGAATCCAGCTTTGTGCGGGAGACATTGGGCGTGACAACGGAAGTAGAAAAATCCGGTTTGTTTGACGAGGATGCGCAGGAAAGTCCGTATGTGCAGAATTTCGTGATGCTGGAGGAAATCTCCGAGCAGCCGATTCCGCCGCAGAAAAGAGAGCAGCCGCCAAGCGACAGCCCTTACGACGAATACTAAAACAGATATGGATGATAAGGATTATACGAATGCACAGCTTCTTCAATTGATCGTGGATACGGTGGATTATGATGAAATGCCTTTTGCAATAGAGGAGCTTGTGAAACGCTCATCTGATGCGCAGCTTGTTCAGTTTATAGAGGAAATGTTCTATTATGATGTGATCCCTTATGCGCTGGATGAACTGATGAAACGGTCATCTGCAAAAGCATTTGATCTGGGCATGGATATCCTGATCCATGATAAAGGCGATCAATTTCTTCAGGCATGTGTATGGTCAACCTGTTTTGACTTTGATGAAAATCAAACGGTTGCGCTGATGCGTCAGCGGACAATCACAATGGAATGGAGCCTGATGGAAACGCTCCTTTTGAGTATGCATCATTATGAAACAAATGCATTTCCGCCTGCTTTGAAAAAGCTGATCATGGATTCGTATGATCATATGCCGGAAGAAAAGAAAGCGGAATTGTCAGAGATGTTTCGTTCTTTTTTGGAAAAACACTAAACTTATTTCAACCCATATGAAACAACAAACGCTCCCGTTGGAAACCGAATCCAACGGGAGCGTTTTGATAATGATGCATTATTCAGCGGGCTTGATGATGAAGTAATCCAGATTCGGGCCGCCCTGATCCATTGCGGAGGTCAGGCGGATCGTGTTTGCGCCTGCTTCCAGAGAGAGCAGAATATTCGCGGTTTCCCAGGTTGTCCATGCGCCGGTGCCGTTGAAATCCTGCGTGAGTGCCTTGGTACCGTTCACGGAGATATCCATGATGCGGTTCGCGTCAGAGCCGTTTGCATAGCGCACGGTCAGTGCATACTTACCCGCTTTCGGGACATATGCGGTAAACTCTGCAAGGCTGCCGGCAACATTGTCGAGATTGAGATATGCCGGGCTGTCGAAGCCTGCGTTGATATTTTCTTCGACACCGTACATGTAGCTTGCGTCGATCGCGCAGCAGTAGGTCGAATTGAGGAGCGCATCATTCGTGAGGAATCTTGCAAGGAGCACTGCATCCGCCACGGACACATCGCCGTCTGCGTTGACGTCTCCCGCGAGCAGACCTGTGCGGGAAGGTGTGCCGTTGGTGATGGAAATGAGTCCCTGCTTCAGAAGCGTCAGGTCGATCGCGTTAATGATTCCGTCACGGTTCATGTCGCCGATCAGCGACGGTGCGGTGCCGACATGATACGATACTGCTTCCAGAATCCATGTCTGGCAGTCGTGACCGTTGCGTTCCCAGAGATTCACGTTTGCGTTTGCCGCGGTTTCCGCATTGCCGACCTCGATGCAGTTGTTGTCATCGCCGCCTGTCGTGGTGATCACATAGCCGCTGCCCGAACGGTAGAGGTGGAAGGGCGTAGCGGCGCTCTGTGCGAGCACGACATTCGTGCCGTTTTCCTCTGCGCCGTCGAGCATGATTGAATAGCTCGGATCGGCAGCATTCTGGAGGATATAGCTGTCTTCCTCAGACAGGACGAATTTCCACATATTTGCGGTGTTGGTCTTGTCTGCGGTCATCTGTGCAATATTTGCGCGTGCTTCCATCTTGCCCTCGATGCCGAGCAGCAGACCGCTGTTCTTGTTCGAGATGATGTAGGTCTTGGTGGTGTCGATGTATGCAGGGGAGACAGATCCGGTGCTGCTGCCGTTGACCACAACGCTCGGATGCTCCGGCAGAGCGGAACCGGTGCCGAGGTAGAAGCTCGGATGCGGCGGCTGGTTGTAGGAGGACTGCTCGCAGCAGGTCTGTGCGCGGTACTGCATATCGTGCATCAGCGTGGTGATACGTGCGTCCGTCGGTGCGGTGGTGCAGAATACGCGGATTTTGGTGTTATCTTCCGTGCGGAGAAGCAGTTCCTCGCGCCAGTCACCGAACAGGTCAGCGGTCAGGCAGGGAACAGCCTTTGTGCCGTTGTTGGATGCACAGCCGCTTGCGGTGAAGATATCCGCGATCTTGTCTGCGGCGGTGAACTTGGAAATGGTGATATCATTGAGCATTTCGCGTTCCAGGTCGCCGTCCCAGTAGATGAGGAAATTCTGCGGTGCGCCGATATTGGCGAGCGTCTGTCCGCTGGAATTCAGAATGGTGTTTGCAGGTCTGGCACCCCAGAATTCTGCGCCCGGATTGCCAGCCCAGACGTTATCCGCGCAGCATCTGCCGGTGTCCTTGTCGCCGTCGAAATGGAAGATATCCTTGCCGGTGGCGGCGTCGATCAGTGAAATGCCATACGGCTCATGCTCGTGGCACATGAAAAGCTCAAGACCGGGACGCTCAGGAACAAGGTCACCCAGGTGCATCGCGTCGCCGTGGCCTTTGCGGTTGCACCAGAGCAGTTTGCCGTTGTCGTCGATCATGGTGGAGCCCATGCAGATCTCCTGCTTGCCGTCATTGTCGACATCACCGACCATGAGGTTGTGGTTGCCGTCGCCCCAGCCGGGGGTATTGCTGTTGAATCCGGTATCGAAGATCCAGCGGACTTTCAGCTTGCCGTCCACCACATCCAGAGCGGAAACGGTCATACGGGTATAGTAGCCTCTGCCGTAGATCGCGGAGGGATGCACGCCGTCGAGATAGGCAATGCCGCTGTTGAAACGGTCAACGCGGTTGCCGTAATTGTCGCCCCATGTGGATTTTGCCGCATTGGAGGTCGCATCGCCGCGCTCCACCGGGAAAGCAATGGTGTCCTTTGCGGCACCGGTCTGCCCGTCAAAGAGCGTCATGTATTCCGGACCGGTGAGGATATATCCGCCGTCGTTGCGGTAATCCGCATTGCCGTTGCCGATGACCTTGCCTGTGCCGTCCACGGTGCCGTCGCCGGTCTTGGTGATGAACTCCGCCTTGCCGTCGCCGTCAAAGTCCGCAACACAAAGCTGCGTGTAGTGCTGACCTGCGCGGATGTTTCTGCCGAGATCAATGCGCCAGAGCATCTGACCGGTGAGGGTGTAGCAGTCGATATAGACATTGCCTGTGACACCGGCTTTGGAGTTATCCTGTGAATTGTTCGGATCCCACTTGACAAACAGTTCATACTGTCCGTCGCCGTCCACATCGCCGACAACGGTATCATTCGGAGAATAGATATTGCCGGGGCTTTTCAGCGGGATATCGAAATAGTTGGTGCCGGAGGTGAATTTACAGTCCTCCTTGGAGACGACCTTGCCGCTGACCACCGTATCCACGCGGTATTTGGAGGCAGCGCTTCCGCCTGCATCCTCATAGCAGGTCGGATCGCCGGGCTGACTCGTGTAGATCAGTTCGCCGTCACGGTAAAGCTGATAGGATGCATTTTCGGGATCGTTCGCGTTGAAGCGCCAGCTGACGAACATGCCGCTGCCGCTTTTGACGGCGTAGATGCCGCGGTCGAGATACTCCATGACTGCCGTGCCGTTTCCGCCGACACCGTAGTCCGCCTGTACTGACATCGGGACTGCCGCTGTGCAGACAGTGAGTGCTGCCAGCGCCGCCGCAATTTTCTTGTGTATTTGATTCATATGGATCCCCCTTAATAAAATACAGACTATTCTGTTTGAGTACATAATACTCTACTATATAGTATACAAGATTCTGTATTGTTTGTCAATTCCTTATTTCGCAAAAAAACTGTACAATCGGAATATCCGGCGAAATTTGAGCGTACATGTTTAAACAAAACGCAAAGCCCGAACGCATCGGGAAACCGTGCGTCCGGGCTTGGGATTATGCCTGTCTGCAATAGGCTGCGATTGCTTTGCTGACGTAGTCTGCCGTGCCTTCGCCGCCTGCCTTGTCGATGTTCGCCTTGAATTCGCCCTCCGCGGCGTACATTGCGCCGAGTCCTGCAAGCGTTTCATTGCTGCACTGATAATAGTGCTCGCTGATGAAATCCTGCAGGGTACGCACAAGATTCATCACCTCGCCGTCCGCGGCACCTGATTCGCGCAGTCTGCCGAATTCCGCAAAGATCTGCATGAAGTCTGCCGCGATCTGCTTCTGATCCATGTCGGAGCGCCCCTTTGCTTTTTCTGCGTACTCTGCATATTCCTTGGTTCCGCCCCATTCCGCCTTTGCTCTGGCTGCGTATTCATCCAGCTTGGCGGTGTCGAATGCTTCAAAATTCATGTTCATTTCTCCTTTTTGCTGAATTTCACGGGCAAATGCAATGATCCTGTCCAGACGCTCCCGTTTGAGTGTGAGCAGCTCGATTTGCTGCTGCAGCGCCTTTGCGCGGTCAAAATTAGGCGCGTCCAGAATCGTTCTGATCTCGGCAAGCGAGAATTCCAGTTCCCGGAAGAGGAGGATCTGCTGCAGCCGTTCCAGCCCTGCATCGTCATACAGTCTGTAACCCGCCTCCGTGCGCACCGAAGGCTTCAGAAGTCCGATTTCATCGTAATACTGCAATGTGCGGATACTCACACCTGTCTGCTTGCTGACCTCGTTTACCGTTTTCATGTTCAGCACCTCCCGTATGCGCTTATTATATACTATCACGCAGCGTGAGAGTCAATGCCTCTCCCGTAAAATTGGATACATGCATAATCACGGCGCGACAAATCATTTCAGATACAGCACAGTATACAAATCCGCAGCCCTGACAATGCATCAGAGCTGCGGCGTATGGCGTTCAGTTGGTATTATTGCGGCTGCAAAACATTGTGGAATCCGATGTCGCGGCTCTCCATGAAGGTGCTGTAGTACGGAGGATGTGTTTCCCCTCCCGGTGCTTCGCAAGTCGGCCCATGCAGCGTATACTCTCCGATCGGGTAACTTACCAGGGCGGTGACATTC
>JAFZPL010000038.1 GCA_017550355.1 Oscillospiraceae bacterium | reverse complement strand
GGCGGACACGGAGAACTGAAACATTTCCGAGAACTGGGACAAACCCGAATGAGCGAACTCCTGTGGGATGATGACCACTGGTATGAAGATATGAGGTACAGCGCTCTGAAATCCGATGCGAAATATCTCCCGCGCGAGAGAACCGTTTATGATTATCCCGACGCTGACGGCAACAAAGACTTTATAGATCTTGCGGATAACACGATCTACCGCCTCCATCGTTCAGCAGAGTTCCCGTATATCACCACGCTCAATCCGGACGGTACGGAAACAGAGGTCTTCCCCAATCTGACGGAACCGTTCACCCGATCCGGCGAGGAATATGATGTGGACAATCTTTGCATTGAAAATCTCGGAAACGGATACTATTTTATTGACGCAGCTCTTCTCCCGCACGGTGCGGATCCGCAGCACGAACAATGCATCTCGGTCTGGGAAATCTATAACACCGCAGATGATACCGCAAACGGACAGGTGGAACGGCAGTTTTCTTACGAAGAAGACATCAGCTTTAGTCTCCGGCGCTGCGCAGACGGAGCAAACGGCATGTATCTCGCATACGATCTTTGGTCAGCGCCTTCCAACATCAAAACCATTCAGATTGAGCACCGCACTGCAGACGGCAAGTCTGAAATCGTTCTGGAAAGGGATATTTGTGATAGAGCATGGTTTGCATATAATGACTGCATTTATTATGTTCCAAACGGCAGTCAAAATTACTGCAAATACAACCTGAAGACCGGAGAAACCACGGTTCTGCTTCAGAATACAGGCTGGATTGATCCGGATCGCGGCTACTGCTTCCTTTTGTTCATCAACGGGACAGTGTATACAATCAAAGACGGCAGCACACTGGTTTACGGCGATCCGGAGATGCAGGAACAGCACGAATGGAAGATCGAATACCCCGAAACGATGGAGGTCTTTGGGAATCTCTGCTACGTGAAAGGTGTATGCGATAACGTCGTGTTCATGGGTAACGCCGATGCAAGTCTCTCGCCGGAGGTCACTTCGGGCAGTGATGAAGAGGGCGTCAGAATGCTCGAGCGTCACGACTACAGCATTCTCTACCACACCGACACCGGAAAGGTGCAGTATATCTACAATCCGGAAGCTTTCACCCCGCCGGCAGAAAACTAAACCTTCTGTCTGAACGGAATCCCCTCTGTACGGTCTGTACAGAGGGGATTTGGTTTCTTTCAGCGGATTGTTTCACGGCGCGGGCTGCGGCAGCGTCGCGGTTTCAGCGGTCACATAGGGCGGAAGCGAGGTTTGTCCGGCATAGGCGGAGACCGCGTAGATCATACCGTCCGCGCCGTAGATCACGGTCGTCATGACCGGTACTGCAGAGGTCGTTTCCATATATACTGCCGGCTGAGAAAGCGGTGTGACCGTCGTCGATGTCGCGTTCCGTGAGATCATCGGTCTCGCAGAGTGCCTTGACCAGCCCCGTGAAGGCGCCACCGCAAACCGGCTGCACAGATTTTCCGCTTCCAGCCGCATGACCTTAAATTCGGCGTCGGGCAGCTTTTTCATATCCATCATATTACAGCACACCCCGTTTTCTGCACTTTGTGAAATACTACAAACGTAGAATGGTTTTATTTGCGACATTTGTAGAATAATGCGATCCGGAAAAACAGCACCCACGCACAGGGTTCGTGCATGGGTGCTGCGCTTTATTTTGTGCCTGCCAGCATTTTCAGAAGTTCGGTCACATCGGTCACGGTGAGGTAGCCGTCGCCGTCCAGATCCTGCGGGCGATAATCCGTGACAGCGGGATCCTCTGCGCAGATGCGTGCAAGCAGAACTGCGTCCGCTACGGTCAGCTGCTTGTCGCCGTTGATATCGCCGGAAACGGTCTGTGCCAGCGAATGCGGATATGCATTCAGCATAGCCATATCATTGCACACGGAGATAATGCCGGCGGTGTTGTCAGCGGCGCCGTCCGCGTAATGCACATCATAGCGCGGGATGCAGTAATCGAGCGTTTTGCTGTCGTAGTAAACGCAGGATTCATCGTACAGCTTGTCCGGATAATTGGGATCCCACACGAGGATCCGTTCGTCGTAGGCTTTGCCGCCGAATTCCCATTCGCCGGATTCCTGCCCGTATCCGACCACGCCGTGAGAAGCGCTTTTCGTCGCAAAGGTCAGCAGAAACGGCGATTCCCCGTTCGGCACATTCTTTGCGGTATTTACCATGCGGTAACATTTCTGCGAGATGGATTCGAGGCTGCTTTTCGTGTCTGTCTTGTCCTGTGTGCATTGATAATAGTTGATGAAGGACTGCACTGCAATGGAGGGCTGCACCTCAAAAAGCGTTTTTGCGTCTGCCTGAAGCTGTGCCGGTGTGACGATGCCGTTCTTGGCGAGGATCACCGAAATTGCAAGCCCCACACAGGAGCCGTTCCATTCCGTTTCGATGTTGGCAGTATTGACGCCCCTGTTTTTAAGCGCAAGCAGATCAATTGCGGAGATATAGTAATCATCCCCGAAAATGTTGCTGGTATTGCCGAACGACCAGATATCCTTTTCAAGATCCAGCGTCATATCCTTTTTGCCGGATGGGACTGCATCGGTTTGCCGGAACGGGAGATCGTTTTCTGCGGCATATTTCTCTGCGATGCTGCCCTTGCTGCCGGCGAGTGTGACGTTTTTGCAGTCGAATGCGCCTGCATCTATCGTTTTCACTGTGTCAGGGATGCGGATCTCCATGATCTTCGCACCGGAAAATGCGTTTTCGGAAATGCTGCGGACAGAATCCGGGATCCAGATGACCTTATCCCGCCCGTTATAGCGATAAAGGCAGCCGTCACCAAGAATCAGAAAGCCCTTTTGCAGTGGAAGCCACGCTGTATCGTCCAGCGCATATTTCCCGATGAATGTGACTGTCTGGGGAACCGTGAGATCGGCGAGCGATTTGCAGCCGTAAAAAGCGTATTCGCCGATCGTAAGCAGGCCGTCCGGAAGATTGATCTCCGAGAGCTTTGCACTTTCGCGGAATGCATTAGTGCCGATGTGCTTCAGATTTTCCGGCAGACGGACGGACTGCAGCTGTTCAAGCTCACGGAATGTGTCCGGACAGATCTCTGTGACGGAATCCGGCAGAGACACTGATTCCAGATCGTTCCGGGGATTCAGTGCGGTGTAGCGATAGGTTGCGGATTCAATGAAGCGCGGCTGTGTCCAGGCATTGCCGCCGATAACCTTGACGCCGTCCGGAACTGTGACGCTGGTCTCTTTGCCGAAATACTGATACAGGATCCCGTCGCCGACAATCAGAAAATCGCCTTTTTTGCGCTGTGCCTTCACCCATTCAATGCAGTCCGAAAGCCCTTCTTTCCCGATATATGTGACGGACTTCGGCACCTCCAGTTCTGACAGTTTTAAGCAGTGCGAAAAGCAGTTTGTGCCGATGGATTCCAGACCGTCCGGCAGTATAATTTCGGAAAGCTCTACGGCCGCTGAAAATGCTTCATCACCGATTGTACGCAGATTTTTGGACAGATGCACTGTTTCCAACTGACTGGTATTTTTGAATGCAGAGCATCCGATTTCTGTCACAGAATCCGGCATGGTGATTTCCTGCACCGACTCTGCATCCTTGAAGGCATTATAGCCGATATATTCGATGCCGTCACTGACTTCGATGTGCTCCGCGTTTTCGATCACGCTTTTCCATGGCGGATCGTTTCTCTGCCCGCTGTGGCTGTACCCGAGCAGATCATCCAGCGAAACACCCTCGTAGTCATACATTCTGCCGGTTCCGGTGAGTGAGAGTGTTTTGGTGTCCGCGTCGTAAGCCCATGTGATGCTGTCACCGCATTTTGCTGTTTCCTCTGCACAGACCGGCACTTGCAGGATCCATCCCGCTGCGGTCATCAGTGCCGCTGATGCTGCCAATATTCTGTATTTCATATATGTCCCCCTCTATACAAATAGGTATACTCTTATTCTACCATTTTTTCACGAATCTGTCAAGAAGGAGCATGATTTTATGGCTCTGTGTGTACAAAATTGCTTAAATCAGTTGCGGCCGGCAGTGCCGACAGCCGTTTTCGCGATACGGGTATTCATTTAATCGAAAATGTACGGTTCACGGTGATGTCTTGTTAAAAATCAACGTGAGAGTATGATCGCCTGTACAAATAAAAAATCCCGCCTCAAAAAAGACGGGATTCCAAAGCTGGTGGCCGGACTCGAACCGGCGACCTGCGCATTACGAATGCGCTGCTCTACCAACTGAGCCACACCAGCATATTGGTATATTAAATTTTCCAGGCGATCTGCGCATTTCGAATGCGCCGCGTTTCCTTCAGGAAACGTAGTCTACACAACTGAGCCACACCAGCATATTGGGTATACTCAATACAAATGAGTTACACCAGTATATTGGGGTATATCAAGCATTTTTGCGGCGCTCAAACCGGTGAAAATGCTGCCTGAATGAATCAGCTTTATTATTATAGCACATTTCCCTAAAAATGTCAAGCATTTGAAAGCAAAAAATTTTGAAACGTAAAAAAAGCAAAAAAGAATTGTATTTTTAGGAAAAGTGTGCTATACTGTATATGGATAATTCTCGAATGAAACAGAAAGGAGAACAGTTCTGCCTGCTTGTGAACTGTGAAATATATTATGGCAAGATCCAAAAAGAAAGAACACCGCGTTTCGTGTCTCGGCGTGCTCCTCATCCTCTGCATGCTCCTCATTGCCGCCGTGACAGCATCGGTGAATCTGCTGCTCGGCAATGACAAGATGCTCCATGTGTCCGATCAGTATTACTTCTACTACGACCGTGACGATATGGGTTCCACGATTCCGAAGGGCTCCTTTGTCATTGCCGAAGAAGCAAAGGCTGTCAGCGAACTCGATGCCGTCATCTACCGCGCTACCAGCGGCGACAACCGCATCGCGATCGTCAGCCTCAAGCGTGAACGCTCTGAGGACGGCACACAGGGAAACACGGTCTATTATCTCACCACGATCTCCGATCCGGAGGCAGTCGCTGTCTCTCCGTCCGATATCATCGGCGTCTGCAAGCAGAAAAACAAGGAGCTCGGCACGATCATCGGATTCCTGCTCACCCTGACCGGCATGATCTGCGGTCTGATCCTGCCCTGCTTTATCCTTCTGCTTTATCTGATCGCCGCGATGATCTCTTCCAGAGACCGTTCGCACGATCCGGAGGAAGTGGTCGGCGACGAGACTGCGGATATCGACTTTGTGAAATCCATCCAGGAGCGTCAGCAGAAAGCAGCCCAGCGCGATGCAAAGCGTCTGGAGGAACGGCAGCCGGCAGCGAAAAAGCAGCCGTACCCGTTTGAGCCGATCGACGAAGAACAGCTTCGCCGTGAAGAAGAGGAGGAAGCAGCCCGCCGTGCAGAGCGCATTGCGGCAGTACGCAGCCATATGGAAACAAGACGCGAGACCGAAACACCGGACGGTGTGCCGCTTTACACCACGGATTTCATTACCAAGACGCACACCATGCCGATTCCCAAGACCGGCGGTACCGAAAAGCTGACCACCACGCAGCAGCGTGCGGCAGTCAGACTTTCCGCCACCGGACGCATTCAGACTGAAGCCAGCAGCGTCCGCCAGACTGTCAAGGAGCCTACCGCTCCCGTGCTGAATGAGCCGGAGCGTCTGCCGGTACACCCGAAGAAGACCGCGGCGCCGGCGGCAGCTGCACCCGCAGAAACCGCACCCGCAGCAAAACCGGCAGCACCGGCAAAGCCTGCCGCACCTGTCCGTCAGGAAGCACCGAAGCCCGCTCCTGCACAGCCTGCGGAGGATCCGGCAACCTTCGATGAGATCTGGGCAATGCTGGAAGCAGAGGAACAAAAGCTGCAATGAGCAAACAGGCTCTGCATCCGATACGATGCAGAGCTTTTGCTGTATCTGTTCGTGAAGAGAGGAGAATGCTCCATGCCGATTCTGCTTGATGCCGCCATCAGCCGGGAAGTTATCCGGATGGGACTGTCGCTGCTGCTGCCGCCGATCATCATTGTTGCGGCTGTGTCCGTTCTGATCTGGGCGCTGAAACAGCGACGCGACCGAAACAACACGGATGAGCAAGAACGCAAACTCCGTGAATTGCTCTCCATGCTCCCGCCGAAAAAAGAAGCGGATGAGACGGAAGACCGTGAGAATCCATAAAAAACACCCGTGAACCGAGATTTTCCGGTTCACGGGTTTTCTTGTTAATTCTTGATGCCTGCAAGCTGCTTGAGGATCATCACGGTGTCGTCCGAATCGGGGGCGCCGTTACCGTTCATGTCCGCATTGCGCAGTCCCTGATCCGTGATTGTCGCACTCTTGTCCTCTGCGACGAAGCGAGCAAGCAGAATCGCATCGGAGACATTGACTCTGCCGTCGCAGTTCACGTCGCCGGGATCCTTGTCCTGCCGTTCTGCGCTGCTGCTTCCGGATGTGGTACCGGTCGAGACTGATACAGATGTCGACTGCGTGGTCTCGGTCTGTGCGGATGTTTCTGACTGCGTTGTTTCAGATAATGTCACTGAGGATTCCGTCGTCTCGGATACCGTTTTTGAGGTTTCCGGCTGAGTGGTTTCGGTAGGCGCAGTGGTGGATTCCTTGTGCTCCGGGATCGGCTCCAGGCTCGGTTCCTTGTCGTACCACCAGTCTGTCCAGGTCTCCATTGTGCGGTAATCTGCCGCGACATCCGAATTTGTCCAGGTGAATTCGTTGTCATAGAGATGCCCCTGCTCATAGTACCAGCGGGCAAGTGCGATGCACTCATCCGGATAATCGCCGTAATAGCCTTCGTTTTCGGCAGTGTAATTTGCCCAGCCGGTGTTGTGGCCCTTAAGTGCGGCGCGGACGATCTGATAGCCCTCCAAACCGTAGTCCACAATTGCGGAACGGACAAAATGCGTGATCTTGCGCAGTCCCATGTGGTTGGAGATCACGCCGTCGTAGAAATTCTCCTTTGTCAGCGGATACCACTCCATTTCCGGCACATCCTCCTCCTGCATGAATGAGGTGCCGGGATCGTAAAATGCCGTGACCGCAGTTTGCAGTGTGCCGTAAGCGTGGGCAGAGCTGACGCCGAATCCCTCGGAGAATGCGGTTTCCAGATCAGAGCCGTCGCCGTTGCCGCCGAGCGTCGATTCGCGGGTGCCGACGCCAAGAAACAGTGCATAGACCTTTTCGCGGTCGGTCTGTCCGTAGCGCACCGTGACCATGTCCCAGTGCTCGTCGATCTCCTTGTAGAGCGCGTACTTGACCTGCTGCACCGTCCATTTGTGGTTGAGCGCACGGATCTCCTCAATGGATGCATCCGCCGGCGTGTTGCGTTCGCCGAAGTTGAAGGGATTGCCGACGCCCTCCTCTTTCACATTGCGGCCCGGATCATGCGCGATCTCTCCGGCTGCCAGCGCCGGCATCGCTGCCTGTACTGCGCACGGCAGCAGCATGACCGCCGCACAGAGACATGCCGCTGTTTTCTTGATGAGTTTCATTCTGATCTCCCCGTTTTCATGTTATTTTTTTCGGTGTTTCCACCATGTTCATCATAGCATATTTCGCCCGAAAAGTCAAGCTGTTCCGACAAATATCCCGCCCCGATGTACAGGGCGGGATCAGTTTTTTGTTCAGAATGTATCTGCCAGCATTCTGACGATGTATATCAGATCTGCGTTGGTCAGACTGCCGTCCTGATTAATGTCGGCATACTGCTTGCCTTCCTCTGTCACGGTCACAGCCGGATCCTCCGCACTCATACGCGCCAGCAGGATCGCATCGCTGATTGTCCGCGTGCCGTCGCAGTTGATGTCGCCGATCTCCTCCGGAAGCACTGTCACTTCAAAGGAGATCGTTTCCGGCGCACCGTAATATGCTTCCCGCACATTGATGGTGTATGTTCCCGGCTTGGTGCAGTTGAATGCAGACGCATCCACCATTTCCAAATTCTCAGACAGCTTCATACCGGACAGATCAAACTCCATGATGGTTTGTCTGTTCAACATCGTACATCCGGAACCGCTGAGGACTGCGCCTCTCACATCAAGCGCCTGTCCGGGCAGATAGAGCAGCTTGTCGGGCAGTTTTGCCATGGACATGCTGACGTGTGCTTCCTCAATTCTGGCTTCTTCCGTCAGCGGAAGCTCACCAGTGCCCAAGCCAAAATCGTCGTTGCAAGTGCTGTCATACTCATAGAGAGTTATGATTGCATATCCGGTTGTTTCACAATCGCAGCTGTCGGGGCTGGTTGTCGTGGATTCCGTTGTCTCAGTCTCCGTCTCGTCCGTCACAACAATAGTTGAAGGATCGCCGTCCACAACATGCACTTCAAAGCTGCCCTCTGTGAAATAGTCTTTCAGGTAGATCGTGTATGTCCCGGGCGTGGTGTTGTCAAAATCCGTGTGAGAGATGAGATGCAGGTGATCCGTCAGCCGCTCGTGCTGAAATCTGCCGATGCATCCGCCGGAAAAGACGGCACCGGTGAGATCAAGCTCCTCGCCGATCTGATACACGGTCTTGTCGGGCATACGCTCTATGGTGATCGGGGCGCCGTAATCATTCACTGTTCCCTGCGGGCCGCGAAATTCGTCGCAGTCGCAGAGTGTGGTCACGATCGGTGTCCCTTCCTCCACCACGGTCACGTCGAAGCCGAGGCTTCGCTCCCGTTCCAGATTGCAGATCCAGATCGTATAGGTGCCGGGCTTGGTGTTGTCGAACTCGGAGGGATCGATCAGCTCCATAACCTCGTTCAACGGTGTGCCGTGATGCCAGTCCTCCGGATCAGCGTAAACCATACCGCCGCTCAGATCCAGCTTTTCGCCGATCTGATAGACGCACTTGTTCGGAAACAGCACATCAACAGGCCGCCAGACTTCCGGCACACTGTAATCTCTGGTGCCGCACTGTTCCGTCGTACCGGCGAATACAGCCGTGCCGCTTTCAAATGTATCCGATGCCGCGGGCAGATCCGGTGTCTGTGCCGCAGAAGCGGCAGCAGCGGAAACTGCACAGGCCAGCAGACAGACTGCAGATGTGAGCGCCGAAGCAAGATGTTGTTTTTTCATGGGAATACCTCCTTATCAGTTCTGAATAAACGATACTATTAAGATGATTTCCGGCGCATTTTCTGCGCACGGGTGTTTTGCTGACACACTTTGAAAAAGCGTCAGGCGTTGGCATTGCAAGCAGTTCGCGGTGCTTGCTGCCATGCTCCGCCGTTTACTTCCGGTTCCGGCGCTTTATCAGCACCCAGATCAGAATACTTGAAACCACAATAAGAGCCGAAACGCTGATTTGCGGCAGCAGAGCCTCTATCATTCCGGGCTCCTTAGGTTCTTTTTCAGGGGGGCGAGGATCAAGGCAGTGTGCAGTGCCGTCATAGTAGGATGTTGTCACAAAGCTGGTTGTTTCGTTTGCGTAAGCCACGGGATAGAAATTATTCAGCGCCAAGCAGTCATAGCTGAATGTTGATACATATTCGGTTGTTTCGGTTTCGTAAGCCGTGAATGCGGGAGTATCGGTGTCCTGTGCGCTGACGGCTGCCGCAGCGGAGCCCGCGCACGCCAGCAGACAGACCGCAAATATGAGCGCCGAAGCGAGAGATTGTTTTTTCATAAGAATGCCTCCTTATTATTTCTGTATAGGCTTTACTATTGAGACGATAT
>JAFZPL010000037.1 GCA_017550355.1 Oscillospiraceae bacterium | reverse complement strand
TGCTCATCCGCCAGTATAACGGCTATTACCGCGCAGATGCAGTCGGACTGACAGCCGGCAGCCATACGCTGAAAGTCGTTCCGGTCGTGGGCGGTAAAGAGGATACATCCAAGGCAATCGAAAAATCCGTCACGGTCACGGCGTTCGACCGCACCGGATTCGGCTGGGTAAACGGCACATCCTCCGGCGCATACAACGAAAACGGCACACTCCGCAGCGGCGCAGTCGTACTCTACATCACCAACGAAAACAAGGACACCGTTTCGCTGGATGTCGTGACTGATTCCAAGGGCAACAAAACCAAAGTTACCGGCATTCAGAATATCCTCACTGCCTACCAGAAAGGCACCGATTCCCGTCCGCTCTGTCTCCGCTTCATCGGTAATATCACCGATCCGGCAACGCTCATGGACGGCGACATGCTCATCAAGGGCAGCGGCGCGAGCAAGCGGCTCTCCTGCGGCGTTACGATCGAGGGCATCGGCAGCGACACCGTCTTCAACGGCTTCGGTCTGCGCCTTGCAAACTGCTCCAATGTCGAAGTGCGCAACATCGGCTTCATGAACTGCAACAGCGGCGAAGGTGACGACGTCGGTCTCCAGCAGAACAACGACCACTGCTGGGTGCATAACTGCGATATGTTCTACGGCGACGCCGGCTCGGACGCGGATCAGGCGAAGGGCGACGGCGCTCTTGACACAAAAACCTCCAGCTATATCACTCACAGCTACAACCACTTCTGGGACAACGGAAAATGCAATCTCCAGGGCATGAAATCCGAATCCACCGACAATTATATCACCTATCACCACAACTGGTATGACCATTCCGATTCCCGCCACCCGCGCATCCGCACCTGCACCGTTCACATCTACAATAACTATTTCGACGGCAATGCAAAGTACGGCGTCGGCGTGACGATGGGCGCATCTGCGTTCGTTGAGAACAACTATTTCCGCAACTGCCCCAAGCCCATGATGAGCAGCAAGCAGGGTACGGACGCAAAGGGCGAGGGAACATTCTCCGGCGAGGACGGCGGCATTATCAAGGCATTTAACAATGTTTTCGCGGAGAATCCCTCCGGCTTCAGCTATATCACCTATCAAACCTCGAACACCAGCTTCGACGTCTATGTGGTGAAGGACGCAAAGGAGACCGTTCCCGCATCTGTCAAGACGCTTTCGGGCGGCACCGGATACAACAATTTCGACACCGCCGGCACGATGTACAAATATCAGGCGGACGCTGCAAAGGATGTTCCCGCGAAGGTGACGGCAAACGCAGGCAGAGCGCAGGGCGGCGATTTCAAGTGGACGTTCAATAATGCCGTTGATGATGCAAGCTATGCGGTCAACAAGGAACTGAAAGCGGCACTGGTCAATTACAAGTCGTCGATCGTTTCAATCGGCAGCGGCAGCTATGTCGCACCGAAGGATGAGCCCGCTGTGACCACCTCCGCGACACAGCCTTCCGTCACGACATCTTCCTCCGCTGTCACAACCGCAGAGCAGACGACCTCCGCAACGGCTGTCGCAAGCGATCCGGTGAACTTTTTCGGTTATATCCATAATTTCACGGAACAGGGCACAGACAGCAATTTTTACCGCTTCAGAGGCAACCTTTCCACAAGCAAGGGAACGGTCACCTATGGCTATAAAACGCTGACAACATGCTTCAAAATGGAAACTGCATCGACGATTGAATTCTGCCCGCACGAAACCGGTTATCTCACGCTGGTATTCGGCGAACAGACGGCTTCCATCAAACTGGACGGCCAAAAGTACACCACGAACAACGGTACAATCATACTGCCGTTAGACCGCATTGGCGAACACGCGCTCACAAAGGCGGATTCCTGCAATCTGTTCTATATGGAATTTTCGCCAAGCAATGTCGAAATTACCACATCGACTGACGAATCCGATACAACATCCTCCCAGACCACGGAAACAACGGCTGTTTCGGAGACTTCTGCCGTGACCGGATCCACCGCCGAAGAAACGACCGCTTCCGAAACCACCGCAAAGGCAGTTTCCACACTCGCGGGCGATGTCAACTGCGACAGCAAGCTGACCATTTCGGATGCAATTCTGCTTGCGAGAATCGTTGCAGAGGATTCGACGGTAAAAGTCACGGAGAACGGTCTTGCAAATGCAGAACTCGACGGCGTGAGCGGTCTGTCCGCAGAGGATACCACCATCGTCCTCAAAATGCTTGCCGGTCTGATGTAAACAGGGAAACCCAGCGCTGTATCATTTCCCATAAATACGAACCCCGCCTGATGCTTTCTGTCAGGCGGGGTTATTCTGTATCCAGTTCTTTGTAATAGACGCGCACACTCGTTAAGCCGAGGAGATAATCGACATTGGTATGATAATATTCCGCAAGCGCGATCAGGATTTCTGTCGGGATATCGCGCTGACCAAGCTCGTAATTGCTGTAAACCTGCTGAGAGCAGTGCAGATAATCCGCGAGCTCCCGCTGTTTCAAGTCGGAATCCTCCCGCAAATCGCGGATGCGCTGATAAACCACAAGTATCCCTCCCGTGCTGTGATACTATCAGTATAGCATACCGCATTTTGTTGTTCTAATTTATACTGCATATTGCAGTAAAAACACATTGCCAGTTCATGCACTTTTTACAATATTTTTGAACGAATTGTAAATTCTCATCCTAATTATTGACTTTTACTGCATTTTGCAGTATAATTTAGATAACCCAAAAGGGATTTCCAAGTAAAGGAGGATAAATATTATGCCATTTTGTCAGAATTGTGGACATGAGTATCAGCAAGGGGCAGTTCAATGCCCGAATTGCAAAGTCTTTTTCGCACAGCAACCAAATCAACAAAATTTCGCTCCGCCTCCGATGATGCAGCAAGGCTATCCACAGCAGCCACCTAAAAAGAAAAGCGGCTGCCTGCTCGTTATTGCCGTTATTGTTGGCATTGGAATTATTGGTTCGGTGGTAAAAGGATATTCCAATGCTAAAAACAAAAGAGAATCTCCCACTCAAAGCACGACACAATCAATTGTAACTGAAGCACAGACAAAAGCGAATGAAAACCCTGTATCATCTTCTGTACAGACAACAAGTAGTGCTCCCTCCCCAAAAGAATCTCCGATTAAAATTTTAAAACATGAGCTTCAAAAAGATCGCAACGGAAACAATGTATTAGTTATTGAGTATGAATTTACAAATCAAGAAGATTCGGCAAAAAGTTTTTCAACCCTCTTTACAGATAAAGTATTTCAGAATGGTGTCGAATGTTCGACTGCGATCCTCTTTGATGATGTTGACGCTTCAACACACCTCGCCGATATACTCCCTAATACTACAACAACAGTAAAAGAAGCATATGTATTGCAGGATTTAACAAAAGTAACCGTCAATGTAAAAGAATGGATTGGCGATGCAGTATATTTGAATGAAGAAATTGACTTAGGCGGCGGAGAGGGAGTCAAAGCAGATACAACCGACAAATCTGAAACAAGTGTAGCAATTTCAGGATATCGCATGAGCAAAGACTATAAGGACAACGATGTACTTATTGTTGATTACACCTATCATAACGGAGAGGATAAACCTCAAGCATTTATGTGGCTTTTTAGAGCCAAGGCCTATCAGAACGGTGTCGAATGCGATGATACTGTTATAGGGTGCGATGATTTGGAAAAGAGCACATATTCAAATGAAATTATGCCCGGCATGACTGTAACAGTAAGCAAAGGATACCTGATTAAGGATTCAACGGATGTTCAGATCATTATAACAGACCTGTTTAAAAACAAAACCTATCTTGAAGAAAAGCATTCACTGAAATGAAAACACCCCCGCCCGACAATCAAGCCGGACGGGGGTTCATTCTATCCAAATAAAAAGCTCCTAACTCCTCTCTCCTCACTCCTCATTCCTAACTTCTCTCACTGCCCCTGTGCGGCGGTGATGTGGTCATAGAGAATGTGCAGTCCTTCAATATATCCCGCAAAGCCCTTGCCCTTGACCGTGGCGATGCAAGCCTGACGAATATAGGAGATCTTCCGGAATTCCTCGCGGGTGTCCGGATCGGAGATATGCACCTCCACCGTCGGCAGCTTCACCGCCTTGACCGCGTCCAGAATCGCGACGCTGGTGTGCGTATATGCCGCCGGATTGATGAGAATGCCGTCCGCGGTGTGGTATGCCGCCTGGATCTGATCGACGAGAGAGCCCTCGTGATTGGATTGGTAACAGGTCACGGTGATGCCCATCTGCGCCGCCTCCTGCCGCAGCATGTATTCCAGATCGCCGAGTGTCTGCGTGCCGTAATGCTCCGGCTCACGCGTTCCCAGCATGTTCAAATTCGGTCCATTGAGAACGAGAATATGCACAATAATCCCTCCAAATCTCTGCTGCCGCCGCTTCCGGCGTGCTGTTGTTTTCAATCTGGCAGTCGGCGAGTGCCTTATAAAGCGGCATCCGCTTTTCCGCCATTGCGTTCAGGTCTGCACCGATGGAAAGCGGTCTGCCCTCGCGGGAAAGCTCCCCGATCGGACGGCAGATCTGATAGATATGCCCGTTGCTTCTGAGCGGCGCGAAATTCTCCGCCCGTGTCACAACGCCGCCGCCTGTCACCAGAATCACGCCGCGGTTTGCGCTCTGCTCCCGCACGACCTCCGATTCGATCGCACGGAAACCGTCCTCGCCGGACTCCGCAAAAATCGCCGGGATCTCCTTGCCCGCCTTTTTCACGATCTCCGCGTCAAGGTCGATCTGTCTGCGGTTTGTCAGCGCTTCAAGCGCATTGCCGATCGTCGATTTTCCGCAGCCCGGCATCCCGATCAAAACGATATTTTCCGCATCTGCCTGCATCTTCGCACCGATCTCCGCGATCTTATCGTCAGGAATGGTCGTGCCGAAGAAATATTCCGCCGCCTGCTTTGCCTGCGCAACGAGCATCGTCAGGCCGCCCGCATACGGAATGCCCAGCTCTGCTGCCTGCAAAAGGAATGCGGTTCTCTGCGGATTGTAGATCACATCGCAGACGCCGGAGAGGTGCGGGAATTTTGTGAGGTCAACGAGCGATTTGCCCGCCTTCGGATACATGCCGACCGGCGTTGCATTGACGATCAGCGTTGTTGCATCGTAGAATTTCGGGAGATCGTCGTAGTTGTATTCGGTCCCGGCGATATCCAGCACCGTCAGCGACGCACAGCCGTCCAGCTTTGCGATTGCCTGAATGGTCTGGGAAACACCGCCGTTGCCGAGCACGAGCACATTCTGCCTGTCAAAGGTCAGCTTTCCCGCACGCATCATGCACCGGAGACCGTAGGCGTCAGTATTGTAGCCCTTCCAGCTGCCGTTCTCCTGCCGGACAAGCGTATTCACGGAACCGATCGCCTTTGCGAGAGCATCCAGCTCCGCGCAGAACGGGATCACGTCGATCTTATAGGGGATGGTCACGTTCAGCGCTTTCAGGCGTGTGTCTGCGAGAAATGCGCCAAGCTCATCGGGCTCCAGTTCATAGAGCGAATATGCCGGATTGCCGAGTGCGGCATGAATCTCCGGCGAAATACTGTGACCGAGCTTCCGCCCGATCAGACCGTATGGGGTTTTGAAATCAGTCATCGTTTATTCTCCTATGTTCCGGCGGTTCTGCCGGTTTTTATATGTGACGTGCCGCTGCCGCCGCCATTACATTGATCATAACGAAAAGATACCCGCTCATCACGGTGATCTCCCTTTTCAGATACTCCCGGCGGTCAGTCTCAGCGCTGAGCGTCCGTATATAAGCGTCATTGAACAAGCCGGCGCCGAACACGGCAAGAAAGCACAGATACATGATCAGGGTGCTCACATTATTCACAAAGAAGTCCGGCTCATCCAGCAGCACTCTGTTGATGTAGCTTTTGACGGCTCCCGCACCGAATGCAGCCATCGCAAAATAGATGACATGCCGAGGATGAATTTCCATATCGCCTCTCATGCGGTTCACCTCCTGTCAGAGTTACGGGCTGTTCAGCAGATACAGCACATCCGGTTTCGCGCTGTCCTTGATTTGGTCAAAGTGTTCGCGCAGAATCGGATAATCCCGTCTGCAATAATCTCCAAGCAATTGCAATGCGGAATCCAAGATCCCATCATGTTGGCTCACGGTGACGAGTTCTTCCAGCATCGTGAAAATCTCCTCCTGATAGGGGAGTGTCTGCTTATAATATGGATCGAGATACCAGTCGAGCGTCAGCAAAAGACGTTCCGCCGCATCAGGATCAGCCCCGAACAGTACCGCACGAATAGCCGCCGTCCCCGATTCTGCA
>JAFZPL010000036.1 GCA_017550355.1 Oscillospiraceae bacterium | reverse complement strand
ATGCACTGTTCGAGCGCATCGCGGTCACTTTTGGAATAGACGAAGAATTCGGTCTGCCGGATGATGCCCTTTTCGCCGCCCAGCCGGTGCAGCATTTTGAAGAGATCGACAATCTGTGCGGTGGTGTACGGTGCGCGGGATTGCTGTCCGTCGCGGAAGGTGGTGTCGGTGATGAAAATTTCATCGGGCATATTCATCGGCACATGGCGGTAATTGTATGCCACCTTCGGCACCTCCGAATACGGGAACATTTCGCGGAACAGTTCCGGGCGCTCCACATCCTGCATCTCATATTCATAGGTATCAAAATCAAGCAGGTTCGTGCGCTTGCTCAGGCTGATGTTCGGCATGGCGTGGTTCATGGCGGTTCCTCTCCTTTATAATTCCAGTTTCATAAATACATCTGCATAGGGATTGTCATTGAATCGTTCGGTCGGCTGAAAGCCCGCTTTCCGATAGAGCTTCAATGCCGCAGTGTACTGCGACATGGAGTCAAGCACAATGGTGCGGAATCCGGTTTCACGGGCAAAGCGGATGGCTTCCCGCAGCAGTTTTTTGCCCAGTCCCTGACCGCGGAGCTCGCCGGAAAGATACAGCGCTTTCAGCTCTGCAGTATCATTGCCCAGATCCTTGAGAGCGGCTGTCCCCGCGACTGTGCCGTTTGCCAGGAGACACCAGAACGCTGCGAAGTTCTGCGGGATATCGTTATAAAAGCTGTGCCGTCCGTCCGGCTCAAAGCGTTTTCCGAGTTCCTGAAAGCAGCGGTCTGTGAACGAAAAGACCTGCGCTTTATATGCATCACTGTAAGGAACGATGCAGATTTCCATGCGGTTCCCTCCCTGTGTTCGTGTGTATATGTATCATTGTGTGATTGTATACAATTATACACGAAAACACAGTTTCTGTCAAGATGGCATTTTCACCAAATCGGAGCAATTCTGCCGATACAATAAAAAAACAAGCAGATACCTCCGAAGAAGTATCTGCTTGTCTGGTTCATGTGCATCAGCGGTGTGTCAGCTCGATATAGGTGACACCGGAGCTGCTGCGGCGATAGTAGGTCAGCAGAAAACGCTGGATATCCGCGTCACCGGACTGCGAGGCGACCGTTGCACCGATCACGGCACCGGCAACTGCGCCGAGCGGACCGAGCAGACAAAGTCCCGGCAGCGCGCCGATCAGACCGCCGCCGATGGCGTTGCTGACGTTCTTCTCGTAGTAGTACTTTGCTTCACCTTCCAGATGAATGCAGACCTCATCTCTGCGAACCGCTGCTGCGAGTTCTTCAAATGTTGTTACAGTAACCATGTGACTGCACCTCCTTATGTCTCTATCATAGCATATTCGGACAGAAATGTCAAGAGATATCACGGAATCTTCATAAAAAATGCATGATTCTTTCAGAACGCGCCGGGATTACCACTCGATCGCTTCCACCTTGAGCAGATTGGTCGTACCGGAGATGCCGAGCGGAACGCCCGCCGTGATCACGACGATATCGCCGGGCTTTGTGTATCCCGCATTGCAGGCAGCTTCCACAGCATGCTTGAAAAGATCATCGGTATTGCGCTCCTCATTGATGACCAGCGGATGCACGCCCCAGGAGAGGTTCATCTGCCGCTGGATCATGGTATCCGTTGTGCAGGAGATGATCGGGAACATCGGGCGGTATTTCGAGATCAGACGCGCCGTTTCACCGCCCTTTGTGACAGTGATGATCGCTGTTGCATCCAGATCGTGCGATGTGGTCACGGTCGCGTGTGCGATCGCGTCTGCAATGGTTGCCTTTTCATTGGTACGCGCCATGAAATCGCTCTTATAGTCGATGCTCGCTTCGGTTGTGAGTGCGATCCGCGCCATTGTCCGCACGGTCTCGACCGGATGCTGACCTGCAGCCGTTTCGCCGGAGGTCATGATCGCGCTGGTGCCGTCATAGATCGCATTTGCAACGTCTGTGATCTCCGCACGGGTGGGACGGGAGTTCGTCACCATGGATTCGAGCATCTGCGTTGCGGTGATGACCTGCTTGCCGGCTTCGTAGCCCTTGCGGATCAGCTGCTTCTGGATCGCGGGGATCTGCTCAAACGGAATTTCCACGCCCATATCGCCGCGTGCGACCATGATGCCGTCTGCGGCTTCCAGGATCTCGTCGATATTGTTCACGCCTTCGCGGTTTTCGATCTTTGCAATGATGCGGACACCCTGCCAGCCGAGGCTCTGCGTGAATTTGCGCAAATAGCGGATATCCGCGCCGGTGCGTGCAAAGCTTGCGGCGATGAAGTCAAAGCCGAGCTTCGCGCCGAATTCCAGATCCTCCATATCCGCGTCGGAAAGATACGGCATGGAGAGGTTGACATCGGGGAAATTGCAGGATTTGTGGTTGGAGAGGATGCCGCCGCGGATGACACGGCATTCGATATCGGTCGGGCTGACATGTTCGATGCGCAGTTCGACCAGACCGTCGTTGATCATGACGGTATCACCCGGCTTGACATCCTTTGCGAGCTTCGCGTAGCTGACTGAGCCGATCTTATCGTCACAGGGAACATCTCTGGTGGTAAGGGTGTAGATGTCGCCTTCTTTGATTTCCACAGGGCCGTTCGGAAATTTGCGCAGACGCACCTCCGGGCCTTTGGTATCAAGCATGGTTGCGATCGGCAGACCGAGCTCTTCACGCAGCCGGACGATCTGTTCAAAGCGGCGCTTGTCCACTTCGTAGTCGGCGTGGGAGAAGTTAAATCTTGCAACATTCATGCCTGCCTGCATCATCTGGCGGATCACTTCGTCGGAGTCGGTAGAGGGGCCGATCGTACAGACGATCTTTGTTTTTCTGAGAGACTGATTCACTTGCATGTCCTCCTTCATCAGCCGCCGTAAGCGAGCATGGCATCAATGCTCTTTCTTGCGGCATCCATCATTGCGGCATCCATCTCGATGATCTCGCCGCCGGTGCCTTCAACGCAGTGCAGAACATCTGCAAGCGTCGTGGATTTCATATTCTGGCAGATGCAGGACTTGGAGAGCGGATAGAATTTCTTCTCCAGACAGCTGAACTGCAGGTGCTGAACGATGGAGTTCTCGGTGCCGATGATGAATTCATCCGCTTCGCTCTTCTGTGCATAGGTCATGATCTCAGTGGTGGAGCCGGCGAAATCGGCGAGCGCCGTGACTTCGGGGCGGCATTCCGGATGGACGAGCAGCTTTGCGTTCGGATGCGCCTTTCTGGCTTCTTTGACCTCATCAGCAGTGATACGCGCATGGGTGGGACATCCGCCGTGGATGAAAGCAAAGGTCTTTTCGGGAATCTGCTTTGCGATCCAGCTGCCGAGATTGCAGTCGGGGATGAAAAGAATCTTCTCATCCGGCATTTTGCGGATGATGGACGGTGCCGAGGAGGATGTGACGCAGACGTCGCATTCGGTTTTCAGCTCAGCGGTCGTATTGATATAGGCGACTGTTGCATAGCCGGGGTATGCCTTCTTGATCTCAATGAGCTCTTCTTTGGTGACCTGTTCCGCCATCGGACATCCGGCGTCCGGATGCGAGAGCAGAACGCGCTTCTGCGGAGAGAGAATCTTGACCGTCTCCGCCATAAAGCGCACGCCGCACATCAGAACCGTTTCCGCATCCGATTTCTGCGCATTTTTGCACAGACCGAAGGAGTCGCCGATATAGTCCGCGACCTCCCAGATATCCTGGCTCTGATAGGCATGGGCTAAGATACAGATATTCTTCTTGCGCTTGATCCGCAGGATTTCCTGCTGCATTTCCATCGTGGTCATGGGTTTTTCCCACCTTTCGACAAGATAGAGCCTGTTCCGCGTCCGTATTCCGGCGGTTATCCGGCGGATCCGGAGCGCCGGCTTTGTGAAAGAAGCTGCGGTATACAGTTACCGCTGCGGATCTTTGCACAGCCGTGTCCGTGATCCGCGCGAATATCCCTCCGTCATAAGAAGCGAAACAGGCTCTTATACTATCATTATAACACGGTTCCCGTGAAAAATCAAGTCACAGAAGAATAATCAGCGCAATAATTGCGATCAGTGCGAGTTTGTTGAGTTTTCCGGCTTTCTGGCAGGGCTCCGCGATCTGCGGGCAGCGATCCTTGTACTCCTCATACATTTTTTTGCCGTAGCCGGGGATGAGGTAGCTTTTGATCAGGTCGGAGCGTTCAAGCTTCATGTTGCGGTTCTGGATCATCATCTGCGCATTGCGGATGGCGGTCGGATTGAGGACATAGCCGCAGTGCATGCAGATACTCTGTCCCTCTTCGACTTCGCCGCCGCAGCTGGTGCAGTAGATCTTGCCGACGGTCTGGAAGCGATATTGTGTACGCTGTGCGAGCGGTATCTCACGGCTCTCTTCAATGAGCCGCTGGTCGCCGGTGATGCTGCCGATCAGTCCGATGAGCCGCTTGCGGGGCGCATCCCGCTGCGCACGCTGCTGAACCATCTGCTGTGCCTTTGCGAAGGATTCCGGATTGAGCACGTAGCCGCAGTGGATGCAGACGCTTGCGTTCCGGTCGACGGGATTGCCGCAGTCCTTGCAGAACATGGTGTTCTGCGTCTGCAAAGCGGCGTTGTGTTCAGCGAGCCGCTGCGCATACATATTCTGGTTTGCAGTCTGCTGCGGCTGAGGCGGGGGGAGCGGCGCAGACTGAAACTGCTGATTCATATTGTTCATGATGATGCCTCCGATTTCTTCTGAGAGGGTGTATAGTAACCGATGGCTTCGTCCTTATGGGAAAAGGAACGGAGCAGTTCACGCTGTTCCTCCTGATCCGGTTTGGTGAGCTGTTCTTCGGTAATGGGCATTTGACTGTAGAGTGCGAACAGGAGCTTGCCGCTGTCATCAAAGACGAGGGCATACCAGTCGGTTTGCTTTGGGGGCTTGAAATAGGTCTGCCATGCATTTGAGAAGAGATTGTCCTCGGAAAACTGCGCGATCGTAGTAACGGGCTCAACGCTCTTGTTCTCGTAGTCGTAGTCTGTCAGGCATTTCTCCGCAGCTAAGTAGACATTCTTCGCGGTAGCGTTGATTGCGCCCAGCCTTGAACCGGCGACAGAGCCCATGATCGACCGGAAAACCATCGCGCAGCAGGAAGCAACGAACACGAGCGCTGCGCAGCTTCCGATCCGCAGTGAACGGCGGTGCAGCGGAGCGCGGAGTTTTCTCGCGGCAGAAAGATCGGTCGGAAACTTGTTCATCCGGTCAACTTCCACAAAGACGGCACCTGCCAGAAAGAAGAACGACAACAGCGCCGCATGCGGAATGATGATGAATATGACAACGGCACCTGCAGCAAGCAGACCTGCCATAATGTGGGCGCCTGCGGCAGCTTCCTTCCGTCTGGCAAGCATTTCCTCCGGAGATGCACTGTCCTCCGGCTGTGCAGCAAGCAGCGGAATCTGCCGATACGCCTTCCAGACCGTGGTTTCAATGAGCAGCAGGGCGACATACAGGCCGCAGACAGAGAAAAATGCGGCGAGACAGATCGAATCTGTCAGATACTTTTTGTCGCTGTGAAATATGAGCGTCAGTACAGTGCAGGCAGAAACCGCAAGCAGACAGGCGATCACGACCTTCTCTTTCCACTTCTTCAGGATGGCTTGAACCTGTTCCGTGATCTCCGGCGGAAATGCCGAGAGAATCTCTTTTTCAGCTTGATTGATCATTTTTTCTTTTTGTGTTTCGCCTTGATGCTGGCTTGCAGCCGCTTGGCTTTTTCAACAATGTCAGATTTGGAAAGGTGCGGTTCGTCTTTCGCATCATTGTCAGCGTTTTCGGTTTCTGCGGTCTGTTCTCCTTCTGCGGGAGTTTCGCCCTCAGCGGGCAGCGTGGAATAGTGTATTTCGTTGGTGAAATAGCTTTCGTCGTCGCTGGGCAATCCCTTTGACTTGAGTTTTTCCTGGAGGAAGTCGGACATCAGTGTATAGACCGCCGCGAAGATCGGCACAAACGCAACCATGCCGATGAAGCCGAACAGACCGCCGCCGACGATGATCGCAAAGAGCGTCCAGAACATCGGCAGACCGAGCTGATCGCCGAGGATCTTCGGGCCGAGAATGTTGCCGTCGAACTGCTGGAGCACGAGAATGAAGATCGCAAACGGGATCACTTTGCCCGGTTCAGAGAGCAGAATCAGCACGCCGCAGGGGATCGCGCCGATGATCGGGCCGAAGAACGGGATGATGTTGGTGATGCCGACAACAATGGAGATGAGCGGGATATAGGGCATGTCCAGAATGGTCATGCCGATGAAGCAGAGCAGACCGATGATGAGCGAGTCAAGCGTTTTGCCGGAAAGAAAGTGCATGAAGGTGTAGCTGACATGCGAACCGATATTCAGGAATTTGTGGACGCGCTCCTCCGGAAGCGTTGCATAGAGCAGCTTGCGCATCTGTGCGATATAGCGTTCCTTGTTGTAGAGCAGATAGATCGCGAAAATGATACCGATGAGAAAATCTGCGATGCCGTGGATGAACGAAAAGGCGCCGCTGGTGATTGCGGTGATGATATTGGCGCCGCCGCTGGCGATGCTGTCGAGTTTCGGCTCAAACTGTCCTGCGAAGCTGTTGACGGTGTCCTGTGCGGATACCCATGCATTGCTCAGCATATCGTGCAGCTGAGGCTGATCCTGTTCCATGCCGGCGATGCGGGATTCCACCCAGTCTCCGATGTTGGTGAGATAGGTCGGGAGATTGACGAACAGGCTCTTTAAACTGCTCAGCAATTCCGGGACAATGGATGCAAGCAGACCGAAGATGACTGCAAGCAGCGCAAGGATCGTGACTGCGACGGAAATGACGCGTGCGAGACGGGGATGCGGCTTTTGCCGGTCGGTCAGGCGTTTGACCTGCCGTTCGATCCAGTTCATCAGCGGATTGAACAGGTAGGAGATGACAAGGCCCCAGATGACAGGCGCAAAAACGGCGATGACGTCTTTCACGACACCCATGACGACATCGAAGCGCCAGACGCCGATGCCGATCAGCAGGCAGATCGTGAACGCCCAGATTGCAGTTTTTGCAATGCTTTTATGTCTTTTATCCATTACGATTTTCATATATAGAAAGCTCCTCCTTGAGAACGCACAAATTACCATTCTTATTATACATGAAAATTGCAAAAAAGAAAAGGGTTTTCATAAATTTTTAAGAAGAAAAATGCAAAAATGACCAAACAGTGCGAAGAAATATTTATGAATTATGAAGAATATTAAAAAATATCTTTGAACCCTTTTCAATTTGCGGATTTTATGGTATAATAGTACCGTATTGCCGGGTAGGGCAAACTATGCCCGCGGCAGTATCTTCAAAAACGGTTATTCAGAAACGGAGTCCTGAACTATCATGACTGAGATCAAGCGTGCCGCGCTGCGCAGATATCTTGACGCCAAAGGGCTGAACGAGCCGCAGCAGGAGGCAGTCTTCACCGTGGAGGGGCCGCTGAGCGTCCTTGCAGGCGCGGGCAGCGGAAAGACCACGGCGATCGTGAACCGCATTGCATTCATGATGCGTTTCGGCAATGCTTATTACGGCGAGGTGCCGCCGGTATCCGGAGCGGATGCAGACTGGCTCAGCGCAGTGGCGGACGGCAGGGAAGCGCCGGATGAAGCGCGCCTGACGGAGCTGCTCGGATTCGCACCCATCCCCGGATGGCGGATCCTTGCGATCACCTTTACCAATAAGGCTGCAGCAGAACTCAAAGCACGCCTTCAGACAATGCTCGGCGATACAGCCGCCGATGTCTGGGCAGCCACGTTCCACAGCGCGTGCGTGCGGATCCTGCGGCAGCATATCGACATACTTGGGTACGACAAATCCTTCACGATCTACGATGCGGACGATTCGCTGCGCGTGCTCCGCGATATCATCAAGGATCCCGCGATGTATGAGCGCAAGTCCGTGAAGGCGGCGGAAAAGGAATTCCCGCCGAAGGGCGTGCAGACAGAGATCAGCCACGCGAAAGACAGACTGCTTTCGCCGGAGGAATTTGCGCGGGAGGCGGACGGTGATTACCGCCGGCTTCAGATCGCAAGGTTCTATGCGGTCTATCAGCAGAAGCTGCGCACCTCCAATGCTGTTGATTTTGACGATATCATTGCGCTGACCGTCGAGCTCTTCCGGAAAAATCCGGATGTGCTTGAAAAATATCAGAGACGCTGCCAGTATCTGCTGGTAGACGAATACCAGGACACCAATCCCGCGCAGTACGAGCTGATCCGGCTGATCGCCGAGCAGCACCGGAATCTCTGCGTGGTGGGCGACGACGACCAGAGCATCTACAAATTCCGCGGCGCGACGATCGAGAATATTCTTTCGTTCGACGAGCAGTTCCCCGAATGCAAGGTGATCCGGCTGGAACAGAACTACCGCTCAACGGGACGTATTCTTGAGGCGGCAAATTCGGTCATCCGGAACAACCATGCCCGCAAGGAGAAAACGCTCTGGACAAAACACGACGAGGGCGACAAGGTGCAGTGGTATCAGGCGACGGATCAGGAGGATGAAGCAAGATTCATCGCCGAAGCGGTCGCAAATGCCGCCGCGAACGGCGCGCATTATTCCGATTTTGCCGTGCTGTACCGCAATCATGCGCTTTCCAATTCGCTTGAGCGCCATCTCGCGCATGCCTCCGTGCCGTACCGTATTTTCGGCGGTCTGCGGTTCTTTGACCGCAAGGAGATCCGCGACGTGATCGCATATATGAGCGTTGCCAACAATCCCGGCGATCTGCTGCGGTTCCAGCGCATCATCAATGAGCCCAAGCGCGGAATCGGTGCACAGACCGTGAGCGATATTACGTCGATCGCGGAGGATCTGCACCTGACTCCGGTCGAGGTGCTGCGGAATGCATCCGATTATCCGGTGCTTTCCAGACGCGCATCCTCACTGCAGAAGGCAGCGGATATTTTCGATGAACTGATCCGGGCGTCGGAGGCAATGCCGCTGGATGCTTTCTATGATTATCTGCTGGAGATCACCGGTTATGCCGATATGCTGAAAGACCTGGGAGATGAGGGCGAAACGCGCATGGAAAACGTGGAAGAGCTCCGTTCCAGCATCAAGCAGTACATCAAGACAGCCGGAGAAGCCGATGAAGAGCCGACACTGGACGGCTTTCTTGAGGAGATCTCACTCTATACCGATCAGGACCGCGCAGATGACAACACGGATGCGATGACGCTGATGACGATTCACGGCGCCAAGGGATTGGAATTTGAGAATGTGTTCATTCTGGGCTTTGAGGAGAATGTTTTCCCGAGCCGCCGAAGCATGGACACGGAAGCCGAAATGGAGGAGGAGCGCCGGCTTGCCTATGTCGCAATCACACGCGCAAAGCGGCGGCTGTACCTCACCACGGCGACATGGCGGATGCTCTACGGACAGACTTCTTCCAACGGTGCATCGCGCTTCCTGCGTGAAATTGATCCGTCCGTGCTTGATCAGCGGGGCAAAAAGAAGCCTGCTGCCGTGCGGAACGCAGAACCTGTCCGCAGAACGGCGGATGCGCTGCATCTGAAACAGCCCGATGCAGCACCGCTTGATTTTGCCCCCGGCGAACGTGTCAAATCTCCGGCACACGGCGAGGGGACGGTGCTGAAGGCAGTCCCGATGGGCGGTGACATGCTGCTGGAGATCGCATTCGATCAGGTCGGCACCAAAAAAATACTGGCGAAATTTGCCAAGATCCGAAAGGTAACATCATGAGTACAAAGAACTATGCACAGGCGGTGGAGCGTGTCCGCGCAAGGACAGCGTCTGAGAATCTGAGCGGCTTTGCAGCATTCAGGGAGGCATTGCGCACGAAAAATGCGCAGCGGCTTCTGTTTGCGATTCAGTTTGTATTTTCGTTCCTCAATATCTTTTTCCTGATCGGCGTGGTGAAGTTTGCGTATTACAGCTGTTTTTACCGTCTGGACATTCCGGAGGAGGAGCGTGCGAAATACTGTGTGCTCGTTTCGCTTGCGTGTATCGGCTGGGGCATTCTGATTCTGTTCACGCGACGGCAGATCCTTACAAGGCTGATCGTGATGATCAGTATGCCGCTGTATCTGCCGATTCTGCTGTTCAATTATCGGTATCTCTGTCTGATCATCCCGTTTGCGGTGTTCATCCTGATCACCTATCTCGGCTGCGGTACCAGTGAAGGACCGAAAACGATTTTCGGCGCCGTGTTTCTTATGATCTATCTTCTCGGCGCATTTGCGTATTTCGTCATGCAGTCGGTCGTGCAGCCGCCGATCGTCGAGAAGGTGCTGGAGCGCGATGAATCGCCGGAGCATCAGTACCGTTACAGCGTTGTTGAGGTGCGCGACCAGGCAAACGGCAACACCTATATCTCTATTGAGCCGAACACCTACGATATTGATTATTCCCATTCTAAATGGTATGCCAAGGGCTATGCAAAGCAGGTGTACCGCATCCGTCCGTCCGGTGAGGTCAAGCTGCAGTGGAAGACGCAGACGCGTGCTGAAATTACAAAGGAACTGCTCTCCGTGAACCCGAGCACAGTCTTTACGCTGAACTCTGCGCAGATGAAGACGCTCGGCATGGACAAGGAATACAAGAAGACCGTCTCTGTGACGGCGCTCAAGCGTTCGCAGAGAAAGCAACTCGGCTACTGCATCGAAACGGATCTTGAACCGGGTACGACGGCGGAAGCAGCCGGCCTCATCAAGGTGGAGTCTACTGCGAAGCTGGATCTGACCTTTGAGCAGTGCGAGTCGATCGGTCTGACGCCGTCGGTGGACAGACGCCTTTCGACAATGACAGACGAGGATCTTGCAAAGCTCGGCGTACCGGAGATCAATGAAGTGCTGATGGTGAACGGCAAGCCTGCATTCCGGCAGTATGTCGCAGTGATCGAGCACATTTTCGAGAAATCGTTCCTCAATATCAATGCGCTGATCGAGACAAACGATGTGCCGGAGATCGGCGAAGAGGTCGGCGATGCAGAAAATGTCGCGATCCGCGCACAGCAGACCAGATCACCGAAGAACACCATGCTGACGCTTGCAAAATCGACGGCGGGCTCCACAACGGAGACCACTGCCAACACGACGGTGAGCTCTTCTGTGACCACCAAGAAGAAGTAATATCACATGCGGGGCAGCTGTTCCGCAGCCTGCACGGCTGTTTCGTTCCGTAAAGCAGCCGGCAGGATCACAACGGCAGGGAGGTTTCACGCGGTATTCCGCAATCCGGAGCGAACCTGATGGTATCCGTACCGGAAGAGGCATATTCCGTGAAATACCTTGAATATAAATATAGTATAGCCACTGATCCATTATCCGCAGGGGGAAAACAAATTAAAAAAGTGAGGGAAAGAGTTATGAACTATTACATTGGCGTTGACATCGGCACGAGCGGCACAAAAACAGTGCTGTTTGACGTGCAGGGCAAGGTGATCGCATCTGCGTCGGCGGAGTATCCGCTGTATCAGCCGCAGAACGGTTACGCAGAGCAGAAGCCGGAGGACTGGGCGGATGCCGCCCTGAATACGATCGCCGGCGTGATGCAGAAAAGCGGCGTGAATGCTGCTGATGTGAAGGGCATCGGTCTTTCCGGACAGATGCACGGCCTGGTGATGCTGGACAAGGACAACAAGGTCATCCGCCCGGCAATCATCTGGTGCGATCAGCGTACCGCTGCGGAATGCGAAGAGATCACCGAGCGTGTCGGCAAGGAACGCCTCATTGAGATCACTGCGAACCCAGCACTGACCGGTTTCACCGCGTCGAAGATCCTCTGGGTGCGCAATCACGAGCCGGAGAATTACGCAAAATGCAAGCATATCCTGCTGCCGAAGGACTATATCCGCTTTGTGCTGACCAATGAATATGCAACGGAGGTTTCCGATGCATCCGGTATGCAGCTGCTTGACATCCCGAACCGCTGCTGGTCGGATGAGGTGCTGGAAAAGCTGGATATCGACAAGGCACTGCTCGCAAAGGTCTACGAATCTCCGGAGATCACCGGCAAGGTGACAGCCGAGGTCGCT
>JAFZPL010000035.1 GCA_017550355.1 Oscillospiraceae bacterium | reverse complement strand
GGGTGTTGATACCTCTGCCATGTTCAATGGATGCAATGTCACAGCCGCCGATGCGTTCATGGCGCCTGCCATTCGGGATATCTCCGTCACCCTCACGGACGATCTCGCGCTGAATTTCTACGTCAAGGATGTGCTGTCGCAGGAAACCGCAGACAAATACTATGCGGAGTTTGCGGGCAAGTGTGAGGAAGCGGACGGCAATACCCACGGCCTCACCGAAAAGAATGGCAGATTCGCCGCATCGGCGAATGTTTCCGCTGACCACATGGACGAGCCGATCACCGTATACCTCTATGAAAAGGGCAGCTCTGAACCGAGACTGGTCTATTGCAAGACATTCTCCGTGAACCGCTATCTCAACAAGGCACAGCCGGAGGAAGACTGGAATAACGGGCAGAAAGCCGCCTTCGCAAAGCTGATCGGCACGGTCAGACTCTACGGCGAAACCGCAAATGCCTACTTCAACACGCCGGACGAACTGCCCGATGTGGAGAGCCGCATCCATGAGATCCTCCAGGACAATGATTTGGCCGGTACGGGCGAGTCCATTGGTATGGAGCAGGCGGAGATCTCGCTGGTACTCAATTCCAGAATGAAAGCCCGCATTTATCCGCTGGATGCACCGGCCAATCTGGTCGGCGAGCTGGGCGAAAAGGGCTCCGGCAGCACCATCGCGGCGATCCCCGGCAAGAACGGCAGACAGTGCTTTGAATTCGGCGGCTTCTCACCGCTTGAAATGCTTGATCCGATGGTGGTTGCGTATACGGGAAGCACCGGGGAACATACCGTCAGATGCACACCGCTCCTGTGGGTGCGCCGCGTCGCTGAAAATTGCGACACGGATGCCATGCCGATGAAGAATCGCGTGATGGCAAGCATTCTCTACGATTATTACAAGGATGCTGTCGCATTCTACAAAGCATTGAATTACATCGTATGAAAGGAGGAACCGGCATGAAAGAGATCTATACCGCACCGGAACTGGAAATCGTCGCATTTGAAACAGAGGACGTGATCACCACCAGCGGTGACACTGAGATCGATCCGCTCTGACAGGGCTGAACAACATGCGGGCAGTCGGGAAACCGGCTGCCCGTTTGTCATTTATTACAAAATTTGAATTTTAGCTTGACGAACAGCACCGGTATGCTGTATCATAGTCTTGTCGGGGAATGCACCCGGCACGATATCCCGTGAAATAAGGAGGAATCACAGATGGAAGCAATCGAAAATCTCGTCACAAGAAGAAGCGTCCGGCAGTTCAAGCCGGAGACTGTCCCGAAGGATGTGCTTGAAAAGATCATTGAAGCAGGCACATACGCGCCGACCGGCATGAACTGGCAGTCGCCTGTGATCATCGCCGTGACCAACAAGGAACTGCGCGACCGCATTTCTGCATGGAACGCAAAGGTGATCGGCAACGCGGACATGGATCCGTTTTACGGTGCGCCGGTCATTCTGATCGTGCTCGCGGACAAGACAAAGCCGACCTACCTCTATGACGGCAGTCTGGTCATGGGGAATCTGATGAATGCCGCACACGCATACGGTGTTGCAAGCTGCTGGATCCACCGCGCAAAGGAGGAATTCGAGAGCGAAGAGGGCAAGGCGCTGCTGAAAGAACTCGGCATCGAAGGCGAATACGAGGGCATCGGCCACTGCATTCTCGGCTATGCTGCCTGTGAGGAGATCCCCGCACGTCCGCGCAAGGAGAACTACGTCTTCTGGGCGGAGTGAGTCCGGAATATAATATAGTATCACCGCCGTCGGCATTTCGCAGACGGCTTTTTCGGACAGGATACGGGAACGGGCTATCATACTGCATAAAGCGGGCAGTTCATTTATGCATCGTTATACAAAAATATGCCACAAATTACAGATTATACTTGACAATATTGCAGTTGTACGCTATACTAAAGATAATGGCAGAACTGTATAAAAAAATTATTTTTTCCGTGTAACACTTGCCGGCGGTTCTGCGATAGTAATATATAGACGGATCATTCCGCACAAATCGTGAAAACAGGAACCAAACCCAAACCACAAGAAGAAAGGATGTGCCCGAAATGAAACGAACAGCGAAAAAAGCTGCGGCGCTGCTGCTCTCCGGAGCAATGGCTGTCACGGCGATCCCCGCGCTCCCCGCATCCGCCGTCTGGATCGATGCCGGTATTCCGGACTTTGTACCGAAAAGCTATGAAGACACAATCAAATTCCTCAACGAGTTCGGAAAGACACACACAGTCAGCGACTATATCTGCATCATCCGTGAGATCCGCCCCAATGAAGGCTGGAGTTACACCACCAATGCTGAAAGTATGCTGATTTCTGACCAGACATACAGCATCAAGATGGATAAGCCCTCCGAAGACAACCCCGATTACAAGAATCAGCTGCGCCTCTATGAAAACTATCAGAAGGTGCTGGAAGAGCTCGGCGAAGCAGGCGTGAACAAACTGCCGCAGTATCAGGTGCTCGTCTTCCAGCCGGATAAGAACATGCAGTACAACATTGAGCTGAGTGCATCGCGCTTCCGTTATGTGGAGCCGAGCGGCGGCAGCGATGAGCTTGTCGTCGACCCGGTCGAGGTGGTCGAGCTCCAGAAGAACGAATACGTCTTTGAGAAGACCGACAGCGGCATCACCGAAACCGATATCTACGGCTGGATGCCGGATTCCATCGATGAGTTTGCGGCATTCCGCAAGGCAAACGGCGAGATCTCCCTGCACGGCAACTATGTCGTGATCTGCTCCGATGTCAATTACAGCACGGGTGCAGAACTGTTCCTCGGACAGACGGGCGCGAAGTATGTCAAGGAACGCACCGAGACGATCGAGTATATGCGGATGGTGCCCTCGATGATGCTGGCAGGCGAAAGCAGCCGCTCTGTCTCGCTCTATTCCCCGAAGGAAGAGGGCGTTGCGGTCTTTACGCAGTATGTCGGCAGAACCTTCGACGACAGTCCTGCGGAGATCGCCAATGCGACGGTCGTTTCCAAGCTGATCGACAGGAAATGGCTGCTCTCCATCCACGACGGCGCTGCCTATGATATCAATGCAGACGGCCGGTTCAACGCGGATGATGTCCGGCTGGTCTCGAACTATCTGACCACACTCGGCACGCTGACCGATGCGCAGCTGATCGCGGCAGATGCGAACGGCGACAAGTGCGTGGACGCAAGGGATCTCACGCTGCTCAAACAGCTGCTGATCTCCGATATCAAGAAGGAAACCACCGGAGCGGCGACGACAAGATCCGCGGCAATGTGGGCAGATGCCCCTTCGGAGGCGACAGAAGGCGGCGGCGGCTGGGGCGGCTACGGCGGCGGTGACGGCTCTCCGATCACAGGCAAAAGCTGGGGGGCTCCTGAAGGATCTGAAGAATCGTATTACTCCAATGAGCAGGCACAGGCAAACATCCTGACAGCCGGCGAATGGAACGACAACGACAACTGGGAATTCTTCACCGAGCTGCTGAAGAAGGGCACTGTTGAGTTCCCGTCCTACGGGCTGGATCCCGCACACCGCGTCAAGCTGACCGTGACTTCGGCGGACGGCAAGGCTGTTCCGAATCTGACCGTCAGCATGACCGGCGGCACATCCGACTGGACTGCCAAGACCGACCGCAGCGGCGTTGCGTATCTGTTCTACAACAGCGCGGATGCAGGCAAGAAGCTGACGATCTCGGCGGGAACCAAGGCACTGACATCATTCACGGTTCCGGAGGACACGGTCATTGAGATCACGCAGCCGGATCCGCAGCAGGGAACGACGGTTTCCGGCGTGACGGAACCGACGCTGACGACGACCACATTGCCGGGCGTATTCGGCTACTCTGACGGCTGGTACGACGAAGAAGACTGGTACACGCCGCAGACAACGCAGCCGGCAAAGGGACTCTATGTGCCGGAGGTCGTGCTGGAAGCATCGTATGACGGCGCAGGTGCAGATTACACCGATACTGAGGTCATGTTCATCCTTGACACCACCGGTTCGATGGGCGATGAGATCGCGTTCCTGAAGAAGGATTTCGCTGCCATCGCAAAGGATGTCGACAACGGCAAGATGAAGTTCTCCGTGAACTTCTACCGCGACGAGGGCGACGACTATGTCACGCGCTGCAACCCGTTCACCGATGATGTTGACAAGATCTGCACCCTGATCAAGGCAGAAAATGCGGACGGCGGCGGCGATACGCCGGAGGCTGTCGATCAGATCCTGCAGGAAACACTGCTCCAGGGACAGTGGAGCGAGAAGACCAACAAGATCGCGTTCCTGATCTTCGATGCACCGCCGCATAAGGGCGACAAGATCAGTGCGAACATCGTGGAGGCTGTGAAGGCAGCTGCTGCAAAGGGCATCCGCGTTGTTCCGGTCGTTGCATCGAATGCATCCCGCAACACGGAGCTTTTCGGGCGCGCACTCTCGATCATCACGAACGCAAACTATGTCTTCCTGACGGATGATTCCGGCGTCGGCGGCTCGCACCTTGAGCCGATCATCGGCGACTACGATGTCGAGCTTCTGCATGACATCATCGTGCGCAACATTCTCCAGGCAGCGGGCGAACCCGTGCCGGAAAAGAAGATCATCGAGCGCACCACCGAACCGCCGGTCACCAAGACAGGCGTGCCGGAAGATGTGACGACGACAACAACAACCGTGGTCACAAGACCTGTGGGATAAGCAGGCAGGCGGGCAGCGCCCGCTGGCATCTTCGCGTGCTCAAAACTCTGAATCATTGACAGCATTCTTCTCGCGCTGGCGGTCTGTTGCAGACCGCGGCGTGAGAAGGATGCTTTTTTTGTTTGAAGAGAGAAGCGGGCAAAAGTTGCTTTCATTGTGTTATGAATTTTTGCGGAAGATCGCTAAAAGTAACTTGCTTTTCGCAATCTGATATGCTATAATCGGAGTAGAGACATCAATCACCCGAAAAAAACCGGCTTTTTTTGAGATGACGGAGGAGAAATTGCATATGAAAACAATCAGAAAGCAGATCGCGGGCATTCTGCTTGCAGCCGGCACTCTCTGCGCACTGCCGGCTTCCTGCGGGGCGTTCGCGGCGGAAACTGCCGAACCCGAAAAATATCTCTGCGGCGATGTGAACTGTTCGGGCAGAATGGACATTGCAGACGCTGTCCTGCTGGCGCGGATGTTCGCGGAGGACAGCGATATCACCATTGTCGGGCAGGGGCTGCTGAACGCAGACGCAGACTGCAGCGGCTATGTTGAGATGGAGGATGTGACTGCAATCCTCAAAATGCTTGCGCAGCTGATTCCCGTTCCCGACGGACAGCCCGAGGTTCCGCCAAATGTACAGACGACGGCTCCCGTACAGACCACAGCCCCGGCATCCGAAACGACCGCTGCCGTGCAGGGCGCACTGGAACCGAACCGTCCGCTCTTTGAACAGGCGCTCCCCGATGTCCGCTTCGTGTTCGGCGACGATGAGATCATCGAGACAGGCGAAGTGAACGGGCAGGCGTACAAAGTGACCGTGAATCTGAAAAAATGGGCGCAGCTCACAACGATGGATCAGATCGTCACGCTGTCGGAGCTTTTCTGGGAATGCTATCCGCGGATGTATGAACGCTTCCACGATCTCTCCGATGCGCCGGCAGAGGTCACGCTCGCAATTGAAAACGAGGGCTATGAGGTCGCGTCGGCGGGCGGCAATTTCGTCCACCTGCACGACAACTGGCTGCACCGCTACGGCGACGATTTCGACTGCATCACGCATGAGCTGGCGCATGTGATCCAGGCGGGATGGGATTCGGATTATCTGGAATACAGCGACTACATCGAACGCTTCGCCGACTGCTGCCGCTATGAATACGCCATGAAGAACGGCTATTACAACGACAGCGGCTGGACGCTCCAGACCGTACAGGACGAGAGCACACGCGAAAAATCCGTGCGGTTCCTTGTCTGGCTCGATTACTATTATTCGGATGAGAACACCGATATCCTGCGCAATTATTACCGCGTCTGCTACGGCAGGGAATACCCGACGGAGAACTGGGCGGCGGCATGGCAGGAGATCTTCAAAGGCACGGCGCTTGCCGGAAAGAGCATCGACGAGGTGTGGCTGATGTTTGCGCAGTCCGGTTTTGCGCAGTATTCCTCCAATGCCGCACCGGGCGAGACCTCTCCCCTGCTCGCACATTTCCCGATCCGCGAAAAACTGAAAAAGTGATCCGCCCATTGCCGGATGATTTGCAGGCATCCCCGTTCTGTACACACAGGACGGGGATGTTTTGCATCCTGATATATAAGCTCTCATACAAAAATATTGTTCCGAATGCAGATTTCCTCTTGATTTTTCGCCGCGCTGTATGTTACAATAGAGACAGATCCGATAAAAGGCGGGAGGGATGACATGAAAAAAAGCAAACTGACGCTGACACTGCCGCTCATCACGACGTTTATTCTGATGGTGCTGGTCGTTGTCTACACATCGGCGCTGTTTTACCGCATATCCGTTTCCAATATCTACGAAGTCGGCGGGGACAAGATCGCCGGCATCTCCGCCACGCTCGGCAATTATCTGGATACAAACAAAAGCGTGCTGTGGGTGACTGCGGACACGGTCGATTTTATGGTGAAAAACGGCGTTTCCAACGAGACGATCCAGAACTATCTCGTGCTGGAGACAGAGCGCTATAAAGGACAGTTTGACGAAAACTACACCGGTCTTTACGGCTATATCGCCGGCAGCTATTACGACGGACTGGAATGGGTGCCGCCGGAGGACTATGAACCGACGGAGCGCGAATGGTATCAGCTTGCCGAAAAAAGCAAGGGCCTCGTGATCGTGCCGCCCTATCTCGACGCGCAGACCGGTGAAATGGTCGTCTCCTTCTGCAAGCATCTTTCCGATCCGAAGAATGTCGTTGCAATCGACCTCTACACAACACATATCCAGAAGATCATTGAATCCACCAATATCAACGGCATGGGATACGGCATGATCGTCGACCGGGACGGCACCATCATCGCGCACTCCGATCACACGCTCAACGGCATCAATATATCGGCGATCAGCGGCGGCGGAGAAGTCGCGCAAAAGCTGACTGCCGTGGACGCCGATCTCTTTGAATGTACGATCGACGGGAACCGCAGTACGGTCTTTACAAAAGAGATCATGGATCAGTGGTATCTGGTCATCGTCGTCGGAAATGATACGCTGTTTCATGCGGTCTATTCGCAGCTCGCTGTGAATATCATCGTCAATATGCTCGTGTTCGTGCTGCTCGCGCTCTTCTACTCCTTCGCTTACCGCAAAGAGGAAAAGAGCAGCCGCGAAGCCGAAGCGCTCAAGATCAGCGAACAGCAGAAGGCATATGAGGCGGAGATCCTGCGGCTCGAAAAAGCATCAGCGGATTCCGCGAACAAGGCGAAGGGCGAATTTCTCGCGCAGATGTCCCACGAGATCCGCACGCCGATCAACGCTGTGCTCGGCATGAACGAAATGATCCTGCGTGAGACAGAGGACGAAAACATTCTGGATTATGCGGGCAATATCCAGACTGCCGGAAAGACGCTGCTTTCGCTGATCAACAGCATCCTTGATTTCTCCAAGATCGAGGACGGCAAAATGGAGATCATCCCTGCGCGGTATGAGACCGCCGAAATGATCCAGAACCTGATCCACTCCGTTTCGGAACGCGCCAAAAGCAAAAAGCTGGAATTCACAGTCAACGCCGATCCGGAACTTCCCTGCGCGATGGTCGGCGACGATGTCCGCGTGACGCAGGTGATCGTGAATCTGCTTACGAACGCCGTAAAGTATACCGAACAGGGCAGCGTGACGCTGGATATCCGATGCACGGAAAAGACCGGCGACACCGTGACGCTCGCTGTCGCTGTCCGCGATACAGGCATCGGCATCCGGGAGGAGGAGCTCGGCAAGCTGTTTGAATCCTTTTCGCGGCTCGACGAGATCAAGAACCGCCACATCGAAGGCACGGGGCTCGGCATGACCATCGTGACGAAGCTGCTGACGCTCATGGACAGCAAGCTGCATGTCGAAAGCGAATACGGCGAAGGCTCGGTGTTCTCGTTTGAGATCCGGCAGGGCATTGCGGATCCGGCACCGATCGGCGTGCTCGAAGACCGTCCCGCACCCGCAAGCCGCAAGAAGGTCAGCTATCGGCAATATCCTTCTGCGCGGGTACTGGTCACGGACGACAACGAAATGAACCTCAAGGTCGCGAAGAATCTGCTCAAGCTGTTCGGCATTCAGCCGGAGCTTGTTTCCTCCGGCGCGGAGGCCGTCGCGAAAATGCAGCAAAAGGAATACGATATCGTGTTCCTCGACCATATGATGCCGAAAATGGACGGCATCGAAACGCTGGAACAGCTGAAAGCACAGGAGCTGATCCCGGACAGCACGGTCATCATTGCGCTGACTGCAAATGCCGTGCTCGGTGCAAAGGAAACCTATCTCAGCGCCGGATTCGATGATTACCTCTCCAAGCCGATCAACACGGAGGAGCTCAGCGGCAAGCTGGCGAAATATCTCCCCGCATCCGCGCAGAAGCAGCCGGAACCGGAAGAACAGCCGCCCGCGGAGCAGGCCGCAGCGGACACATCG
>JAFZPL010000034.1 GCA_017550355.1 Oscillospiraceae bacterium | reverse complement strand
GCAGAAAGCACTGGACAGATTTTCGGAGAAGACATTCGATTTCATGGACAAGCACGTCACGTTCAGCTTCGGCAGCGCACAGTTTGACGGTGCGGAGAAGTCCGTAACGCTGTTTGACCGCGCCGATCAGATCATGTACACACGCAAGAAAGCACACCACGAGCACGAACGCCTGGAAGCAGAAGCCAGAGGTGAAACCGTTCCCACAGACTCGCGGCTGTAAAGCAGAGAATCTGCTCCTAACTGAAAATTACTATGATTTAAGGAAGTCACACACTATGCTTGGTTCAGATTACAGAGAGCTGATCGTGCCGCGTCTCGATCAGCAGAGCAAACCCACAATCACCCTTATCGTCGGCGGCATCGCCGTCGCCGCATGCGCCGCGCTGTACTTCATGACGCACAGCATGCTCCTGATTCTGCTCGCCGCCGCCGCCGGCTTCGGCACATGGTATTTCTGGCGGCAGAGTCAGGTCGAATACGAATACGTCATTTTCGGCGATGAGGTGCGCATTACCAAGATCATCGCACAGAGCAAGCGCAAGGAGCTCCTGACCACCTCGCTTGGCAAGTTCACCGCGTTCGGCAATCTCTCGGAAGCCCCCGCGATGCACCCCGGACAGGCGCTCGTGCTCGCATGTGCCGCGCAGGACAATTCCGCCTATTATGCCGATTTCAACCACGAATCCTTCGGGCAGACACGTCTGCTCATCACCCCGGACGACGCGATCCTCGAATACCTTTCGCACCATCTCCCGCGCACACTCAATTTCCGCTACACTCCGCCTGAAAAAACAGAGAACGACTGAGAACAACTGAAAGGAGAGATCTTTTATGCAGCTCGTTGCACCGCTTGAAATGATGAAGCTGGAGGAACAGGCAAACAAACAGGGCGTTACCTATGACATGATGATGGACACCGCAGGCAATGGGCTTGCCGAACACCTTATCCGCATCGCCGGGAAATATCAGGTGACTTCCCTGCTCTTTCTCTGCGGAAACGGCAACAATGCCGGCGACTGCTTCGTTGCGGCAAACCGTCTCTCCGGACAGTTCAGCGTGACGGTCGGTCTGGTTGCCGGAATCCCCAAAACGCGCACCGCATACACCAAATACCGCATGATGCAGAACGTGAACGTCATCACGGAACAGGCAAAAATCGAAGAAGCGATCCGGAAACACACGCTGATCGTCGACGGCGTGTTCGGCATCGGCTTCCGCGGGGAACTTACGCCCGCGATCCAGCATCTGTTCAGCCTGATCGACGAGCCAGAAAAGCACTGTATCGCCGTCGATATTCCGAGCGGCGGCAGCGGTCTGAACGGCTCGGTCGCGGCAGGCACACCCGTCTGCGACGAGACCATCACGTTCGGCGCGGCGAAACCGGGACTCTTCCTCTCTCCGCTGCTTGAACACTGCGGCAAAATCCGCCTGGTCGATATCGGCATCCCGCAGGAAATCCTGAATGAGCTGAGTTTTCCCGTCACGATCATCGACGAGGAACGCGTCGGAGAGCTTCTCCCGAAACGTCCCATGAGCGGACATAAGGGCATGTTCGGACGGCTGCTTTGCGTCACAGGCTCGCGCAATATGCCCGGCGCAGCAATTCTCTCGGCGCGTGCCGCACTCCGCAGCGGCGTCGGAACAGTCTGCGTCGCATCAGAGATCAATGTGTGCAAGATCCTTGTCGGCAACACGCCTGAATGCATGCTCCTGCCTCTCCCGACGGATCAGGACGGCAAAATGTCGCAGCTGGCGGCGGCACCGATCCTCGAATATATCAAGACCGGCTGTGCATCAGTACTGATCGGATGCGGCATCGGACAGTCGGACACGCTCCGGCACATGATCCCGACACTCATCACACAGATCGAAATTCCCATCATTCTGGATGCGGACGGTCTAAATGCACTGGCAAACAGCATAGATATGCTCCAGAAGGCGAAAGCACCGGTCATCCTCACGCCCCACCCCGCAGAGATGGCGCGCCTCCTGCACACGACAACAGAGGAAGTGCAGAAGGATCGCATCGGTGCGGCAAAACGGCTGGCGGCGAAGTTTCCGAAGGCGATCGTGGTGCTCAAGGGCGCCGGAACGATCATCGCGCAGGCAGACCGTGCCTTTATCAGCACGACGGGCAATTCCGGCATGAGCAAGGGCGGCAGCGGCGATGTGCTCGCGGGCATGATCGCAGGACTGACCGCACAGGGCATCCCGCCGCTGGATGCAGCACAGATCGGCGTCTTCCTGCACGGACTGGCGGGCGAACGCTGTGCGGAAGATCTCTCGCGCCGTGCGATGCTCCCGACGGATCTGATCGAACATCTGCCGGAGATTTTCGCGGATTACGAATAACGAATAGAATTGGGGATATTCCTCATAAAACACAGGTTGTTGAACACAAATCATCTTTCGGAGGTCATTGTGATGAAGCCTGTTTTTATGAAGAATATCCCCATTTTGTTTATGTCATTGACATTATGCAGCTGTGCCGTTCATGCACCGGAGGAAGCGTTCACGCCAAAGCTGGATTCGTCGTACTCGGTCGGCGCCCACATGGAATACGGCGATTCGGCGGCGGATCTGGTGCTGACACGCCACAGCACGGGCGCATGGAATGCAGCTTTCAGTGCGCCGTCAGCATTGGCCGGTGTGTGCCTGACATTTGACGGGAATGCTGTGTCTGCAAGCTATCAGGGCTTGCAGTTCACGGTACCGAAATCGGCGATGCCCGCGAAAACAATGCTGCTTGCCGTGACGGAGGTGCTGGATACGGCGGCAGGTACGGACGCGGTGCAGTGTACGGTGCAGGAGGACGGCACATATCGAAGCGCTGGAACGTGTGAAGCGGGCGCATATACGCTGACATTTGATGCGGCCGGTGTGATTGCGGAGATGGAGATGCCCGATCAGCCGATGAAGATCAAATTTACCGAATACCGCGTGACGGGAGAATCCCTGACCACAGAGCCTGCTGCAAGCACAGGCATCACAGCAGATACATCGGTTTCGTCAACAGCTGAGACAACAACCGCTTCAACAACAACAAGCAAATAAGCTGCAGCATGAAAATGCCGGCGCTGACTGAACAACAAAACAAGGGTGCATCCGAAGATGCACCCTCATCATTATAACTCGCTGAAATTACGAAGCGGTCTTGGTTGCGCCAAACTTGACCAGGCCTGCGAGGTACTGGAGGAGGATCGTGAGGTCCTCATCATCAATACCGTCGTTGCCGTTCAGGTCCGCGTTTGCCTTTCCTTGGTCGGTGATTTTGGCTTTGGTGTCTTCTGCCTTAACACGAGCGACAAGGATAGCATCAGCAACAGTAACGCGCTTGCTGTTATCAGATTCGCCGGAGCAGTTTGCGTCGCCCCAACTGGCAGTATCGTCGCCGCCGCTGGTGGTCTTGCTGGTCGTACCGGTGGTCTCGCCCTCGGTGGAACCGGTGGTGGAAGCGGAAGTCGTGCCGGTAGACACGCTTGCGCCGTTCGGCGTCCAGGTGGTGTTCGCCTCATCCTCAAGGAAGCTCATGACCCATGCGAACGGGGAGTTCCAGTTGATGGTAACCTCGTTGACAGACCATGCTTCGATGGAGTCGACGTAGCAGAGCTGAGACGGAACCTTGCCGCGGATGTAGCCCTTACCTGCAACGTACGGGTCCTGCATACCTGCATTCGGACCGCCGGACATAACGCCGGAAGGTGCATACGGGAACTCCTTATCGAGCTCATGAGACCAATATCTGTGGTGCGGGTTGTAGCAGTGGTACGTGCCGTAGCCCGTGATGTAGGACAGATCCATTGCGTTGCGGCCGAAGATGTAGTCGCAAGCCTCAGAAGCGCCGTTCAGATACTTCTTTTCGCCGGTTGCGCTGTAAGCGTAAGCCATGACGATCGCGTTGTTGATGACCATGGAGTTGGAGCCCCACTCATAGCCCTTGACCTTGATGCCAGGGCCGATGTTGATCGGATCCTCGAACTCAGAGCCCTTGTACGGAACGCCGAAGCCTTCGGACTCTTCCTGCTTGACATAGTCATCAGCGCACTTCGTGATTGCAGAAGTGATCGTGGAGATCTTCTCCGGGAACTTATCCTGGTTCAGGTACATGGACAGGGTGCCCAGACCTGCGGTGTTGCCCCAGTTGAAGGAGGTGAAGGTACCGTGGTTCTCACCGCCTGCGAGGTCAGTCGTCATGCCGTAAGCATCGCTGTAGCCTTCGAGATCCGTCAGATACTCAGAATCACCGGTGGTGATGTAGAGCTCAGTTGCTGCCCAGTAGAAGTCATCCTTGACCTCATTGTCGCCGTAAGCGCCGCCGCCGATTGCCTGGTCGAGCGGAGCATAGAGCTCAGGGTTCGCCTTAGCTGCCTCATAGGTCTTCTTTGCGAGTTCAAGAAGTTCCTTAGCGTAGGAAGCATCTTCCTTCTCAAAGAGACGTGCGCCCTGTGCAAAGCAAGCAGCTGCGTTCAGGGTTGCAGCAGTGGAAGGCGGCTTCACGATACGGGTGATGCCCTTCCAGTCCTTGTTGTCCTGGTAGTCCCAAGCGTGAACTGCCAGACCGGTCCACTTGGAGTCGTGGAGCTTGTGGAAGACCATGTTCTCGTACTTGCCGGTGTCCGTACCGCCGAGATCCTTGGAATCAGCAGGCGGATACTCCTTCAGCTTGTAGCTGGACGGAACCATCATTTCCTTGAAGAACTCAAGCTCAACCTTTGTCTCGTCGAGGATATCAGCAATCTTGTTGCCTGCTTCCGGAACGGACATGGACTTGGAGCTGTCGCCGAACTTGTCAGCGGAGGAGTTGTTCAGATCCTTGAGCGTCCACTCATAGAGGTTCTGCAGCGTCCAGACAGCAATACCGCCGTTAACGACGTACTTACCGTGGTCACCTGCATCGTACCAGCCGTCGTTTGCGGTGATGTCACCGTTCGACTTCTGAACATCGGAGCCGTCGTTCTTGTAAGCCTTGACCCAGGTGTTCTGGAGATATGCGGTATCCGGGTTATGACCGTACTTGCTGTGAGCGAGCGGAGCCTTGGAATCGTTGTGGCCCATCGAAGTGATGTACTTCTCTTCGATCGGAACACCTGCACGGTTCTGATAGAAGTAGTTCAGCGCGTTTGCAACGATGCTGCTGCCATTGCGCGTGGTATCGTACTCGTTGTAGACGTTCTTGCTGATGGAGAACGGATAGGAATCCTGCGTCTTGCCGTCGAGAGAGAAGTAGTAGGTGCCTTCATCCTTGAACTCGGAGAAGTCGATGACCTGCGTCTTCATGCCGGACTCTTCGTCAGACTTTGCGGAACTCGGTGTGCCCTTCCAGACTTCAGCACCGCTCTTTGCATCGAGGATGTAGACCGTAGACGCATTTGCATCGTGAACGGTTGCACGCTTCTCAAGGTTCGGATAATAACCGACCTGGTTGCCGTGAACTGCGTACTCCTTTGCCTTTTCCGGCTCAATCCATGCGCCCTTATCGTTGGTCAGGTTCTCAAGGCTCATGTTATCGAACTTGAGGTGGGTGCCGTCCGGGAAGCAGTCCTTCTTCTGGTATTCGCCTGCGCCGCCGAAGTGGAATGCCCACTCAGCAACATCGAGATCCTGAGAGCATTCGAACTCAGCGTCGATGATCAGCGTCTCGCCGGCCTTCACAGGCAGGCAGTCCCAGGACTGATTGATGCCCTCAACGCCGGTGTAGGAAGCCTCAGAAGTGCCGCCCATTGCGTTGTGCCAGATATCGGTGCTGCCGGACAGGTCAGAGATCTTTGCGAAGATCTCGCCGTCTTCGTCAGAGGTGACCTCTGCGTGGACATGATACTTGCAGCCAGAGTGGAACTCAAGCTTTCTGTGACGGAGCTGGCAGTCCCAACGGTCTGCGCCGCCGACCTTCGAACCGCCGTGGTTGACGATTTCGACGGTGTAGGTACCGCCGGAAATGTCGAACTTCAGCTTTGCAGGCTGCGTTTCGCAGGTATGCCAAGGCAGGCCGACGCCGTCATCAAAGTTTGTCTGGCCGAGCATCTGAGCGCCTGCTGCACTTGCAGTCAGAGCCACGCCCGGCAGAGTTGCTGCAGCAGTGGAAGCCAGCATTGCTGCTGTGATGATTCCGGATGCTGCACGCTTGCCGAATGATTTTTTCAGCATGTGTAAAAACCCTCCCGTTTTTATTTTATATAACAGAGTCCAGTACAAGGCCCCATTATATCTGAAATAAAGAATTCCGGACAGCAAAAGAAAACAGATGTCGGCGCTCCCTCTGAAGCTCCCGTGCAGCCGCAGCGGTCCGCGCAATGCATCCGTTCTTCCCCATAAATGATGTAAATATTACTGCCCGTATTATCATGCAGGGATATTCCGCACTGAATTTTGCGTAATCCCGTTGGTATCATTATAATACAACTTGCAATAATTGTAAAGGGCTTTTTGAATCTTTGTAGGATGTGTCAAATTCATATATAAAAATTTGTACACGTTGCCTAATTGACATCCGTTTTATTCCAGTTTGTAAATGTGCCATTCTTGCGTATTTTCGCAATATTATCATATGATTTATTTGTATTGCACATTCTTTCTGAACATTCAGCTCTGTATATATGCATATGATTTGAGACGCATTTTTAACGAAATATACAAGACCAATTCACAAAATGTTCATAAATTGAATGATTGCATTGACTTGACGAATCCGCCCCGAACGTGGTACAATAGTCTTGTACGATTCGATACCGCCATTTTTATCCTTTTCTATTATTATATATAGTATAGGAACGGTTAAACTCACCGTACAGCACGAAAGGAGATCTCCCATGAAACTGATGGTTGTGGACGGCAACAGCATCCTGAACCGCGCCTATTACGGCGTAAAGCCCCTCTCCAATTCAAAAGGCGTGTTCACCAATGCGATCTACGGCTTTTTCAATATCCTGTTCAAGGCGATGGACGACATGAAGCCGACCGATCTTGCGGTCGCATTCGATGAAAAGGAAAAGACCTTCCGGCACAAGCAGGTTGCATCGTACAAGGCGAACCGCAAGGGGATGCCGGACGAGCTGGCCATGCAGATGCCCTACGTGAAACAGATCCTCGAAGCGATGGGCTATCCCGTCGTGACCTGTGCGGGCTGGGAAGCAGACGATATCCTCGGCACACTCTCCGCTGCATGCACCGCTGCAAACGCCGAGTGCGTGCTCCTGACGGGCGACCGCGACAATCTCCAGCTGATTGGAAACTGCGTGACGGTTCGCCTTGCGACAAACAAGGAGCCGATCCTCTATACAGAGGAAAAATTCCGCGAGGATTACGGCTTTGCGCCGATCAGCCTGATCGACCTCAAAGCGCTCATGGGCGACAGCTCCGACAACATTTCCGGCGTGCCGGGCATCGGCGAAAAATCGGCAATGGCGCTCATCCAGAAATACGGCACGATCGAAGCACTCTACGCCGCACTGCCGACAGACACGGATATCAAGCCCGCCGCCCGCAAGAAACTGGACGCCGGAGAAGCTGCTGCAAAGGAGAGCAAGTGGCTCGCGACGATCGTGACGGATGCGCCCATCCCGCAGGACCTTGCCGCCTATGCCAGAAAACAGGAGGACACCGCCCGTCTGTCAGCACTGCTCACGGAGCTTGAGCTCTATAAAATGATGGAGCGTCTGAAGATCCAGCCCTCTGCCGCCGCCCCCGTTTCACAGGCAGAGGAGATCCCGCAGAAGCCCGTGCAGCATATTGCAAAACCGGATCTGGACGCAGTCTGCGCAATGACGGCACCGGTCGATTTCCTTTACCGGGACAAGCTGATGTATCTCGCCTACGAAACGGACGATTCGCTCTGCGTCGCCCGCCTCACAGATCCCGCGCAGATCTCGCGGTTTCTGACGGCAGACTGCCCCAAGCGCACCTTCGACGCAAAGCCCGTTTACCGCATCTGCATGGAGGCGGGCGACACAATTCACAATCTCGCGCTGGATGCTGCGATCTGCGCCTATCTGCTCAATCCCTCGACGCCGGAATACACGGTCGAACGGCTCTGCGCCGGAGAAGGTCTCCCCTATCCGAAAGAGGAGGAAGGCGATTTTGCGGAGATTGCTGCACTGCCTGCACTCTGCAAAAAACTGGAAGCAGATGTGATCGAACAGGGCATGGAAAAGCTGCTGCGTGAAATCGAGCTGCCGCTGGTAGAGGTGCTCGCGGATATGGAGCATACCGGCGTGCGCATCGACGCAGAAGGCGTGCAGAATTTCGGCGAAATGCTCACGGAAAAGATCGGCGAACTCGAAAAACTGATCTACGAAAAAGCCGGACACGACTTTAACATTCTCTCCCCGAAGCAGCTCGGCACGGTGCTGTTCGAGGAACTGGCGCTGCCCGCCGGCAAAAAGACGAAAACGGGCTGGTCGACCAATGCGGAGGTGCTTGAAAGCCTGCGCATGAAGCACCCGATCGTCGAACTTGTCCTGCAATACCGCCAGTACACGAAGCTCCAGTCCACCTATGTCGAAGGTCTGCTCAAGGCAGTCGCGGGAGACGGCAGGATCCACACCTGTTACCGCCAGACTGAAACCCGCACCGGCCGCATCTCCTCCACAGAGCCGAATCTTCAGAATATCCCCGTCCGCACGGAGCTCGGACGCGAAATGCGCAAATTCTTCATCTCCGACGAGAGGCATGTCCTGCTCGATGCCGACTATTCACAGATTGAACTGCGTCTGGTGGCACATCTCTGCGGCGACGAGAACATGCGGAACACCTTCGCCGAAAACCGCGATATCCACCGCACCACCGCCGCGCAGGTCTTCAATATGCCGGAAGAAATGGTCACGAAAGAAATGCGCTCTGCGGCAAAGGCGGTCAATTTCGGCATTCTCTACGGCATCGGCGCATTTTCGCTCTCAAAGGATATCAATGTCTCCGTGAAAGAAGCGGAAAAATATATCCGTGATTATCTGCACAGCTTTCCGAAGGTCGAACGCTTCATGAACGAAACGGTCGATTCCGCCAAGGAAACAGGCTATGTGACGACGCTGTTCGGCCGCAAGCGGTTCGTGCCGGAACTGAAAGCAGCAAACAAACAGGTGCAGGCAGCGGGAAAGCGCATCGCGATGAATACGCCTGTGCAGGGAACGGCGGCAGATATCATCAAGGCGGCAATGGTGCGCGTCTGGCGGCGTCTGCGTGACGAAGTCCCGGCAGCAAAGCTCATTTTGCAGATCCACGACGAACTGATCGTCGAAGCGCCCGTTGCCGACGCAAAGAGAGCGGCAGAGATCCTGCACACAGAAATGGTCAATGCATGTGAGCTCTCCGTGCCGCTGACCGCAGATGTCTGTGAGGGGACAAGCTGGTATGATGCGCATTGAGCTGATGAGCGAGGAAAACGTCGCGGCGGCGGCGAAGCTCGCGGCAGCATGCTTCACGACGCCGTGGTCGGAGGATATTTACCGCAGAGAGCTGGAAAATCCGCAGTCGATCGCGTTCGTTTGCATGGACGGAGAACGCGCCGCGGGATTCATTCATTGCAGCTATGTGCTGGACGAGCTGACGCTCAATACCCTTGCCGTTGCGGAGGACTGCCGCAGAAAGGGCATTGCGCGAAAGCTTTGGCAGACCGTGCGCGAACTGGTCACGGGGATGTGTACCGTTTGCTATCTGGAAGTGCGCGAGAGCAATCTCCCAGCGATCACGCTCTATCAGTCGCTCGGCTTTGCACAGAACGGCTACCGTGCGCGGTACTATCAGCAGCCCGAAGAAGCCGCCGTCCTTATGATGGCAGAACTGTGAAAAGAAAAAAATGAACAGAAAAGAGCAGATCTATCAGACATTATACAGCGCCGCAGAACAGGGCTTTTCGGCATTGTTCCGCGAACATCCGGAGCATTATTATTACGCAGCGCTCATCATGATGGACGCAGCTGCCCCGTGCATCACCGCGATGTCCGAGGAGATCCTCTCGCGGCTCGATCCGGAATTAAGGTGGTCTTACGGAGATTCTCCGTATACCGGTTATGCGGACAAACGCTGCTTTCAGGATGTGAACGCCCTGTTTCAGAAGGATGTCTGGTCGAATGAACTGGACAATGAGACCTTTCAGCGCAGAGTGACCGACTGGCAGAAGATCATGATCAAGGTCATGCAGTCGCTTTCTGAAAACGGCATCTTCAACGCATATCCGAACTTATTCCGCAATGCGGAAGCCTATCCGCCGAAGGGAGATTTTAACCGGAAAAACGCCAAAAAGCTGAACTCACCCGCCGTATTCAAAAAATGGTTTGCGGACAATCCGGACATGGAAGAAGAACCGCAGATTTCGGGGTTCCGGGAGGTCTGGCATCCGACGATGTGCAGCGTCACGCTGATCAAGCCCCTGCCCGCAAAATCCCTCGCAATCGCACTGCGGAAGGCATTTGCATCTCCGCTGAACATGGGCGAATTTCTCAAAGGCTGTGAAGCACCGCCGTTTGTGATCAGTGCGGAATTCCGGCACCGGGAAGCAAAGGAAATTCTCTCCGCCCATCCGGAATATACGGAATTTCTTTCTGTTCAAATCCTGCCGCAGAAAACAGAGGCACTTCCCTATTAACTCTATACAGAAAGGACTTTGAAATATGATCTTGGACATGAAAAACGGCACCGTGCCGGTCGGAAACACGGAAATGGCATATGTCTCGTTCGGACACGGCCGCAAGAATCTGATCGTTCTGCCTGGGCTTTCGGACGGTCTCTCGACGGTGAAGGGCAAAGCGATGCTGCTTGCCAAGCCCTACCGCCCGTATCTGGAGGAATACACAGTGTATATGTTCAGCCGGAAGGACGATATGCCGAAAGGATACACCATCCGCGATATGGCAGCAGATCAGGCGGCAGCGCTGGAAACGCTCGGCATCCGGAAAACGGCTGTGCTCGGCGTTTCGCAGGGCGGCATGATCGCGCAGTATCTTGCGGCGGATTATCCGGAGCTTGTGGAAAAGCTGGTACTCGCAGTGACGGCGCCCTGCGCGAACCCGACGGTACGGACGGTCGTGCGGGAATGGATCGGCATGGCAAAGCGCGGCGATCATAAGCAGCTGATGGCAGACACGGCAGAGAAGACCTATACAGACGCCTACCTCCGGAAAAACCGGTATTTCCTGCCGCTGCTTGGACTGGTGAAGCCGAAGAGCTACCGCCGGTTCCTGATCAATGCATATGCGATCCTGCATTTCAATGCGGCGGATATCATTCACAATATCACATGTCCGACGCTGATCATCGGCGGCGCCTGCGATAAGACCGTCGGCACATCGGCAACGGCAATCCTGAGCTGTCTGATTCCGCAGAGCGAGCTCTATGTATACCAGAAATACGGTCACGGGCTGTTTGACGAGGCAAAGGATTTTTACCGGAGAGTCCTGTATTTCCTGGAAAGCGATCCTTCTCCGCGCATGTAACCAGAAAGGATGATTCAAATGAAAGAATTCCGAGTCATTCCGGTCGAATTACAGTGCATGGAGATCGTACACGATCCCAATCCCGGTTCCTCCCATACGCTGACCGGGCGTGTGAAGGATTTTTTCTACCCGGCCGCATACACAACAGGGCGTCTTCTGACCGAAAATGCCGAAGATCTGATGCACGATATGTACCGCGAGGGCTGGGAGGTTGTCAGCACGGCAGCGATCGGCACCTACCCGGACAACGTGACGATGCTCATCACCTTTGCCCGCGGCGAATGACAGCGCCCCAGCAGGCATATTCGCATCTATACAAAACACCCGACGCACGGCAAACACGCCATGCGTCGGGCTCGTTTTTATTTCAGTCCCGATGAGGAACGATGCGGCGCGGGCGCTGCATCTCAGCAGCCGCAGCCACAGCCGTTGTTGTTATTGCCGCATCCGCAGCCGCAATTGCCGTTGCAGAGCACCATGAACAGCACGATGAGAATGATGATCCACCAGAAACCGTTGCAGTCGTTACCGCACATAATGATTCTCCTTTCACAGAAAAAAGCCCATATCCTGCCCGCAGCGTCCGGAGCGCTGCGCGGGAGCGTTTCCGCCTCCCAATGTCATGATATGCAGCCGGAGAAAAAGTGTGCGCCGGTCAGCCCTGATATTTTCCCAGCAATGCTGCGAGCTTTTCCCGCATCTCCTCCCGCAGGTCCGCAGGCTCCAGCAGTTCCGCATCGCCGCCGTACCGCAGCACCCAGCTTGTGAAATTCCGGCTGATGCCGACACGCGCCCGCACCAGAACGCAGTCCGCATGCTCCGCATCGTCCCGGATGTTCACATTCCGCCCGAACTGTTCCTGCATCTCGTCCACAAGTGTCCGTTTCACCCGCAGCACGATATCCGCCTGCCGTTCTGCGCCGAACATATCCAGCACGGCGCCCTCCTGCTTCGGCAGCTTCGGCACCTTTTTCACCTGTTCGCCCTCTTTGATGCGCCGCATGCGGTCGATGCGGTAGGTGCGCGGTTCGCCCGTCTCCGGATTCACACCGCGCAGATAAAAGCGGTTCTCGAAATAGACCACCTCCGCCGGAACGAAATTGCGGTCCTTGTACTGATAATGCATCTCCCCGCGCAGGTCGTTCTTGCCGTATTCAAAATTGATGCGGCGTTTTTCGGCGATCATCCGGTGAATGATGTCCAGATTGTTCAGCAAATCGGAGGACGGCGTTTGATGTGTCAGATGGATGCGGCTGATGAGCATGCGGATCTGCTGCTCGGAGCACAGTCCCTCAAATTTTTTGATGAGCTTCTGCTTTGCGCCGTCCGAGAGAAATTTGTTGATCGAGACAGAGTCCACCAGAAAACGGATCTCGTTGAAGGTAAAGCCGCCGCTCACATACTGATAATACGCGGTATTGTGTGCGCCGTTCGTGATGCGGATATCCTCCAGCATCGAAAGCGCCTCCAGATCGCGGCGGATCGTCTGCACGGATGCATCCGTCAGATTGCTGTTTTCGCGGATATACTCCCGCACCTGCTTGATCGTCACGCCGGGCGGTTCTACCGCATAGCGCGAAAGATACTGCTGGATCAGGATTATGCGTTCGGATTCCATATGCCACCTCCGTTACTCTGCACCGAGATATTCTTCCAGCGTGATCCCCTTTTCGCGGATCACCTTTGCTGCCTCTTTTCCGACATAGCGGTAATGCCACGCCTCTGCCTGAAAGCCTGTGATATCCTCCTTACCTTCGGGATAACGCTGGATAAAGCCGTATCTGTATGCGTTCTTTGCAAGCCAGTTATAGATCTTTGTGTTGTTCCCGTCCTCGGAATTCACATCCACGGCAAGTCCGAGCTGATGCTCGCTCGTTCCGGGAACGGCAACGTACATCTCCGCAAGCGTCTTTGCCTCCGCGGCGGATTTGCCCTCGCTCTTATGCTGCCGGATGCGCGTCTGCATGATATCCTCCTGCTGCGCATAGGTGCGGTACGCTTCGCGCGTCATGGGCTGCAGCCCCTCCGCCCGCATCTGGTCGTACATTTCCTGAAGCGCAGGATACATCCGCGCATCGACCTGCGTGCCGTTTCGCAGCGTAACAAGCTCCGGCGGCACATATTCCCCAACGGGATGCGTCTTGTTGGCAAGCCGGAGCATCCAGTCGCCGCTGCTGTTCTCCTGCTTTTTGGTCGCAGCCGGTTCAGACTTGTTTTCCTCCGTCAGCGCAGACGTATTCGGCTTAGGCGAAGCAGCAGTTTTCGGCTGTACGGACGTGGATGTAGTATAGGAAACCGCCGTCAGCCCGTTCCCCGAAAGAACGGTCACAGCCGGTGACGGATCGGCGCTCGTATTTCCGGATGCTGCCTGTGTCTGATGCGCAGTCAGGGCAGCCGGTTCAATGCTGACCGAACAGCCCGTCAGCATACAGCAGGCGCATATCAGTAAAATGTGCGTTTTGTGCATGTGCATGGTCATGTCCCCTTTCGTTCTCTATTATATCACAGGATTCCCGGGAATACCATAAACATTCTCTTTGAATTTTACTAATCTTTTCTGACGGATTATGAAGAACAGATGAGGATTGGCTACAAATTTTCCCGCTGCGCCTCCGTCAGCTGCGATGCCAGCTTCATGCGCCGCGTTTCGATCGCCTCGGAGAGTTCCTGTTCGGAAAGGTGCAGCTTCTGCGCCAGCTCATGCAGATGCGTTTCAAGGCGGACAAGCAGTTCCTCCTGATCGGATTCACCGACACTCCGCCAGATGCCACGCGCCCGCAGGATGCGGTTCAGCTCCGTTTTCGCTTCGGCATCCTCATCAATATCCGCAAGCAGTGCCTCGGTGTAGTGTTCAAGCTCCTGTTCTGCCTGTGCGCCGAATGCCCATTCAAATTCCAGACGGTCGGGCGCACCCATGTCCGCTGTTTTTTTCGTCTGTCCGCCCGATTCCAGCGGATACGGCATCTCATAGCCTGCATCCCGCAGCGCGGAGAGGATCGTCCGGCGGCAGTAGCCGTGCTCCACCCAGCCTTCCAGTCCCAGACTGCGGAAACGGTCGTTCAGTGAGCCGATATGCGAGGCGAAATAGAGCGCAATGCCCCGTTCGTTGAGCGATTTCCGGAAGGCTTCAATGCGGTCGGCGGCAGTGATATCCAGATTGCAAACCGCACCGGAATCCACCACGACACATTTCGTGTCCGGCTTCACCGCCGCTTCGATATCATTGATAAAGAGGTGTACATTTGCAAAATAGAGATTGCTCGAAAACCGGTACAGCACTGCGCCCGCGATCGGCTTGGCGTAGGTGTTGCGCTCCAGGCTGTGAAAGCCCTCATGCCCCGCGATCACACCGAGGAAGGAGCGTTTCGGATTCGCCGTCTGCAAAATCAGTGAAAGGAACGAGAGCAGAACGCCAATCATAACGCCCGCGATCGTACCGAAGACCAGCACGCCGGCAAAAGCGCCGAGAAAGATCAGCAGCTCGCGCCGGTCCTGCCGGAAGAGCCTGTGCGCAAGGTCAAGCTCCATTGCGCCGAGCAGCGCGGAAATGACGATCGCCGTGAGGACAGGAATCGGGAGATAGCCGATGAAGCCTGTGCCGAACAGCAGGATTCCCGCCATCGTCACTGCCGCCGCAATCGACATTGCCTGCGATTTTCCGCCGTACTGCTCACCCATCGCCGTGCGGGACACCGAACCGTTGACCGGACAGCAGCCCGTCAGGCAGGCGGCAAGATTGCCGAGCCCGTACACCAGAATTTCGCGATTATCTTTCAGCGTGTAGCCGTTTTTGTTCGCAAAGCTCTTCGCCGCAAGGAGCGTTTCTGCCATGATGACCGCCGCCACGGACAGGCTCACCGTGAGCAGATTGCTGAGATCTACCGCCGGAAACGCCGGAAACCGCCACGCGGGCAGCCCCGGGGAAACCTGTTCCAGCAGTTTGATGCCGTTTTCCTGTGCAAAGCCGGTCATGCCGAGCGCCGCGCCGCCTGCCATCACGAACACAGCCGCCGGCAGCTTCGGACAGAGCCGTTTGCAGAGCAGGAGCACACAAAGTGCCGCCGCTCCGACCGTCAGCGACATCGGATGCAGTTCCGTCCGGCAGGTGTCAGCGATATGCGTGACCAGTTCCAGCAGCTCGCCCGTGCCGCTTTTGCCGCCGAGAAGCTTGGGAATCTGCATGAGGATGATCGTTGTGCAGATGCCGGTGATAAAGCCGCCCATGACCGGCGTCGAGATATAGGCGACCAGCCGCCCCGCACGCAGCACCGCGAACAGCAGCAGCCATATCCCCACGAGCAGTGTCACGAACGGCACGAGCGCCGCCGCCTGTTCTGAGCCGCCTTCGATCTGCTGTGCCGCAAGAAAGGCGCCGACCAGTGCGGCAGGGGCGGCATCCACCCCGAAAATAAACTGCGGCGACGTTGAAAACAGCCCGAAGATCAGGATCGGGAAAATGGAGCCATAGAGCCCGTACACCGCCGGCAGTCCCGCGATCTGTGCATAGCCCATCGAGATCGGGATCGAAACCAGTGCGATGATCACGCCCGTAAACAGATCCCGCGGCAGCGTCTGCATTTTCATATTCCGAAGCATTGCGTCACTCCCTTCCGTTTTTCTCCATTATACACGATATCCCGCCGGAATGCAAGCAAAAAACGCGCCTTTCCCCTTGACATCCCGCATTTTCTGTGCTATAATATATTGATAAATTGATTCTCATTATCAAATTTAAGGAGGACTTTCCATGGCAAGAAGCAGCGCATACCAGACCAAACAGAAATCTCAGCTGCTCCAGTTCCTCGAAGAGAATGCCGACCGCCATCTGACTGCCGCCGAAGTGCAGATCGCACTCGCCGGACAGGGCACGCCGATCGGCTCCGCGACGGTTTACCGGCAGCTGGAAAAACTGGAAGCACAGGGAATTGTCCGTCGCTATCTGCTGGACGACCGCGGCGGCTCCTGCTGGCAGTATATCGGAAATGCGGAACAGGCAGCACACTGCCGCACGCATTTTCACCTGAAATGCACCGTCTGCGGCCAGCTTATGCATCTGGACTGCGACCATCTGAACGAAATCGCGGATCATGTCGCGGCGGAGCACAATTTCCGCATCGACGTTTCCCGCACAATATTTTACGGCGTATGCGGCACATGCGCCGAAAAGGAGGAACCGAAGTCATGATCACACCGCAGGAAATCGCAGCCGGAGAAGTGCGCACCACAATGGAAGAAAAAGCCCGCCGTGAACGCGAAGTCAAAGAATACAACGACCGAGCCTACGCACTGCGTGCGCTGAAAGAACGGAGAATGGCGCTTCAGACCTCATACATGGGCGTGAACGTGGTACTGGCGGCCGCCATTGCCTATGTCGGTATGCGTTTTCTCCGTTTTGGCTTTTTGATCGGCACATTTGGTTATGTCGCCCTCGCCGTGAATTTCATCGCAGCGCTTTATCTGGTGTTCAAGCTGAACAATCTGAAGCTTGCTGCGCTCGTTTCGCTCATCACGCTGTTTGCGCACTGGAGCTACATCATCGTCGTGGCGGCAAATTTCGGCATTATGTTCATGCACGACGATCTTGTGAAAAAGCTGGAGCGTGAACCGGGCTATCCGGAGTTTCAGAATCTGCGCCTGATCGTGACGGATGAGGAAGTCCGCCCGATGCCGCACCATCAGCCGATGCAGCGACCCGTGCCGAAGCCGGTGCAGCCGCAGAATACCACGGCGGAAAAGCCGGACAACGGCGGCATGATGGAGATCTGAGATGCAGTTTCCGGATGAACTGGACGGCGCCCGCGTGCTTTTTTACACGCCGGAGGGCGATTTCGGCGATCTGTATTACACAGACGGCGGCGTCGCGGCACACTATTGCTATCTGGCAATCTGCCGGTATGCATCAGGAGAGTATTACCTTTTTTTCTGCAATGCACAGTGTGAAGTGGAACAGGATTATGATTTCGATTCCGCTGAAGCGTGTATGCACTGCGCAGAAGCCACATACGGCGATGTGACGTGGATTAGGAAATGATTGGAAAGAAGAATGATTGAAGTGAGAAAATTATTTGCGCTCGGCGCGGCAATGACACTGGCAGCGGGCGCGCTGACCGGCTGCGGAACGGCGTCCGGCACCCAAAAGCCGACCGTCGTAACTACCGTTTACGCAGTTTACGATATGGCAAAGCAGCTGACAGCTGAATTTGAAAACGCACCGGAGGTAAAGCTGCTGCTGACACCGGGCGGCGAAAGCCATTCCTACGAACCCTCGCCCTCGGATGTGGCAGCGATCCAGTCCTGCGATCTGTTCGTCTATGTCGGCGGCGAATCGGAGACCTGGGCGGAAAAGCTAATCGAGACAAGCCGCCAGACGAAGAAGAACGTGCGGCTGTTCGATGCAGTCAGCCCGCTCACCGAGGAAACCGTCGAAGGCATGGAGGCGGAGCACAATCACGATGACCACGATCATGACGACCACGATGATCACGACGATGAACATAATTCCCATGACCATGACCACGACGGCATCGAATACGATGAGCACATCTGGACTTCCCCGCTGAATGCGGATGCGATGCTCAAAATGACCTTTGAGGCGATCGCCGTGCAGTATCCCGCAGAAAAACCGCATGCAGATGCGGCATATCAGAAGCTGCACACCGCCTTCACCGATCTGGATGCACAGGCAAAGCAGATCAAGGAGAAGCAGAAGACCAACACGCTGATCTTCGCCGACCGTTTCCCGTTCCGCTACCTCACCAACGCTTACGGCTGGGAGTATTATGCGGCATTTTCGGGATGCTCCAGCGACAACGATGCCTCTGCCGCCACGCTCTCGTTCCTAATCTCCAAGGTCAAGGATCTCGATATCAAGACCGTGTTCTATCTGGAAAATTCGACGAAGAAAGTCTCAGACGCAGTATGCCGTGCAACGGGCGCGGATGCGGTGATGCTCCAGTCCGGCAACAACGTCTCACAGGAAGATTTCAAGGCAAATCTGCACTATCAGGATATCATGAAAGCAAATCTGGACGCAATCGGCAAAGCGCTGGGCGCGTGAGCGTTATCAGAGACAGAACCGGAATAATGAATGCTTTGCGGAGTATGGGACAGAATACCGCAATACGCTGATACGGCTGATGTCCGATAACAGGCGATTGCAAAAGTTAGGAGGAACGTGCTGCATGGCATATATCACCTGCGATAAGATCACCCTGCGCTACGAGGCGCTGACCGTGCTGGAAAATCTCAGCTTCACGGTCTCACAGGGGGATTATCTCTGCATCGTCGGCGAAAACGGTTCGGGCAAAAGCACCCTGATGAAGTGTTTGCTCGGGCTGAAGCCCGTAGACGGCGGAAAGCTAACCTACGGCGACGGCTTAAAACGCAATGAGATCGGCTATCTCCCGCAGCAGAGCCAGATCCAGCGCAGCTTTCCGGCATCGGTGCGGGAGGTGGTGCTGTCCGGCTGCCTGAACGGCAAGGGACTGCACCCGTTCTACACCAAAGCGGAAAAGGAACGCGCCGCCGAACAGATGCGCTGCCTCAACATCACGGAGCTTGCCGACCGCAGTTACCGGGAGCTCTCCGGCGGTCAGCAGCAGCGTGTGCTGCTTGCGCGTGCGCTCTGTGCAACGAAAAAACTGCTCCTGCTCGACGAACCGCTGACCGGTCTCGATCCGCTCGTCGCAACGGAGCTTTACAGCATTTTGCAGCATATCCACGATGCCCACGGCATCACGGTCATCATGGTGACGCACGATGTGGAATGTGCTGTGCGGCATGCGCAGTCCATCCTGCATGTCGGCAAGAAGGAATCCTTCTTCGGCAGCTGCGCGGCATATGAGAAAACGCCGCTCGGCAAACGCTTTCTGGGCGATGCGGTTGAGCCGGAGCACTGCGAAAACTGTGTGCATGAACATGCGGAGGTGCAGCATGAATGATCTCTCTGCGATCCTGACGCCAGAATATATTGCGGTAATCCTGCTGCCTGCGCTGATCGCAGGCGTGGCAGTCAGCCTGTGTTCCAGCCTGCTGGGCGTGAGCCTGGTGCTGAAACGCTGTTCGATGATCGGCGACGGTCTCTCCCATGTCGGCTACGGCACACTCTGTGTCGCGGTAGCAATGGGATGGGCGCCGATGCAAGTTGCGGTGCCGGTGGTCATTGCGGCGGCTTATATCCTGCTGCGGCTCTCTGAAAACAGCCGGCTCGGCGGCGACACGGCCATTGCGCTCTTTTCCACATCCGCACTTGCAATCGGCATTCTGGCCTCGTCGAAAGCGAATCTCACGACGGATGTCAGCCACTATATGTTCGGCAGCATTCTCGCCATGACACGCGGCGACGTGATTTTCAGCGTGATCCTGAGCATCTGCGTGGTGCTGGTTTATCTGCTCTTTTACGACAAGATCTTCGCCGTGACTTTTGACGAGAATTTCGCACGCGCAACAGGCATGAACGTCCGCTTCTACAATCTGCTGATCGCAGTGCTGACAGCGGTGACGGTCGTGCTGGGCATGATGATGATGGGTGCGCTGCTGATCTCCAGCCTGATGATCTTCCCGGCAGTGACGGCGATGCGTCTCTGCAAGCGGTTCCGCGGCGTCGTGATCGCGGCGGTGATCGTCTCCGTGACCTGCTTCCTCTGCGGACTGTTTCTCTCACTTCTGCTCGATACAGCTGTCGGCGCAAGCGTGGTCATCATGGATCTCGCGGCATACCTGATCGCAGTCATCATCGGCAAGCTCAAAAAAGCGTCGCAAAACCGTTGATCCGTATACTATCAACCATAAAAAGCGGTTGTGTTTCCGGCGAATTCAACACACAAATAATTAAAACAAAGCTCTTATTTTGATACGCAAATTCTCCGTGCAAATTTACGGAATTTCCTTGACAAACAACAGATATCATGGTATAATATAGATAATACAATTTGCATGAGGGGGCAAATTACATGAACAAATTCTTTTCTGTCTGTGCGGCAGCAGTACTGTTTTGCACAGGCGCGTCTTTTGTGTGTCCGGCACAGGAGACAGCAATCACCGCGCTTGCTGCGGACGCCGGTACCTGCGGCGATCAGCTCTCGTGGACGCTCGGCGGCGACGGCACGCTGACGGTCAAGGGCAGCGGCAAAATGACAAGCGCACCGTGGCAGGGCACTTCTGAACAGAAGAAAGCGATCAAAAAGGTGGTCATCGAGAATGGCGTCGAATCTATCTATGACGGCGCATTTCAGGACTGCCGCAGCCTGAAATCCGTTTCGCTGCCGAGTTCGCTGACCGCGATCGGCTCGAGCGCATTCAAAAACTGCGGTACACTTCCGGCAATTACGATCCCGAACTCCGTCACGACAATCGGCGGCAGCGCATTCTACAACTGCGCAAGTCTCACGTCCATCACGCTGCCGAACAAGCTCAAGACGATCGAGAGCTACATGTTCTCCGACTGCAGCAAGCTCACCGACGTTTCGATTCCCAATTCCGTGACCGCGATCAAGCACAACGCCTTTTACCGCTGCACATCGCTCACGGAAGCCGTGCTCCCGCCGAAGCTCACATCGCTCGGCAGTTCCGCATTCGCGTATTCCGGTCTTATCACCGCAAGCATCCCCGGAAAGCTGACAGACATCGGAAGCAACATCTTTGAGGAATGTACCAGTCTCAGAGACGTGTCGCTCGGTTCCGGTCTGGAGACCATCGGACAGTTCATGTTCATTGGCTGCTCTGCACTGGAATCTGTCACAATCCCGGATACGATCGTCAGCGTCCTGTTCTCTTTCTGGGAATGCAGCTCGCTCAAATCCGTTTCTTTCCCGGCAAGCGTCCGCAATATCTATAAGCCGTTCGATTCCTGCGCACATATGGAAGAGATCTACATCTACAATCCGAAGGCATCCATCGTTGAAGGTCTCGTGACATCCGGTACCCAGACGCCGACCGCCTGCAAGATTTTCGGCTATGACGGATCCACTGCGGAAACCCTTGCCAAAAAGCAGAATCTTCCCTTTGCGTCGCTCGGTGCAGCACCGGTTCAGGCGCCGATCCGCGGCGACCTCAACAGCGACGGCAGATCCAATGTGCAGGATGCGATCCTGCTTGCACGCATCATCACGGAGGACAAAACCGTGAAAACCAACGATGCGATGCTCATTGCGGCGGATGTCAACGGCGACGGCGAGATCGACGTGTTCGATACAGTCGAGCTGCTGAAGAGCATTGCCGCATCATAAATACAATATGTATATTAAAAATGCACGGAACGGAGGCCCTGTTCCGTGCATTTTTTCACGCTTTTTCCATTGACAAATATGGAAATCTATGCTAAAATAGAAAATGTATAAATGTGTCATATCCGGCATATCATCCATATTCCACTAAGGAGGGACAGTCTGTGAATTACTATGTGGATATCCACGCAAATATTCTGCCGGGATTGTCCGGCATCGGCAGCCGTCCCCTTACGGAAGCGGAGGCAGCAGAACGCGTGACCTCACAGCGCGAGGGGAATATCAAGCTCGCCGTTGCAGCACCGTATTTTCAGCCGGAGCAGTGCAGTCAGGAAGATTTTCTGCAGCTGCGCGATGCCGCGATCGAACGCCTTTCGGAAGCGGCACAGCCCATGCGCATCGTGCCGGGTGCGGTCGTGCCGTATGATTACTGTCAGGCACATCCGCGTGAGCTCGCCAAGTTTGCGATCGGCGGCTGCAATTATATCCTGATTGATCTGCCGCCTGCACCGCCCACCGCAGAATTCTGTGAGGAACTGAAAAAGCTGCGGATCGTGTCCGGGCTCTGCCCCATCGCTGTGGATATCGACCGCTATTTTGAAAGCTGGTCGCCTGAAAACTGGATTGAGCTGCGGCAAAGCGAGATCTTCATGCAGATCTCCGTGAATGGTTTGCTCCAACCCGAAAGCAGAAAGCTCTCGCTTTATCTGCTTGCCAATTCCTACGCGCAGTTCATTGCGACGGGCTCACGCTCCGTTGAGGAACCGCTGCATTTCACCGAAGCCATGCGCATGGTGCAGCGCAGTCTCCCCGCACAGATCTACCGCCGCGTCAAAAACAACGCAGGCATGCTGCTCTCCAACGCAGAACCTTCCTCCTTCCAGTGAATGCATACCGGAAAATTGAGGATACACCCATGAAACAAAAAAACGACACCAGTCTCAGCCAATTCCTTAGCTTTCTGCTCCGGCACAAACCGGAAACGATCGGTCTAACCGTACAGACAAAGGGCGGCTGGGCAAATATCGACGAGCTGATCACAAAATCCCGCGCCCACGGTACGGCGATCAACCGCGAAACGCTTGAACGGATCGTCCGGGAAGACCGCAAGCAGCGGTACAGCATCTCGCCGGACGGCAAATACATCCGTGCCAATCAAGGACACAGCATTGATGTCGAGCTGGAAATGGAGGAACGCATCCCGCCCGCCGAACTCTATCACGGCACGGCAGCGCGCTTTCTGGAGAGCATCCGGCAGAACGGCATCAAACGCATGTCGCGGAATTACGTTCATCTCTCCGGCGATATCCCAACCGCATGCAAGGTCGGCGAACGGCACGGCAAACCGGTCGTGCTGGTGATCGATGCGGCAAGAATGGCTGCGGACGGATATTTATTCCAGATATCCGCAAACGGCGTATGGCAATCCGCGGATATCCCGTGGCAATACGTGAAAGATGTCGTTTATCCCGACACCGATTCTAAGAACTAAAAAGCAGCCGGAGCGCAATGCTCCGGCTGCTTTTTATTGTGTGATCAGGCGTCTTTTTTCATTGCGCTGGTCATCTCATCGGTGATGATGATCTCCTCCACAACGAAGGTCATCGTGCCGACGGGCGCTTCCACGAGGAATTCATCGCCCACGCGCTTGCCGAGCGATGCCTTGCCGATCGGAGAGTCATCGGAGATCTTATGCTCCGCGTAGTTTGCCTCGCTTCGGCCGACGATCGCGAGCGTTTCCTGCTTCTCCGGCTGACCGTTAAACGGCAGACGGCGGAGTCTCACCGTACAGCCGGTGCTCACCACGTCATTCGTGATATTCTGGATGATCTCTGCGCGGTCGAGGGTATATTCGAGCTGTGCAATGTCCGCTTCCAGACGCGCTTGCTCGTTTCGTGCCTCATCGTATTCCGCGTTTTCAGAAAGGTCACCGTGGCTTCTCGCTTCTTCGAGCTGATCTGCGATCTCAGTACGGCGTTCGCCCTTCAGATAAGCGAGCTTTTCCTGCAGCGCATTGAACTGCGCTTGTGTCATTTTCTCTCTGTATTCCTGAGCCATCGTAAATACCTCCTCTTGGGGTTTCACAGCACATGCGGCTGCGGTTTGATATGGATCATACTTTATGATTACCGCTCGGATCGATCGACAGCTTCAGCGCAAGCGTCAGCTTCCGGTCGAGCATCTCGATCTCTGCCTCCACGCTCGCCTGTTCGTATCTCACCCGATCATATTCCTCATTATCGGACAGATCGCCCATCGTCCTTGCTCTCGCCAGCGCTTCACAAATCTCGCTGCGGCGAGTACCCTTCAGATATTTCAGCCTTTCCATCACTGCGTTGATCTCAGCCTGCGAAAGTCTGTAATGTTCCTGCGCCATAAAATACACCTGCCTGATTCATAGCACATGAGGGAGCAGTGTTCGGCTGCTCCCTTGTGCGTATTGTTGGTTATTCGGTGATCTGCTTGTGGAATTCCTGCAGGGACTTGACGTTCAGCGTGTCTGCCTGTTCGCGGATCGCGTGGATGCCTTCAACAGATGCAAACGCCGCTGCCATTGTTGTGATATACGGGATGCGGTACTTGATCGCAGCCTTGCGGATATAGCTGTCATCGTGCAGGGAATCCGCACCGGCCGGCGTGTTGATGATGAGATTGATCTTGCCGTTGGTCATAGCGTCGGTGATGTTCGGTCTGCCCTCATAGAGCTTCTTGATCTTCTCCGCCTTGATGCCTGCCTCTGCGATCATATCGAAGGTTCTGCCGGTTGCGAGGATCTTGAATCCCAGCTCGTCGAGCTTCTTTGCGAGCGGCAGGAGCTCCGGCTTATCCATATCACAGACAGAAACGAGCACCGTGCCGCCTGCGGGCAGCTTGGTCTGGGTTGCTTCCTGTGCCTTGTAGTAGGATTCGCCGAAGTTCGGGGAAATGCCGAGCACTTCGCCCGTGGAACGCATCTCCGGTCCGAGCACCGGGTCGACCTCCTGGAACATGTTGAACGGGAAGACTGCCTCCTTGACGCCGTAATGCGGGATCTTCTTGTCCTTGAGCGTCGGAACAGGAGACGGCTTGCCGGTCAGCTCTGCGGTCATGATCTGCGTTGCAATGCGAACCATGTTGATCGCGCAGACCTTGGAAACCAGCGGAACGGTTCTGGATGCACGCGGGTTTGCTTCAAGCACGTAAACCGTGTCATCCTCGATTGCATACTGCATATTCATCAGACCGGAAACGCCCATCTCGACAGCGATCTTGCGGGTGTAATCCTTGATGGTCTCAACATGCTTTGCGCTGAGGTTCAGGGACGGCAGCACACATGCGGAGTCGCCGGAGTGAACGCCCGCAAGCTCGATGTGCTCCATAACCGCCGGAACGAAGCAGTGCTTGCCGTCGGAAATCGCATCTGCTTCACACTCGGTTGCGTGATGCAGGAAGCGGTCAATCAGAATCGGTCTGTCCGGTGTCACGCCGACTGCTGCGGACATGTAGACGCGCATCATATCGTCATCGTGGACGATCTCCATACCTCTGCCGCCGAGCACGTAGGACGGACGCACCATGACCGGATAGCCAATCTCGTTTGCAATTTTCAGCGCATCGTCAACGGTGACAGCCATACCGGATTCCGGCATCGGAATGCCGAGACGCTCCATCATAGCGCGGAAATGATCTCTGTCCTCCGCGAGGTCGATGGTCTCCGGAGAGGTGCCGAGGATGCGGACGCCGTTCTTCTTGAGGTCAGCCGCGAGATTCAGCGGCGTCTGACCGCCGAACTGTGCGATGACGCCGACGGGCTTCTCCTTCTCGTAAATCTGGAGAACGTCTTCGAGCGTCAGCGGCTCGAAATAGAGCTTATCGGAGGTATCGTAGTCGGTGGAAACGGTCTCCGGATTGCAGTTGACGATGATGGTCTCAAATCCGAGATCTTTCAGTGCGAGTGCCGCGTGAACACAGCAGTAGTCAAACTCGATGCCCTGACCGATACGGTTCGGGCCGCCGCCGAGAATCATGATCTTCGGACGGTCATCGTTGCACGGGCTCTCGTCCTTCTCGATGTGGTAGGAGGAGTAGTAGTACGCGCTGTCCTTCGTACCGGAAACGTGTACGCCCTCCCAGCCCTCGCGGATGCCTGCCTCATAGCGTGCATTGCGGATATCCGCTTCGGAGACTTCGAGAATCTTGCTCAGGTAACG
>JAFZPL010000033.1 GCA_017550355.1 Oscillospiraceae bacterium | reverse complement strand
GCCTCGGAGGTGGTGACGACCGGAGCCTCGGAGGTGGTGACGACCGGAGCCTCGGATGTGGTGACGACCGGAGCTGCGGAAGTGGTGACAACCGGAGCTGCGGAAGTAGTGACGACCGGAGCCTCAGTAGTGGTCACAGCGCCGCCGCCGACAGTGATCTTGCCGTCCACAGTTGTGAATGCGACTTCATCGAGGTTCACATCGAAGGTGTTGTCCTGCTCGACAACGAGCTTGATCGGGTATTCACCCGGTGCTGCAGTCTCAGACACATGGAAGGTCAGAACTGCGAGCTCACCGACGTTGGTGTAGTTAGCGCTTGCAAGGCTGTCCCACATCAGACGGTAGGGGACGAGATCAATAGAGCCGCTGCCCGTGTAGGACATATCAGCAAACAGAGCCTTGTCCTCTGCCTTGGTCAGCTTCAGGTTCGTCGCATCATAGTCCACAGTGATGGCCATTGCGATGATACCGCTGTTCGCAGTGATGTTGATCGGGACCTGGATGTCCTTGCCTGCTTCCGCAGTAACGGATGCGATTTCGATCGCCGAACCGGCGTCTGCTGCGTTTGCTGAACCGAACGGCATCAGGAATACCGCGAGGGCAGCAAGAGAGGATACGAGCTTCTTGTTCATTTTCTTCAAACTCCTTTATTAAGAAATTTTAATTCAGGCAGGGCGCGGAAGCACAGCTGCCTTGAAAACAGGATGAGATGCCTGCAAAATGAGATGCAGACTATCAATTTTATAAGATATCTATCTTATAAAATTATCGCTATTATACCATATAATTGTTGGTTTGTCAACAGGAATACGGAATTTTCAGCCGGAAATATGTAAAAGCAAAATAAATGTTATGATTTTCAGCTTTTTGACGAAAATTGTTCTATCAGCCCTTCTTTTCCCGTTCTGCATGCGGGGAGAACGCAGCTGTTCGGGCAGGAATATGGGTGATATCGTACAATTTCCCATCTGAACCGCACCGAAACGGTGGCAAATCTGTCCTTTTGCAATTTTGTCCATTATTCAGCATATGCATATTGACTTTTTCGGTGAAATAGTGTATAATAATGATATATTACTTATCACCGGAATCGGAGAATCACTGTCTGCGCGGCTGCATTGGATGCGCGGGCAGGGAAAGGAGTCCGTATGGAAAGAGAAAGAGAACAGAAGTTTCACGAGCTGTTTGAAGCGCTCGTTGAGTGTGCTACCCGGTTTGAAAGCTATAACCGCGATGAATTTGTCCGGTATATCATATTACTCTGCAAGCTGCTGCGAGTCGAAAAGGGCGTGACGGAATTCTACCGCAGCGAGAGCCACAGGAAACGCGGCGACGGCATAATCAACTGCGACTATGATACAGGCCGCGGCGATTATATTGCATACGAAAGGGAGTTTTCCACCAAAACCGGTGCGATCATCAGCGCTGAGGTCTATATGTCCAGCGAGGAACCGCCGCTTTCGACCGATGAGCTGCACAAGGTCGATCTCGTGATGCGTGCGATCATCAGCTTTATTGCCCGCAACCGCATGGCAATGACAATCGAGCAGGTCGGTTTCTATGATGAAGCAGGTTATCCGAATCTCCGCTATCTCGTCCGTTCGGTCGATCAGCACGATTTCAACGGTGAGCTTTCCGATTATGCCGCAATGCATTTCAATCTGCGCCATTTTTCCGTGATCAATCAGGATATCGGCAGAGCGCTCGGCGATGTTGTCATGCGCAACTATATCAATGCGCTCAAGGAGGCTGCCGGCGAGGGCGGGACATTCTGCCGTGCGGGCGGCGACAATTTCACGGCACTGTTCCCGAAAGAAAAGATGGATGCTGTGCTGAAGGTGATCCGCGGGATCCCGGTCTGCTACGACACGAAAGGCGAAAAGCGCGTGAATGTATCGGCTTCTGCGGGCGTGTTCATGATACCGGATGGCTTCGAATGGAGCAACGCCGGTTCGATCATGGACAAGGTCATGCCCGCATCCATGCTTGCACGCCGCGGCGATACGAGTACGGTCGTCTTCTGCAACGAGGAGATGATGAAGGCACGCGACCGGATCATGCAGATCCAGCGTGTATTCCCGCATGCGATCGAAGCGGAGGAATTCAGGGTGTTCTATCAGCCGAAGGTCGATATCCGCGACGGACGCATCGTCGGTGCGGAGGCGCTCTGCCGCTGGTTCCACGACGGCAAAATGGTCTCACCGGGCGAATTTATTCCCGTTCGGGAGCAGAACACCGATATCTGCCGGCTTGATTTCTATATGCTGGATATGGTCTGCCGCGATATCCGCCGCTGGATCGATGAGGGCAGGGAGCCTGTCCGCATCTCTGTGAACTTTTCGCGGAAAAATCTGGTCGATTTGGATTTGCAGGAGCATATTCTGGAGATCATTGACCGGAACAATGTGCCGCACGGGCTGATCGAGATTGAGCTGACTGAAACGACGACCGACGTCGAATTCCGCGACCTCACGCGCGTCGCGACGGGACTGCGCACGGAGGGCATCTACACCTCCGTCGACGATTTCGGCATGGGTTATTCCTCGCTGAACCTGATCCGCGAGATCCCGTGGGATGTGCTGAAGATCGACCGCTGCTTCCTGCCGGATGACTGCGACAGCGAAAACGGTGTGACCGCGCTGATGTATAAGCATGTTGTCTCCATGGCACTGGACATCGGGCTGGAGTGCATCACGGAGGGCGTTGAGACCGCAAAGCAGCTGGAACTGCTCAGCGTGAACAACTGCCATATTGCGCAGGGTTTCTTCTTCGACAGACCGCTGCCGCTGGCAGAATTTGAGGCGAAGCTGGGACAGCGCTACGAGATCAGTCTGCCGTCCAAAAGCTGAGATATGCTGTGAATCAAAAATACGCCCGACTTGCCGCTGCGAGCCGGGCGTGATATGTTCCGTAACTGTGTTGACAAATTGGCGGCGCAAAGAGCATCAAAATACAACGAAACGAAAACGAACAAAGGAGGCGCCTATGACAGTATCGCTTGAAACATTTGCAGAGAAGCTGCTTGCTGCGGATGATCTCTGCATCGTCTATCACATTCGTCCGGACGGAGACTGCATCGGTTCGGCGTTCGCGCTGGCACTGGCGCTCAAAGCCGCAGGAAAGCGCTGCACCGTCACCGGACGCGATCCCGTCCCGAACATTCACCGTTATCTGACTGACCGTGTGCCGCTGGATGAGATCGCGGATCCCGTCTATTTCACGCTGGATGCCGTCTCGCCGTACCGCACGGGCAATTTTGCAGATCAGCACTTCACGTTCTGCATCGACCATCACCGGAACAACTCCATTGAAGCCGATTATAAATATGTCGAGGAAGACTGCGGCGCATGCAGCGAGATCATTTTCAAGCTGATCTGCGCCATGAAAATTCCCGTTACCAAGGAGATCGCCGATTTGCTCTACACCGCGCTCATCACGGACACGCAGCGGTTCCGCACCTCCGATACGACGGCACAGTCCTTTGAAACTGCGGCAGCACTGACGCGGCTGGGCGCGGACATCTTCGGGATCAGCCGCCGCAATACCTTTGTGAAGCCGCGGGGACGCAGAATGATCGAGGATGCGCTCCGTGAGAGTTTGCATATCACGCATGACGGCAGGCTCATGACCGGCATTATCACGCAGGCGGATCTGCGCCGTGCGGAGATCGAGGATTCCGAATTGGAGGGCATCAATTCGTTTGTGGAGCAGTACGAGGAAATGCTGATCGGCGTGACTGTGCGCGAACTGCCGGACGGACGCTCCCGCTGTTCGATGCGGACAGGCGGGGATATCTCCGCAGCGGCGATCTGTGCGCTGCACGGCGGCGGCGGTCATTACCACGCGGCTGTCTGTGAACTGGATGAACCGCCCGAACTGGCGCGGGAGATCATGGAGCAGACCTGCGCCGGCTATCTGCCCGAAGAATAACAAATCCGCCATGTCCCTGCCAGATGGATACGATCCCTTAAACGGGGTTTGGGGCGGAGCCCCATTATAAATCCATCGGAGATACTGCTTCTATTTCTATCAACAAAAACCCGCCGGAATCACGCGGATTCCGGCGGGTTTTTGTTATTCGATCAGTCCTGCTTGAGCTGCTTTCTTGCTTCGAGCTCTGCGAGTGCATCCTTGCGGGAGAGGGAAATCTTGCCCTTCACATCGTCGATCTCCATGACCTTGACAACGATCTCATCGCCCAGCGAGACAACATCCTCGGTCTTTTCGACGCGGCTCTTGTCCAGCTTGGAGATATGCACGAGGCCTTCCTTGCCCGGCACGATCTCAACGAATGCGCCGAAGCTCTGGATACCCGTGACCTTGCCCTTGTAGATCGCACCGATCTCCGGGCCGTTTGCGATGGTGTCAACGATCTGGATCGCCTTCTGTGCATGTGCCAGATCAATGCCGGAGACGAACACATTGCCGTCCTCGCTGATGTCGATCTTGACGTCGCACTCAGCGGAGATCTTCTGGATGACCTTGCCGCCCGAACCGATGACCTC
>JAFZPL010000032.1 GCA_017550355.1 Oscillospiraceae bacterium | reverse complement strand
GGCTACAAATCTCACATGACAAGCACCTGTGGGCTTCATGTCCACGTAAACAGAACCGCACTCGGTGAAGATTCCGAAGCGCAGGAACGTGTGATCGAGCGCATCCTATTTTTCGTGGAAACGCATTGGGCGGAGCTGTTCACATTCTCCCGCCGCAGTCTTTACAGTATGAACCGCTGGGCCGCACGCTACGGATTTGAGAAAACCGGAAAGGAAATCATGTCCAAAGCCAAGAAGGGCAACCTCGGAAGATATGCGGCGATCAACTTGTGCCCGTTCTCAACTGTGGAATTCCGGCTTTTTAGGGGGACACTCAAACTCAATACCTTGTTCGCCACATTGCAGCTCGTGAATCATATTATCGACATTGCCTTGACCAGATCCGAGGAAGAAATTGAGCGGCAGAGCTGGAGCGAATTTGTCCAGACCGTGACGGAACCGGAGCTGATTCGTTATTTGCGAGAGCGGAGGCTCTATATCAACGATGAAGTGGAAAGCGAGGATGATTTGTGATGGAGTCTATTCGAAAAACCTTACGTTTTATCCTGCTTGTGTTACTGAAAATCTGCGTTGGAATTGTGAACGGCAGATGCTTTAAACAAGAAAGGGGGAGCTGCTGATGTGCGCTCTTTATGGTTACTTTGATTACGGAAAGCGTGTACCATGGAAGACCTTGCAAAAGTTGGTACAGGCACTTGCCAATGCATCCGAGGTGCGCGGAACGCATGCATCCGGGATCGCGTACAATTATAATGATGCCCTCAGAATCTTCAAGCGCCCGAAGCCGGCGCATAAGCTGCATTTCCGGATTCCGAACGGAACAACCGCTGTCATGGGGCATACACGCTTCACGACACAGGGAGACCAGAAATGCAACTGGAATAACCATCCCTTCAGAGGTCACGCTGGTACTGACTTCGCTCTTGCACATAACGGCGTTATCTGGAACGATGATATACTTCGCCAGCAGCTCCACCTGCCGGATACTGCCATCGAAACGGACAGCTTTGTTGCGGTTCAGGTCATCGAAGCTCAGGGCGATCTGACCTTTGACAGCTTGCGTTATGCTGCCGAGAAAGTGCGTGGTTCATTCACCTTTACGTTGCTGGATGCACATGATAGCTTGTATATCATTAAGGGGGAGAGCCCTCTCTACCTTTTGCATTTCCCGTCGATCGGTTTGTTCGTTTATAGCTCCACGAAGGAGATCATGGCCGCAGCTTTCCGAAAACTGTCTGTGCGCTTCCCGAAGTATGAGGTCATTCCGATTTCAGAAGGTGAGCTGCTCCGGATTGCGCCTGACGGAACAATCACACGTGACAAGTTCACGGTTCAGGAGGATCATGGGCTGTATGGCCGATGGTTCCGCCCGTATCTGTATGACTGGGATTACGCGGAGCGGAGAGATGAACCGGAGGATGACTACATCACGCTATCTGATCTTTGCGGCTATTTCGGTGTCGATCCGGAGACAATCCAGTATCTGCGTGAACTCGGCTTCACCTACGACGAGATCGAGGACTATTTAATGCACCCAGACAGCTACGGCGAAGATCTGAGTGTGTACGAACCCATCTGACTGATCTGATTATATTATAAATAGTATATGCCTGCCGGAGAGAGCCGGCAGGCATTCTCAAAAAGTCGGTTAAATGTTGACAATGCTTCGTGAACAATCTTGCAGAGCCTTCTCAAAGGTTTCATACGCGGCGGCAAATCTCTCTTCTCCCTCTCTGTCGTTCGGATAAAAGTAGGCCGCATAAGCGTTGTTCAGTGGTTCCGCATATGCTATCACAGCAAGCAGATCTGAATACTGAGGATATCGTTCCGTATAAAATTGCAGCTCTTTACAGATTTCCATCAGCTCAGTTATCCCTTTTTGGTCATTTGCATATATTTCTCTTTGCTTATCTCTGGGCAACTGATACCAAATCGGGATATCGCTCAGCCGTTTGAGCATGGTTCCAAGTTTATCATAGATCTTTTTCAGGATATCGGCAATCGCATTTCTGTCCTGCTCGAGCATTCTCCATGACGCAGTATTGGCAACGGCTTCTTGTGTATCTTGCTTCGAAGTGGGCGCTGGCTTTGTCATGGGCTTACGTTCATTCTGATTAGCAGCCTCTTTCAGGATTTTCCCCATAAGCTCCGCTAATTGAGACGGATAATTCTCAACCGTGATCTCTGGCAGCTCATCCTGAAATGCAGAACACAGTTCGTTTACACAGTTCGCCTCTTCTGCTTTAGCTTTAATGAATTTGGCAAACTCCTCAGGCTGATAACCCTTGCAAATAGTATAAGCAGAATCCCAGTTATGATCCGCCGTGACTTTGTCCTGGTCATCAGTTTTTCCTTTGTAACAACGTTTCAACGACGAAGATGAGGGGATATATCTGTACAGGTTTTGAGGCAAGGCACTTTCGAATAGTTTCTTTAAGAACGAGTCTTGTCCTTTTGGCTCCCTGATATATTTGTGCAATTCTTGAACAAATTCAGCAAAAAACATTTGTTTCACCTTTCTTCATTTAGGATTTCTATATGGATGGTTTGTGGTCCAACCAGCTCGTGATAGGTCACGGACCGTCTGAATTATAGATTTTTGGCCTCCGATGTGATACTATGGAATTGTTCCGGATGAACGGTGTGTACCGCTCCATCGCGGGAAAAACGCACCTATTCGGACAAAAACTCAGGTCAAATCGAACTGCCGCTTTCAAAAAAGCTGAAAAAGCCGGCGTTTTCAGAATTTTGCGAACGGCGGTGGCTCTGCGACCTGAGATTTTGAAAAAATCCAATACTTTTTTCAAGGAGGTCAGACATGAATCCGTTCAATTTTTCTTTCAACTGTCCGTCTCCGAGTCTGCCGCCGAATGCGCCATTGGCTCTGCCGCCGGGGTGCTCATGGCGGTATGTCAGCTCGGAGCCAATCAGACCGACGATGTCTTATGCAGACGACACACTGGCAGAGAACGCTTACCATTTTGATGCGGTCAGCGATCGCTGGATGCTCGTGCAGTACCGTGGGATGCGCCTGAAGCGCCAGACGCCACTCATACCCGGTATCACCATCACAGATGAGCGCTTCTACTATGCCAACGGCGAGGACGAGCTCAGGAACGTCGCGGTAGATTATGTAGATCGCCGCGGAAATCACACGGTCGTCATTCCTGCAGGAGCGTATAATTCTCAGATGGTCTGGGCGTATTTTCCAGATTTTATTCCGTATCCGGGATGTACCAGAGCGCAAGTGAACAGCTTGCTCGTCTTTCTGCTAAAATCGTTCGCATCTCCTATAAAAATCTGGTTTTTTCTGCACCAAGGGTTTAACGTAACCCTGGATAACAAGCTGACATTTGCTGTGTTACCGCAGAACGATTTGTTTGCAAAAAAAATCTTTCCAAGGAGTGTCCGGATGCGCCGTCCTCCCCAGAAAAACCGCCCGTTATGCGAAGTTTTGGCGGATTGGGCTGAAATTTTTACGAAGCATCCAGTGTTGAAACTGATCGGCCTGCTGAAAATCGGTTCGATCTTCTTAGCATTTGCGCCGAAGCATATTCAGGATTCACAGATGCTCTGGCTCATTCAGCCATCAGCAGGCGCTTCAGAGCAGCAGCTGAACGCGCTTCTCAATGCAAATGATTTTGCAAACTACCCGCCGCCCTGCCTCGAATCTAAATCAGATGTTCTGCTCGGTTACGTGTCCGACGTCTGGGATGGGATCGCGGTCGTTGTGGATCGGACATTCGCGGATGAGGAACACAAGCGTCTCGATGGGCTGAAATTGCTTACCAAAGCAGTCCGCAGGGACCTCAATGACGTTGAGAGTGGTCGGAATATCGTTGCCGTCATCTCCCCCAATGGTGCTTATACCGCCAAAAGACTGGATTCCGACCGCGTGATCACACTGTCCACGGAAGGCGTACAGCTGACAGTAGACAACGAACAGATTACACGCGTGAACTCCGAATTGGAGGGGGAGCTGATTGCATCGATTTCGAGTGCAGGACCGCAGTTTCAAGCGGAAGCATTATGCTTAATCGAAAAAATATACGCTGAAAGGGTTAAAGTTCAGAATTCGGAGTTTGCAGCGACAAACACAATTCTGGATCTCGCGCTCATGGTGTTGAGGAAGGTTTGCAGCTTTGATATTTCCGGTGATGGATTTGCCATTTTCTTGGATGAATTGGAACAGCAAACAGCCGATGTGGTAACCACGGATCGGGCAATCCAGCAGGATTTTGCTGCTGTTCTGAGTTCAAAGTTCCGCTCCGGCGAGTTTTCTGCCGTCTGCCGACGCAACAATCTCCAAATAGATATCGACCAGCCAACGGCTATCGTCTCTGGGAACCGTCTGTATCTGAGCGCCGAAATGCTGGAAGGCGTTCTGGCGGGAATGAGCGCCACACACAACAAGAAAAGCCTGATCGCTTCCTTAGCGGCTGAGGGCGTGCTTGACAGAAAAGATGGCGACACGCACCCGATCGACGCACACACACTGTCAGGCAGGCACATCCGGCTGTATTGGTATGACATCTGCAGTGACATCCTTGATGCGGACATCCTTGATTATCTCGCAAATATGGAACAAAAACAGTTCTGGCTCTCACACAGTGAAATCCCGGCATTCGGTTTTCTGCCGCTGTTGAGCAATACGAACGGTCTGGTTGCTGGGCGGAAGATCGAATACGAATTATGCGAAAACAACAACTGCCATATCACAGGTCAGTCAGGTTTCGGCAAATCCTTTTTGATGTGCCAGCTGCTCGCGAAAAACGCTGTGCTCGGGCACCGTGTTGTGGTGCTGGACACAAGCCGCTCCTTCACGTATGAATCGCTCTGCCAGAACCTGCCGCAAAGTTTCGTGGATCAGAACATCTGTTTCCACGCGATTGAAACCAATGGGATCCCGGTCAACCTTTTCGAGTTCCACCGGCAGGCACAGCTGCCGACACAGAAGCGCGAACTGCTGGATGTTTTGAAGGCCGGGGTAGGGGAGCTCTCCGCACCGCAGACCAACGCACTTCGGACGGGCATTTCAAAAATCCTTTCTGAACTGAAATTTGGTGAACTGTTCGACCTGGCACAGCTTCTGGCGCTGTTCCGCGAAGGAGACACAAAAAATGTCAGTCTTCTCAATCGGCTCGAGCCCTTGTTCGATGATATTGTCGGGTACGGCATGAAGCGCGGCAACTGGTTCGATTTTCTGGAGAATTCCAAGCCGATTCTGGTTATTACACTGAATTCCGCAAGCTGTGATCAGGCCAACCAGCTGGTCGATATGCTGCTCCATACGCTGTTTGTGTATCAAGTCGAACACACAACAACACCGATCGACCTGTTTATGGATGAGATCCAGAATCAGAATTTCGGAGAGGGGAGCCCAATCCGCAAAATCATGAAGGAAGGGCGTAAGCTGCATCTGTCCTTCTACGGCGCAACGCAGGATTTTCACGCTCGCAGCACCGACCTCGGCAAGACGATGGGCAAGGCAGCAACCCAGATTTTCCTTCGTCCGACGCAGAACTCTGAGCCGCTTGTGGCCCAGGAGCTTCGTTTCGGTAAGAAGGATCTGGCCTTATTTGATATGCTGGAGCGCGGCGATGCGATTATCAAAGGCCAGCTGTATTCCAAGGAAGCGGAGCGCAACCTGCCTGCCACGACCATCGGGCGGGTGCAGCCTTTCGAGGATACGATCTTCGGGGTATGATCCTATTATACGGCAGCATCCGTGCTTTGTCAAGCGAAAAGCACTCTGATTATTGTATACCGATGGTTTTCCAGTTCATACTAACAAAGGAGGCGATTTGAATGAAGAAATCCAGTTTTCAGGAGCTCACGATGGAAAAGCTTACGCTGACTGCGTGGGCGCGGCTTCTCCATCGAAAAGGGATGATTGATTCTGCAAAGCTCAGCAGAATGATCACCCTGATCGAGAAAATGCATGAATCCAAACCGGAGAAAATCGCATAAACCCGTGACGTTGAACAGGCAGCGCAATGCTGCCTGTTCAATTCATAAAAAGGTATTGACAAAATGTCTTTGACGTGATATGATAATAGTAATGTGACCGCACCGGAAAGGAAGGCAGAGCAAATGGATATCTATACAACAGCCAATCAGATGAAGCTGGAACGAAAGACCATCTTCGATCTCAACCTGCGCGTGACCTTTTACGCACGCGTGTCCACCAGCAAAGAGGAGCAGGAAAACTCCATCGAGAATCAGATCAGCTATTTCACAGAGCTGATCCAGAAGAATCCGAACTGGAGGTTTGTGGAAGGCTATGTTGACCGTGTGCGCGGTGAAGCGGCGGAGAACCGTGCCAACTTCATGCGCATGATCGAAGACGGTAAAGCGGGACTGTTCGATCTGGTCTTGACAAAAGAGGTCAGCCGGTTTGCCAGAAACACCGTCGACAGCCTGACCTACACCCGGGAACTGCTCCGTGCAGGAGTCGGTGTTTTTTTTCAGAATGACAACATCTGCACGATTGACACCGACAGCGAACTGCGCCTGACGATTATGTCCAGTATTGCGGCGGACGAGGTGCGGAAGCTGTCCGAGCGCGTGCGGTGGGGACATAAACGTGCGATCGAAAGCGGCCATGTGCTGGGCAACAGCCGGATTTTCGGCTATGACAAGCAGGACTGCCGCCTTGTCATCAATGAAGCAGAGGCGGAAATGGTGCGCTTGATCTTCTCGCTCTACAGCACAGGCAATTACAGCTCACGCAAGATCGAACGGATCCTGTGGGACAAGGGGTATCGCGGACGCAACGGCACCCGCATCCACCACAACACGATCAACAACATTCTCCAGAACCCGAAATACAAGGGCTGCTACTGCGGCAACAAGGTCAAGGTGATCGACCACCGCACCCGTGAGCAGCGGTTCCTGCCGGAGAGCGAATGGACGATGTACAAAGACGAGACCGGCGAAACCGTTCCGGCGATCGTGACGGAGGAAGTGTGGGAGAAAGCGAACGAGATCTTCCGTGAGCGCAGCATCGCCATCAAGTCGCGGGAGCGTTCGTTCAAGGACAACAGCGTGTTCACCGGAAAGATCTGGTGCAAGGCGCACGAGAAGCCGTACTGGCGAACAAGTTACTCCAACAGCGTATCGAAAGGAGCGCCGGTCTATCAGTGGATTTGCAGCGAGAAAAAGCGGCTCGGCACAAAGACTTGTGCGTCATTTGCCATCATGGAGGATGACCTCTATCAGATGCTTTCGGAGCATTTCCAGAGCATTGCCGGGAATATTGAGCAGTATGTCGCGGACTTCATGCGCATCTATCGGGAAAGTGACCGCGAAGCCGGAATCCAGAAGCAGATCAACGAACTGAATGTGCGGCTCACCAAGGAAAAAGCCAAGCGTGAAAAGCTGCTGGATTTGTATACAGACAGCATGATTACGAAAGAGGAATTCCGCGAGCGGAACGACGGCGCAAACGTGTTGATTTCACAGCTTGAAGAGGATATCAACGTACTGGAGAAGAAGGCCGAAGAATCCTTCGACTACGCAAAGGAAATGGAGAAAATCGAGAATTATTTCCGCACGATGTATACGCCTGGGCATCAGATGTCGCATGATGAGGTGGACGAGATGACAAAGGCGATCATCGACCGCATCGACGTTGTTCCGGTGAACGACACTTCCATGAAATTGGAGGTCAAGCTCAAAACTGACCTGTTTGCTGAGATTTCCTATATCCGGAACGGCGTGCGATATGGGCGGCGTTCCGGACATATCAGCAAGAAAATGATCGACGCTTACAAGATGCAGTAATCTGCGTCCGCAGCGAAAACGGGCAGGCTCATGATGAGTCTGCCCGCTTTTTCTTTGTTGCCTTCGGCGGCTGTACGAACGGATCAGCAGCATCCGCCGCAGATGTTTTTCAGAAACGCACAGAGCGACTGAAACCAGCTATTGCAGCACATTTTGTGTTCCTCCTTCCTTGCTTTGTATGCTTATATTATAGCAGATGCGCTGCTTTTGTGCAATGCAAAAATACTGGCAGGGGAGGAAAGAACCGGAACGGGTTCCGCTGTTCTCGTTCTTTATTCTGCATCAATCATTCCGGGTACAGTATACGGAAGAATGAGTGTGAAAACGCGGTACTTGTTGGGATCGAGGAGGTCAGGTCCCAGATCCCCGAAGAAAGACTCCTTCGTTATGGAACTGTCAATTCCGTTATATGACAAAAACGTAGAATCCTGCGTACATCTGTCCGGATCCATCGAGTTTTGGTACAGGTATTCGCTGTCCGGTGTAAAACAGTCGCTGTAATAGACCCTGCCGAACGGCGTATCCGCACAGCGTGTCAGCGGATGCTCCGTGTTTCGCTGCCGGAAAAGGGAGAGCGAACGCTTAGCCTCACCCATTTCATTATCCCGCAAATTCAGAAGCGGATCAATCTCCACTTTCGGCGATTCCTTTTTTTGCAGCGGGATCTCTTCGGGCACAAATTCGACTCGAAAAACCTCCCCTGTGGAATAATTCGGGAAAACAAGCTCTGCACCTGCGTTCTCACCGTGGAAGAATGGCACAGCGGCATCATTTACGTACTTCACGTAACAATGAAAGACACCGTCTTCCGGTACATCCGGATCAAGTCCGGGCATCAGTTCGCCGGGACCGATGGATGAAAATCCGTCAATCTCCTTGTCGCCTTTCTTTGCGCGAACAGACGAATATATTGAATTGCCGTTGTACTGCTCAAAGAAATGCTCTTTCGGGGTGATGTCGTAGAAATAAAAGAGGAACCAGTCGCAGCCGACCACGGCTTTGTGTGTCAGGATATACAAATCATCTTCAAAGGAAACATTGATATCCATTCCCATTCCGGTGAAATCATATGTGCAGGGCTGACCGTTCAGCTTGGTATAATAATCCTGCATCAGCTGCACATACTCCGTTGTTTCCGAGGGGATTATCTGGATTCCCTGCATATCCTCAGACGCGGATTTCTTCGCATTTTTCAGCGGAACCGGCGATTTGAACAGCAGATTCATAAACTGGATCTGTTGTTGTACTCCAACATTGGAAGGTTCTGCAATCGAAGGCTGATCCGACTGTACCGCAATCATATCGTTGCCGATTGTACGCTGATACTTTTCAGACGGCACATAATCCGCGAGGGTTTCGCCGTCTTTCTTCGCACAGGCATACTCTGTAAAGTTATTTGTTTTGTCTGCGGATTCGTCCGGTTCACCGCAGTAGAATACGCCGAACGGCGTCTCCGCACGCTGTGTCAGCATCAGTTCACCGGCTGCTGCGGTCATGATCTTTCCTTCACAGACATCTGCTAATCTGACAGGTGTTTCCAGTTCATGCATCGGATGCTGATACTGAAAGAAATCCAGAGCGACTTTTTCTGTGGGCTGAACTGCATCAGAGCAGCCTTGTATCTCAAGAGTGAAATACAGACTGGTATAATTCATATAGAGCGGAACACCCGGCTGAGGCATCAAATACGTGCAGAAATGCCAGACACCGTTGTCAAGTGCTTTGTCCTGCCCCATCATATCCATGGTTGACCAGCCCATCGTATACTGTGATTCCCAAGGGCTTTCCGATCCCGATGAGATATACATCCGGAAATGCGGATTATCCTGAACAAACTGCTCCCATGTCTGCCCCTTTTTCGGTTCAACATCATAGAAATAGTAGAGCGCCCATTCACAACCCGTCACCGCACGGAACGTCAGCTTATAATCATCATTTTCCCACTGGATATCGAAATCCTTGCCATATCCGGTGAAATCAAATGTGCATGGCTCCTCGCCGGTTTTCGTGAAATATTCCTGCATCAGCTTCACATACTGCGGTGCTTCAACCGCTTCCGACGTCGTTATTGCCGGCTCGGTTTCCGTCTGTCCCGATGCAGTCACCACTTCAACCGCATCTGTCTGAATACTTTCACCGGCATTGGAACCAGTTTCCGGTGATGTGTTGCTGTTCCGCAGCAGATACGCGCCGCCCGCGACATTCGCGCAGACCAGAACCGCCGCGACCGCTGCCGCGATGCCCTTGCTGCGTTTTCCTCCGGATTCAGCATGGTCGGTGTGTTTCGTCATAACGATCTCCTCCTCCCGGTCAGGAAGCTGCTCAGAACGGCAGTACCGCATCATTTCGGCAGCATCTTCCTCCGAAACGCAGTCCATGATCGTGAAAAACTCCTCCCGTTTCATAGCAATTCCTCCTTTTCCAGAAATTCTTTGAGCTTTTTTCGGGTGCGCATCAGCGACATATTCACACGGGAGACCGAATAACCGGTCTGTGCAGCAATTTCGTTTATGGACAGGCAGATCCAGTATCGCTGGAGAAACACCGCCCGCGCCGACGGCTTCAGCGTGGTGAGAAACCGCCTGAATGCATCGCGCAGCGCAATGCTGTCCAGCATTTGGTCAGGATGATCTGCTGCGGGGATACAGTTTGCAAGCTCGTCAATTGCGAGGTCAAGCTGTCCGCCGCCGCGCCGTTTTGCGGAATTGTATGCCAGCTTGTCCCGTGCCGCATTCCGGACTGCGGTCACAAGATACGCGCCGAGAGATTTGGGTTCGGCGGGCGGAATCGCGTTCCAGAGACACATCAGCGCATCATAAAAGCATTCCTCCGCATCCTCACGGGAACCGAGCATATTGTACGCGACGGTCATGCAAAGGGATTCGTATTTGTTCCTTGTTTCCTGCAATGCCCGTTCGCTTCTTCTCAGGAACAGCCTGACGATTTCCGCGTCATCCACGCGCCTCACCTCCTTCTCTGACTGTATTGACGGAATTATCTGCGGGAATATAACAAAAGCAGACCAAAAAAGTGAGAAATTAGGAATGAGGAGTGAGGAGTTTTCGCGTTCCATGATTCGTATAAAATGAAACGCCCGACTCGCGGCACTGACTGTTGATGCAGTCTGTCAATGCGAGCCGGGTATTTTCATTCTGTAAGGCACAAGGAACGCGAAGCGCCTAATTCCTCATTCCCCAAAGTGGCACAGTGCTGCTGCTTCTGCGGACATTTCGCTGCCGGAGCGCATATAGAGCGCGGGTTCAATGCGCAAAAAGGGCTTTGCGTGCGTCATGCCCTCCATGAGAAAGAGCCACGGCGCAGAATCAGGCGTTTTGCAGACAAACCGCAGACGCTTCGGTTCGATGTTGTTTGCACGCATTGCGGTCATGACATCGGTCAGGCGTTCCGGACGGCAGCACAGACAGAACCGTCCGTGATAGCGCAGCAGTTTCGCCGCCGCCGCACAGATGTCTCCGATTTCGCAGGAGACCTCATGCCGAGCCATTTCCTTTGCGGTATTCTGTGAATGAAATCCCGCAGATTCCGCAAAATAGGGCGGATTGCAGGTAACGAGATCGAGCCGATGCACCGGCGCTCCCTCCCATAGCTCGCGCAGATCGGCGCAGATCGGCGTGATATTCACGGGACGCTCGCATTTTGCAATACCCAGATTGAGCTGTCCGATTGCTTCCGGCTGGATATCGACCGCATAGATATTGTGCGGGGGCTTTTCACGCTGCATAAGCATGGGAATGATGCCGCAGCCCGTGCCGAGATCGCAGACGGTGTCTCCGGCGCGGTAATTGCAGAAGCCCGTCAGCAAAAACGCGTCCGTTCCGAATCCGTGGATCTCCGAACGGCAGACATAGAGCCCGTTTCCGAGCGATTCATATTCGCAGGCAGCGCCCGCCGGCATCGTTTCGTTCAGCATCTTCCGTTCACCCCGACAGTCCTTTCAGCCGTTTTGCTTCTTCCGGAGTCCGCGATTCCAGATATGCAATGATCTCCGCGCGGTCTTCGTCAAGATCCCCCCACCAGCGGTACGGAGAAGCACACATCCGTTTCAGCACGGCGGGCTTGAATATCCGCTGCATCCGGAAATTTTCAATGTATTCTGACCGCATGATCACTTCAATATAGCTCCGTTTGAACCGCGGCGTTCCGATCACAACGATATTTTCGTACCCGTCGCCCCATGCAGCCGGCGCACAGAACACCTTTGTTCCGCCGGAAAACTGCTTTGATCCGTACCGGATCTCCTGATTTTCGCCGTATGTATGCTGATGTACGATATTCCCGACCATACACCACGCCCACGCATGACCGCCTGCAAGATAATCCTCATATGTCCTGACTGTGACTGCTTCAACGGCGCGTTCCAGTGCATCCGGTGAAGGATAATCCTGTATCTGACGGGAGACTTTTCTCAGCTCGATCATCTTGTGTTCCTCTTACTGATTTCTGCTGACCACAATAATATTCGTATGTTTCAGTGCTTCTTTCAGCCAATTGAGAAATGCACGGAAAACAATTGCTCATGATCGGAAAGCGCACACAGATCCTGTTCCGTTGCCTGTATCATGGTTTCCCAGTCATTCAGCGGCTGAAATTCCAGCTGGATCCGTTCTGTATCCGGCGCGTGAAGGCGCAGCTCCCGGAATGTCTGGGATTCGTCCGGATCAAGCCATATGTTCATGTTGATTCTTCTTCGTATGTATCCAGAAAATGATGCGTCACGCCGTTCTGCTTGTAGGCAATCACGGTGCTGAGATTCACATTCTCCACGCTCCGGAAAATATTCTTCTCCACCTGCGGATTGACCGTTTTGAGTGCGCGGATAACCTGTTTGATCTCCTGCCGCTTGGACTGCATCGGATCGTCCGGCGAGAGATTGGCGATCTGCTCTGTGAATTTGCAGGCGCACTGGATAAAATGCAGATTATTATAGTCGCGCCAGTGCTTGATATCGTCCTCGCGGATGAGGTACAGCGGTCGGATGAGCTCCATGCCGGGGAAATTGGTGCTGTGCAGCTTCGGCATCATCGTCTGCACCTGTGCGCCGTACAGCATTCCCATGAGAATCGTCTCGATCACATCGTCGTAGTGATGTCCAAGCGCGATCTTGTTGCAGCCGAGCTCCTGCGCATAATGATAGAGATGTCCGCGGCGCATTCTCGCACAGAGATAGCAGGGATTTTTTTCGATATGAAATACGGAATCGAAGATCTTCGATTCAAAGATGCGGATCGGAATGGCAAGCGCTTCGGCGTTCCGTTCGATCAGACGGCGGTTTTCGGGGCTGTATCCGGGATCCATCACGATGAATTCCAGCGAGAACGGGAATTTATCATGCCGCTTTAATTCCTGAAACAGCTTTGCCATGAGCATGGAGTCCTTGCCGCCGGAAATGCAGACGGCGACTTTATCGTTCGGCTGCAAAAGCTGATATTCGTTCAGCGCCTTCGTGAACCGGCACCAGATCGTTTTCCGGTATTTTTTGAGCAGCGACTGTTCCGCCTGCTTTGCGGTCTCGGCGTTGTTGAGATGCGCCGTCACCCAGCCGACATATCCGCCCTCGATCGCCTGTGCATCATATCCCATATCCCGCAGCAGTTTCGCTGTTTCCGTGCTGTGCGTGCCGTTTTTGCAGTAGAGCAGAATCGGGCGGTCTTTCGGGAGATCGGCAGTGAAGATCTCGTTTACGGGGATATTCACAGCGCCCTCAAGATGCCCGGATGCAAACGCTGCGGCATCGCGGATATCAACGATCAGCGGCGTCATGCGGGCGAACCTGCCTTCCGAGACTCGCCGCGCAGCTCCTTGGATGCCAGTGCGTTGAGAGATTCGTCCGCGGTGATGCCCGCAAGATAATTATAATATCCCTGCGACGCGATCATGGCGGCATTGTCTCCGCAGAGGGCGATCGGCGGCTGATAGAGCGTGATGCCGTTCTGCTCGCAGGCGGCTGCAAGTGTGCTGCGCACGCCGGAATTTGCAGATACACCGCCGGAAAGCGCGATGACCTTATAGCCGAGCTCCTTTGCCGCTGCGACTGCCTTGTCGGTCAGTGTGCAGGCAATTTCATGCTGGAGCGCCGCTGCAAGATCGTCCGTATTGAGCGTCTCGCCCTTCTGCGCGGTGTTGTGCAGCAGATTGACGATATAGGTTTTCAGTCCGGAGAAGCTGAAATCATAAGGATTGCCGTCCATTTTGATGCGCGGCAGCTTGAATGCGGATGCGTTGCCGCGCTGTGCCGCCTGATCGACATGCACGCCGCCCGGATAGGGGAATCCCATTGCGCGGGCGCATTTGTCGAAGCATTCGCCGGCGGCATCGTCACGGGTTTTGCCGACAGTGCGGAATTCGGTGTAGTCCAGCACCTCCGCGATGCGGGTATGCCCGCCGCTGACGATCAGTCCGAGATAGGGCGGCTTGAGCTCCGGATGCACAAGATAATTCGCCGCCGCATGCCCCTCCGTGTGATGCACGGGGATCAGCGGTTTCCCGCTCATCATGGCGAGCCCCTTTGCGAAGCTGACACCGACCAGCAGCGCACCGATCAGCCCCGGTGCATAGGTCACGGCGACTGCGTCCACTTCATCGAGCGTCATGCCGGCATCGGCGAGGGCTTTTTTGACGACCGGCAGGATATTTTCACAGTGCCGGCGCGATGCGAGCTCCGGCACGACGCCGCCGTATTGTTTATGTTCATCTGCCTGCGACGCGATCACGTTGGAGAGAATGCGCCGTCCGTCTTCGACAATGGCGGCGGCAGTTTCGTCGCAGGAGCTTTCGATCCCAAGAATACGCATTGCGTAAAACCTCCGAAAATAAGTTAGAAGTGAGAAGTGAGGAGTGAGGAATTGTGGTGTTATCTGTCTATGCCAGACAGATAACGAATATATTAGAAAGAAGAAATATCGGAATATACCTGTCTGAGAAAGTCGAGTGCTTGTTCTAACGGGTTTTCCTGATAAAAAAGGTTCAGAATGCCGGAAAATGACGGCGGATCTCTGAACAATACCTTATAATGCAGCGACCATCCGTCGCGATAGCCGGTTTCCGTCTTTTGTTCATCTGGTATGGCTGCATACGCCGTGAGCGTTTTTCTGTTCACAAGCCGGATGAGCTGTTCGATGTGAGTTTTCGAAATGGTACACTCCAAAATATGCATCATGCGGGATTTTTCGATAAAGTGTTTGTGCAAGATCTTGCAGCCGGAAACATCAACGATGATTTTCTGTGAATAGCCGCATGACAGATTGAAGCTTTCTCTATAAAACACAAGCAGTTCGGGATGCAAAGCGCGATCAAAATGCATGTATCATTCCTCTTTTCTCATTTCACATTCCGCATTATTTCTTCCCGTCCCGCATATGAAATTTTTCCGCTTTGCCGTTTGTGGCGACGTCGTCCAGGGAGAGATCGCGTTTGTAGGTCACGCCGCCCCAGCCGTCGACATTGGCGCGGCGCATCGCACCGAACACCCTTGTCTTGAATCCGCGGTGCGTGCGCTCCTGTTCGCGGATGAACGTCTTCATCTCTTCGCGCATGGTGTGTCCGTCCACAGGGCAGCGCGATTTCACAACAGGCAGATCGATTTCCCGTCCGGCGCGGATGATATCGTATTCCGGCGCGAAGCTCAAAGGACGGATCAGCGTGAGATCCTTGCGCTTGAGGTAGGATTTCGGTGCGTAGCAGCCGATGCGCCCCTCCACAAAGAGATTCATCAGGAATGTTTCGAGGGCATCGTCCATGTGGTGACCGAGCGCGAGCTTATTGCAGCCGAGATCCTTTGCGGCATCGTGGAGCGCACCGCGCCGCAGCTTTGCGCAAAGGCTGCACGGGTGGCGTTCCTGCCGGTGCTGAAAGACGATCTCGCCGATCTGCGTCCGGATCACATGGTACTCCACGCCGATTTTTTCGCAGTATGCGGCAACGGCGGAATAATCGGTCTGCACACCATCAAACTGCGGATCGAGCGTTACGCCGACGACCGTATAATCAATGAGTCCGAAGCGCTGAAATTCCCGCAGCGCCGTCAGCAGCATGAGCGAATCCTTGCCGCCGGAGATTCCGACGGCGATCCGGTCGCCGTTTTCGATCAGACTGTATTCCTGCACTGCACGGCGCAGGTATCCAAGCAGTTTCTGCATATGTTCACCCTCAGTTTCCCATGAAAAAACGGGATGCAGCAGCCTGCGATCCCGTTTTCCTGTCAATTTGCAATTTGGAGAGCCGACTGATTACTCGTCAACCTTGTCCTCGGTCTTCTCTTCCTCAGCAGCCTCGTCAGCTTCAGCCTCTGCGCCTTCCTCAGCGTCATCGCAAACGCCGCAGGTGTCGCAGTCCTCGCAGAACTCATCGTCGTCGAAATCGTCAAAATCGTCTGCATCATAACGGCAGCTTGCGTCATCCTGATTCTGCTTGATCAGATGGTAAGCGACAGCTGCACCGGCAGCAGCAGCAGCGAGCAGTGCGAAAGCGGTAAACTTTTTCATAATAATTCCTCTTTCTCCGCAAGGTGATTTTTTAGGCATAAGCCCCCTGACCGTGCCCATGCGGCTGCAACGGTCTTAATAAAGCTATTATAGCACAGAAAAAGAAAAATTTCAAGCGTTTTTTTCAAATTTTCAGAAAATTTCATGACTTGCCGTCAATCTACGGTGATATAGGTTGTATGCGGCTGATAATCTGCAAGATTCAGCGTATATTTTCCGTCTCCGAGTGGCGTCATGCCGAAGCGGTCGTAGAAATCCGCGACCATTTTGTTCTTGGCGGTGGGGATATATTCGGCGGTCAGCGTTCTGAAGCCGTTCTCCGCGGCAAACCGGACGATATTGTCGAACAGACATTCTTCCACGCCGCGGCGGAGTACACGGCAGCTCATGAGCCAGGTGTCGACGAAGAGCGTGTCAGCGGCGGTCTTTTTCAGAATGACCACGGCGATCAGACCGTTGTCGCTGAATTTGTCCGCCTGCGTCATATAGCGCGTGATATAGCCGTCATCCTGCGAAAAGGCGAGGATATCCGCTTCGGAATACCGCTGCGTGCGGAGATTGAACTGATTGGAGCGCTGCGTGAGCTGTGCGATGCGGGGTGCGTGGAATGCGTCGAAGGGCTTGATCTCGCCGTGCATTTCCAGTGATTTCAGATAGTCATCATAATTCACAAAAGATGCCTGCGCCTGCACTCTGCTTGCCTCCGCCTGATACTGCGCCGTGCGGGCTGCATCCTCCTCGGAGAATCCGACCGCTTCAAAAAGATGAAGCGATTCCAGATAATGCGGTACCTCTGCGGGATCTTCGGGTAGCTCCGGCACTGTGACATCGGGCAGCATTTCGCGGACAAGATTGCGCTCGAAGGGATTGTCGTCCAGGAACACGAGGCTGTCGAAGCCGATGTTGAGCGTTTTCTGGATGGCGCGGATATTGTCCGCCTTGTTCTCCCAGTTTGCGGTGAAAACGACGATATCCTCCATGCGGAGCACCATTTCCGGATGCTTTTCAAAGGGTTCCCGCGCGGTGTCGTCGTTGTTCTTGCTGCAGATGCAGAGCAGAATGCCGCGTCTGCGGAGTTCCAGCAGCCAGCGCTGCAGCGCCGTGAATGCGGGACCGTCACCCAGCTCGCCGAGCCGGATGCCGTTCATGCCGTCGTCGCCGATCACGCCGCCCCAGAGCGTGTTGTCGAGATCTGCGATCACGCATTTCTTCACCTTGCCGGAGAGCGCCGCGATGAGATCGAGAATTCTGGATGCGACTGCGGGGAGTGCATCGGTGCGGACAGCCATTTTTGCGAGATACCAGGTGCGGTCTTCAAAGAAGGCTTCTCTGCCGAGCGCGGTCTGGATCGCGCCGAGTGCGAGCGGATACACATGGGACAAGTTTGCGGCAGTCTCCGCGATCAGCATGTTGAGCTTTCTGAGCTGAAATGCGAACGACTGCGGTGTTTTCAGCGCAAAGCTGCCGAAGACGCTGTCCTCTGATTCGGGAAAGTCCGGCAGAATGATCTTTGCCTTGGAATTGGAGCGCACTGCCTCAAAGAACATCTGAAGCCGCGCAAGTTCGCGCTCTGCGAAATGCGTGCGCTCGGCGGGAACGGTGTTATAAAACCGCAGCTTCGCCTTTTCGCTGCACGGGAACAGCAGGATATAATCCGGCGTGAACGCAAAAAGCTCCGAGTCCGGATCGAGCAGGAGCGCCTCCATCTGGTCGTAATCCGCATCGTAGACGCTGAGCGGATCGCCGCGCCGGACGGATTCTCCGCGCAGGGCTGTGGCGAGCTGCTGTGTGGCGGAATCGCCGATGACTGCAAGGCGGCGTTTGCCGTCCGTGCATTGTTTTGCGAGTTTTTTCAGCTGTGTGTAGCTTGCTGTATCCATTCTGATTCTCCTGTCTTTTCTGCGTATTTATGATTCGCTGTCGGGCGTATACATCAAATTGGTATCTTCGGCGGTCTCCATGATCGCGGAGGCGATGGCGTCTGCATACTCATTGAGCCGGCGGTCGAAATTGCTGTTGTCGATATCCGACGACATGAAGCCCATTTCCACGAGGCAGCTGGGCATCTTGGTGTCGCGGTTGACGGCATAGCTGGAGTCCTCAGAATCGCGGAAACCGGTGCGGACGCCGCGGTTATAGGAGACGCCGACATCGGCGAGCAGTTCGCAGATATGTCCCGCAAGGCTGCGCTCTATCGGGGAATTGGGGGAGTCGGGCGCGTTGTTGATCCAGACCTCAATGCCGCTTGCATTGGAAGCGGTGTTGCGGTGCAGCGAGACGAAGATATCTGCGTTTGCCTCGTTTGCGATGCGGCAGCGTTCTGAGAGCGAAACGAAGGTGTCATCCGTGCGCGTCATGATGACGTGAACGCGGGGATATGCCTGGAGATATTCGCAGACACGCAGTGAAAGCCGGAGATTGTCATCTTTTTCGAGCCGTGTTTCGGTCGGATCGGTGCAGCCGCCGTCTTTTCCGCCGTGGCCTGCATCAATGACGACGGTATAGATTTTGTTTTCGGGAACGGAAGGCGTGTTTCCGGCACTGCCGGTCTGATCGGGGATGGAGCCTTCCAGCGTCGCTTTCGGACGGCTGCTTTCCTCCGCAGGATTCTGACCGTTGAAGCATTTTGTGCAGAGCAGCGCGATCAGAAAGATGAACGGTGAGAGCAGTATGGCGACACGTCCCCAGCGGACTTTTCTTTTTCCTGCCATTTTGATTCACCTGCAATTTTGATTGTCCGTGTTTTTTCGATACGACAGTATTATAGCACATTATCGCAAAAAATGCAAGACAGGGAAAGAAGTTTTCCGGCTTTCTGTTCATCATGAACGCGAGATGGGCGCTTTGGTAAAAAAGAAACCATGAAACGCGAAAACGGAGGCGGGCACTGCCCGCTTATAGCACATTATCGCGAAAAATGCAAGACAGGGAAAGAAGTTTTCCGGCGTTCTGTTCATCATGAACGCGAGATGGGCGCTTTGGTAAAAAAGAAACCACGGAACGCGAAAATGGAGGCGGGCACTGCCCGCTTATAGCACATTATCGCGAAAAATGCAAGACGAAAAACACGGGAGAAAGGAAGAATTCATAATTGCGCAGAGGAGAAGGGAGAGAAAATGGAAGCGGACACTGTCCGCCGTGAAAATGGATGCAGGCACTGCCTGCCGCCGCAATGTGGGAAATTATCGGAAATATAGCAAAAAAATTGCTTAATTCCGGAAATCTGTCTTGACATAGTTTACAAAATATGTTATAATAACCATGTCATTCTGTATGCTGCATCCGACAGCAAAACGGATACTATTTATAATATACAGCATATGAAATCCAAGCCGCTGATGCGGAGGAGGAAAAACGGGTTGAGATCCTCAAAATACAAGAAGCAAAAACGTGCGGCGGTGTTTACGGCACTGCTGATGCTGTTCTGGGCTGTGCTGACAGCGTATCCGGTGTTTGCGGATGCGGAGGGAAGCGGCACCAAGCAAGGCTACACGCCGATGCACATGGCGATCATTCTGGATTCGAGCAATTCCGTCGGCAATTCCAAAGAAACGCTGCTCAATTCCCGTTCCGGCGCGGCATGTCTTGCAAGCTCCGTACCGCTCAAGGACAACAAGATCGCAGTGTTCAGCTATTCCGACCGCAGAACGGATCAGGCAAACGGTCTGATCAAAGGCGACAGGCTCCAGCCGGTGACCGGCCTGACGGGGCTTGACAACTACCAGAAACGCAGCACAGTCATCAGTCAGCTGAACGATATGCGCAAGTGTGCCGGCGGTACGGCAATGGTCTACGCGATCCGCGATGCCGCAGCGTATCTTAAGCAGAACAAGGATCCGAACGCCAAGGACGTGATCGTTGTTTTCACGGACGGCGAGGAAACAGAGGCGCTGAACGAGCAGAAGGTCGCAGCAGATCCCAACCTGATCGACAATACTGTGCGCCAGGCGCTGGAGGGTTCGGATGCGAAGGTGTACAGCATCGCCTATGACCATAACGGTTCGATCACCGGCGCGAACGGCGGTTCCGGCTACGGCTACAAGCTGCTCAAACGCTTTGAGGAGCTTTCCGGCGGCAGAGTCTATGATACAGGACAGATCTCCGATCTGCCGAAATGCTTCGATGAGATCATCGGCGAAGTTTGCTGCCTGCCGTTTGATGAGAACAACCGCCTGAGCGTGAAGGGCGACGGCGGCATGCACGAAAAGATCATCCATGTCCCGCCATGCGTTGCAGAAGCGACCATCCGCATCAGCTGCGGACAGCTCAACGTGATCCGCGACGGCAAGCTGCAGCTGCTCAATGAGCACGGCGAGGATGTTGCGCTCGCTGCGGGATCGGATACTGCCGTACCGGCGCAGAATGTCTGGTACACCGTGGATGATCTCGGCGCAACGATCAAGCTGCGCGAGCCGAACAAGGGCGACTGGACAGTGCGCGTTTCCAATATGATTTCCGAGCAGGATATCCGCGAAACATGGATCATGCAGTATAATATGTCCGTGGAATTTGCGGCGGATACCAGTGTCAGCTACAACACCGGTACAACCGTTCCGGTGCGTGTGATCCTGCGCTCGGACGGCAAGGAAGTGACGGATCCGGAGATCTACCGCACGGAGACCGATGCGAACGGACTTTCGCTCCATGCGGATCTCATCTGTTCGGACGGCACGGCGCTGCCTGCTGATTTCGGCAACCCGCGTGCGGAGGAGGTCATGGGCAAGCTGATGAAGCTGCCGAATGCACGTGCAGTCCCGCTGAAACAGTTGAATCCCGACGATCCCTATTTCACGGCAGAGATCCCGCTGGAAAGTGCCGGCAGCAAGCTGCTGAGCGTTTGGATCGACTCCGCGTATTTCTATTGCTACGCGGACAAGTCGGTCACGGTCGGCGAGAGCATTCCGGATGCGGTCAAGGTTCCGGCAATCACTGTTGAAAACGGTAAGACCGTTGAGACCATCCTGCTCTCGGAGGGAGAGCGTGACGGATACACCGGATGGGAGATCCGTTCCGAAGCCAACAGCCTCATTGATACTGCTGAGGAAGGCTTCACGCTGAAGGTCACGGGCAAACAGGTCGGAAAGTGCGAACTTTGGCTGCATTTCAACAAAAAGGACAGCCCCGCGCCGCCGGACACCGTTGTTCCGGTCACAGTCATCAACAGCAAGCCGACGCTGAAAGCCGGTGCGATTCAGTCGGAGATCTCGCTGGAAAAGGGAGAGTCCGAGACGCTGTCCGGACTGAGCAAGTGCGCGGAGGACTTTGAAAATGATCCGCTGACCGTCACCCTCGGCAGCGCAGGCGACGCAAAGATCGCATCGGCAGTGCTGAACGGCGATTCTCTGCTCATCACCGGCGTGAATGCAGGAAATACGGCGGTCACGCTCAATATTTCGGACGGTACGGACACCGTCTCTCACACCGTCAGGATCACGGTCACGCTGTCTGCGAAGGATGCCATGCTGAAATGGCTCCCGTGGATCATCGGTGCGCTCCTGCTTCTGATTGTGATTATCGTGCTGATGGCGATTGCAGCAAAGAAGAAGCGCAGACTCTTTATCACGCTGAAAAAAGCGGTCTATGTGGAGTGCGGCGCGGACGGCATCCGCCAGAAGGATATGACACTTGCCGCAGATGTGAAGCTCAACGCGAAATTTGAATGCGGCGAGATCAAGCTCGGCATGCTGCTCAACAAGCTGGCGGGGCTGAGCATGGATCCGGCAGTGCAGCAGCTTGCAATGCCGGGCGCATCGCACAGATTCGAGGAAACATGCGGCATTGCGGATGCGATCAGCTGCATTGGCGGAAAGAACGAGGCAGACGGTGTGCGTTTTACCGGCAAGCACGGCAGTCTCATGGCGGACGGGCAGATGATCGGCGAAAAGATCGAGATGTATCTGCGCACGGAACCGGGCGGAACGATCGGTTTGATCTGCCGTCTGGCATCGGGCGAATTTACGCAAATCTGGCTTTGCACAAAGGAAAGCACCATTGATTATTCGCAGAAGGGCGAAGCAGCCGTGAAGGCATGGGAAAAGCTGCTGGCACAGGCACAGCCCGCAGAGGCGGAAACGTCTGCAGAGGAGCCTGCACCCGCACCGTCGTCCGGCGGCTGGCAGAGCGGCGAAACCAAGCCGGAAACGGCACCCGAACAGCCCTCCGGCGGCAGTGAACAGTCTGCAGGCGGTTCGTCCGGTTCCGGATGGAGCAGCGGATCTTCCGGCTCCGGATGGGGCAGCAGCAGCAACGGATCTTCCGGCTCCGGATGGGGCGGCAGCAGCGGCAGCGGATCGTCCGGTTCCGGATGGGGCGGCAGCAGCAGCAGCGGATCGTCGGGTTCCGGATGGGGCAGCGGCAGCAGCGGCGGATCATCGGGCTCCGGATGGGGCAGCGGAAATTCCGGTAAGAAATGGTGATCCATGAGGTGACGAATATGGTGTTGCTTCCGCTGGAACAAGCGGATATTCCACAGTTCAAGGCAGATATGCAGGAAGCGTTTCAGCTTGGGTATGAAGCGGAGTTCGGCAAAAGTGAGGAACAGATTCTGCCGGAACAGGACATTGACCGTTCCCTCAGCGCAGACGGTGCCGCAGCATTTAAAGCAGTTGAAAACGGAAAGATGATCGGCGGCGCAATTGTGCAGATTGATGCGGAAACACAGCATAACAGCCTTGATTTTCTGTATGTGAAATACGGTGTGCAGAGCAGGGGCATCGGGAGAGCAATCTGGTCTGCGATTGAACATCGGTATCCGGATACTGCTGTCTGGCACACCTGTACACCGTATTTTGAAAAACGCAATATCCATTTTTACGTTAATATCTGCAAATTTCATATCGTAGAATTTTTATGGGAGCATCACCCTTCCCCCGATTCTCCGGAAGATTTTATCGGCGACGGCGGAGAGGGAATGTTTGAGTTTGAAAAGCAAATGCGGTAAACGCAGTAACAGAAGGAGTACGCAGCCATGTATTATTATGATGAACAGGCGGAACAGTTCAAAGCGCGGTATCAGGGCGAAAAGCTCTCACGTCTGCGGGCAAAGAACGGCGGATCGATCCTCGATCAGCTCAGAAAGACAGCCGCTTCGGATATCCCGACGCTGGTGATCGGTCTGGGCGGTCTGGGCTGCAAGACGATCAATCAGGTCAAGAAGAAGTATATCCAGTATATCAGCGATCCGAACGGGATGATCCAGTTCCTCGCAATGGACTTTGATGAGCGCAGCAAAACGCAGCTCTCCAAGTATAACCACGAAAAGGGCGCAGACGGCTATCTGGAGGAGGACGAGAGCTGCAATATGCTCGCAGACCTCAGCGTGACAGCGAATCTGGTGCCGCGCCTTCTGGTGGACCGGATCGACGATCCGGCACAGAAATGGGTAGACCGCAATCTTGACAGAGGTTTCGTCATCAAGAAGGACGGCGCAAAGGGCGTCCGCCAGATCGGCAGACTGATCCTCTCCCGCAAGAGCAATTACGAAGCGGCGCTCAGCCGCCTGAAAACCAAGCTGACCGCGCTCCAGACGGCATGCGGCGGCGGCAACGAGCTGACCGTGATCCTTGCTGCGGGCGTTTCCGGCGGAACGGGCAGCGGCACGATCATTGATATCGCATACATGATCCGTCTTGCCGTGCTTCAGACATTCGGCCGCACATCCGCCGAGGCGATGCAGTTCGACGCGATCCTCTATACGCCGGAGGTGCAGTTCCTGCTCCCGTCCGTGGACAAGACGCTGCTCTCGCGCAATTTCGCGGCGGCGATGAAGGAGATCAACGCCTTCTTCAAGCAGAAGAGCATCAAAATGGATTACTGCTTCCCGCGGGAGGGCAATCCGGACGGCAAGCTCATCAAGGACGGCTTCAATGTCGGCAGTCTCGACATTTTCAAGAGTGTGACGCTGGTGCAGGGCTATTCTGCGGCGGGCGGCACGCTGGACGAGGATTCCTGCATTGAAACGGTTTCCAACTACATCATCAACGCGATCGGTGAATTCGATGCGACGCAGATCGGTCAGAACGGCATGATGCAGGCGCTCAACTCCATCATGTGCAATGAGCAGGGCAACGCCGGCACGCCGCTGAACACGATGCTCGCGAACCATCCGTCGATCCCGCGCGATACGCTGTACCGGTACCGTGCGATCGGCTTCCGGACGCTGCATTTCCCGGTGGAAGAGCTGATGACCTACATTGCGAACGAAACGCTTCTGCGTCTCGATGCGCGGTTCATGCGGGATGATCTGCTCTATTCGCCGGAGGAGGTCGTGTTCCGCGCCGGCATCCTGAACGGTCGCGAGGAGCAGGGCAATCTGCTCTATGCGCCGCCGGAATACAGCTACGAGAACATGTTCCGCATGAGCGGCATCACCGACGATGCGGCAGACAGAGCCGTGCCGGATATCCAGTCTACGGTGGATATCTTCGAGAAAACATGGCAGGATCATCTGAGCGGCATCAGCTATATC
>JAFZPL010000031.1 GCA_017550355.1 Oscillospiraceae bacterium | reverse complement strand
GAAATTAGATGATGATTATGTGCTTACCTTAAAAGAATGTACAGCTAATACTACAAATGATGGCATCCATTCCGGTCGGTGTGCAGGTTGTTTTGTAGGATATGCTGATAAAGTAAAGCTTCAAGAATGCGATGCTCAAAACGTTAAGGTGTTTGGACGATTTGATGTTGGTGGATTACTTGGTTATGCCAAAAACTGTGAGGTGGTAGGAAACACATCTACAAAATCACAAGTAACGCTTGATAGCGTTACTCAGCAAGTAAGGGGAACTAATAATGGTGCTGTTGGACGATACACTGGCTGTGGAGGGATTATTGGAAGAACCGACGGAAGTACATCAATAAGTTATATTATCCTTACAAAAGCAGCACAAAAAACAGGTCTGGTAACATTTGATAACGAATATGCTCGAAGTGGAAAACGCAGTGACGACAGTGCCTACCTTGGCGGTATAGTGGGTTGTGGAAGTGAAAACTCATCTATTACAATTCAATATTGCGAAATAAACGGATTATCGGTAAATGGCAATTCACAAGCTACAGGTGGAGTTGCAGGAGGTGGAAAGACGAGTTATACTATTAAGAATGTTAAAATGAACGGAAAAATAGATGAAACCACAAATGCAACAATAGAAAGTAACGGAAAAGAGCCGCTTGGTGGTATTGTCGGAAAAGGGTTTAGCAAACCTATTACTTTAGAAAACGTTGAAATAATAAATTATATTGTTAATAAAAACAGCCAAACGACCGATTCGGCAGCTGATAAAGCTGGAAATAAGTATAAATATTCCAGTGATGGAGCAAATACTATTGGAATCTGCATAGGGGCGCAAGTCGCAAGTACTTTAACAATGAAGAATCTTTTTGTTTCTGATTGTACAATTTCAGGAGTTTGTGCTAAGGATGTAGGCGGCATTCTTGGATATGCTTGGAATAGCGGTGGTTCTCCTAATATTGTTGGCTATAACATAGTATTCCAAGATATTACAAATTCATTGACAACTAAAACAAAGTACAAGGGAGATCTTATCGGTACAGGAACTTACGGAAATCTGAAGCTTGTAGGCTTCACCCGCAGCGGCACCCAAACAGATAAAATGATCGCAGGCGCTACTTTTACAACTGACGCTAATTCAAACAACAAATACATCATCTTCTCTGATTACAACGGCACAAACCTCCCGACAGCAAGCACAGCCGGCTCCGGCTCTGCTCCGAAGCTCGATAACGCAGCAGCGTTGGGCGCCGATTATGTCAAGTCTCCTTATGCGCTTGTAAACCCGCGTGTCAACATCGACTCCACAAACGAGCTCACCGGCGACGGCATGGCAAACACAAAGGAAGCTCTCCCCATCCAGAACATCGTGACCGATAAGAACAAGACAACTGGAAAGCCCAACAAAGCATACACGGTTACATATAGTGGTTCAATCGCGGATTTTAACCTCTCGGATTTCGACTACGAGTATGCAGATGCGAATCTTGGCGAATCGCATAATTTTGCTGTTTTGAATGTTGAGACGCTTTCGCACGATGATTCCCACAATCAGATCAACAGTTATTTGCAGCTTCTCACCAATACCAATTATAACTTTGGCGCTAGCTATACTAAGAATAATAAGACAGTTTATGGCTTGGAGGGTGTCTACAAAGTGGACATCTACAAAATGCAACTTACTGGAACAGGCGAGAATCGGAAATTTGAAAAGGTGACGACTGATGTTCACTTGAAAATTGATTCGGAAAACCGTTTCTATATGGCCGGCGGAGAAGATGTGGATACTGCTGAAAACGATCCGACATTCAGCTTGATAGACGTATCGTTCTATGATCCGACATCCACGAGCAACGTTGCATATCACCTCTATGTTCCTGTCATTGCAAAAAAGCTGATGAAATATACATTTGAACTGGCAACTGGCAATGGAACACCGTATGACTATGACTGGTATGACACCAACCAGCGCTTTGATGATGGTGTAATGCTGGCAGAAAACATTGGTTCTACCGGAACACTGTACTTCAAATACACGTATCAGCGTACTAAGAAGGAATGGCAGGCAGCCTTGGATTACGGCGAAAACTTCCTGACAAATTATGATAAGGTTCTATCACTTGCGCCAATCAATAACAGTGAGTATATAATGGCATTTCCGCCGGGAACGAAGCTTGTCCTTGTCGATGCGAATCGCGGAGGAAAAGCGTACTATTCTACTGTTGGTGATGCAATGTCTGAAAACAAGCTGACACTTTACAGCACGCCGACAGCAACCGTATCGAACCCTAACCCTTCACCAACCTATACATTTTACCAGAATAATACGCAAACAGGTGCAGGATTTACTCCGATACCGATCAATGATCTGCTGTATATTACAGCATCAACAAACAGCAGCGGAAAGTATGCAGTCTATAATGCTTCTACAGATGCAAATGATTCTACCAAAGCACCAAAGGTAAAAGCATATATAGGTAATGCGACAACCCCCACAGTATTCCGTGAAGCAACGAGCAGTGATACAACGAAGTATAAGTTGACAATCGTTAATAGCATGGTGGGAAAGAAACTGGACGATCTAAATCAAACGACGACTACTATTGCCGATACAGACAGCATTGAGATTTCAGAGCGATATTATCTTTCCTTCTTCACTGACAAATCCCTCTATGCACAGGGGGGAGAAACCCCGACTGCCACAAAACCCGCACTTACAACGGCAATCCATTATTATACGGTTACCTCTGATCGCTTAACCAATGGTCCTGCGCCCGCTAAGTCCAGTGTAATACCGGACACAAAACAGGTTCTGTTTGCAAACCTTTTCAATCAAAATAATGTACACTACTATACGATTAATTCAAATCCGGGATCTGGTTTGGATCCGGAAGAGATCAATAGTGTAATGAACAGTGTCAAGGTAAAACTGGAAGCCAATATTCAGTTAACTCCTGAAGCAAACAGCGCAGTTAGTGGTCAGCTTTCTACAGTAAATATGTTCCAGAGTTTTCTGGTCTATTTGACAAAGAACGACGGCAATGAGCATGATAGAGCGATATTGGGTAATCCTACTGTATATGCAGATATTAATATCAGTTCTACAAATGGTCAAGATCCCATGACATTTAGCCATGATATCACGCATAAGTATGCTACTGTCGGTATGGACTATGTTGAAGTTGGAGCGAATACTCCAATCGGAAAATTTCTTGCAGGTACAGGCGAAAGTCCCGCTGTAGCGACAATTGAAGCAATGGCAGTTATTACCTACACATCAACAGCACAGCAAGAGGCACAGTTCCCTGCGCGTAAAGACAAGGGTGAATCCGATAAGAATGCAACGGTTTCAGCATATTCAAATATCGGTTTTGAGGAAGGTAAAACTGCATTAAGTAAGAATCAGGAAATCGCTGTTCACAAGGGCACAGGATATGACAACTATAAGTACTACATCATTTCTCAAAGTGAGCCCACGCTTGATATCTACGCTTATGCATCTGATGGACAACGCTATGGACAGCTTGGAATTAATGCAAATGACCTTCCTGACAACACAGGCAAGGTGCATGTTTCAGCAGCCGCAGAATTTGATGTCAGACCGATTGCTGCAACAGTAAAAAATGCTACCTATGTAAAATTTACGTTATCGTTGCAACAGAAGGAACAGACAGGTACTTTCAACTATTCGGAGTATGCAAATATTAATGACATTGATGCCTATCTCTATGACATCAAGATGGACTTGACAGATGTGGTAACAACCAGTGATGGGACAACATATACTTTTATTGTTCCACGTAGCAAAGTAGTTGCACTTGATGATGCTGAGGCTGGGAAGACGAACTATATGAGAATGCCGATAAGCTTTGATGTCTATACAGGATCTGATGCTCCAGTTGATAGCAATGGCAATGCTATAACAAAAGATGGAGTAGCATTGGGCTCTTTCGAGAGCAGAGGACTTGTATACGCAAATTATAAGGTTAAGGTAACAGCACAGATGCTCAGTAGTGCAAATCCAAATGCTGGTGTTGGTGCAAGTGCGCCGAGTGAACTTGTGTACACAAATGCAAAATTGCTTGGCGATTACATCAAATAACTCGCACACAAACTACACCAATACAAAAAGCGGCTCCCGGAAGACATTACCATCTTCCAAGGAGCCGCTCCTTCTTTGTATATGGTGCTTTAGGAATTAAAATCGTGAAAGTAGGCTGCAACCTGTTGCGCAGTATAACGGCAGCGTGGTCGGATTCAGTGTGATCATCACAATTCCCTACCCTGTGTAGAAAAGCTGACGCTCACATCGCGCATCGTTGTCTGCTGTTTACCCCGCTCACGGTGCCGCAAGCATCTCCGTAGCAGAGTGCAAACAGGAAAGCGTTAGAACGCGGTGTGGAAAGCAGTAAAACACACGAGGAAAGCAACGGCACGCTTGACAACTGCACCCACACGGAGGTTCGACCGCGCGCTACCGCACCAGAACCGCACTATTGTGTGGACTACTCCTCCACACCCAGCCAATCTTCAACTACCCGCATTATCTCCTCCGCACGTTTCTCACCGACGCCCTTAACAGCCTTAATCTGTTTCTCAAGCTCACGGAGGTCGAGCGTGTAGTCATCGGCAGCCAAAGTCTGAATCTCACTCTGAGTCTCACTCAGCCCCTTCTGCCGTCCCTGCTCGAATATATTCTGTATCAGCCCCTGCAGTGTGTCCCTGTCCATCTTCTTAATGGTACGGTAGAGGTTGCGGTCGAGGATCGGTTCTGCAGGAGAACTGTCAGCTGACTGTGTGGTTATATCTTCATTTGTGGTCATGTGATTTTCTTTCGCAATGGTTTATGGCACGAGTTGTTGATAACTCGTTTGAAATTGTGGGAACAGCGGTCTATTTGCTATATCTGCCGTTCAATCAGGAATAATGATACCCCCAAAGTATTCAGGAAGCCCTTCTTTATCACTTAACACAAAGCTTCTGGGAGAGCATACAACATAAGTTCCGTCTGCCCTGCGAACGCGGTAATGTATTGATCGGAATTCTGCTTTTCCTGACAGAGTTGCATCGACGGTTTCACGATAGATTTTTATATCATCCGGATGAATATGTTCCTGCCAGAGACGATCAGCATGGTACATATACTCTGACTGCATTCCAAAATCATCTACCAATGGCAAGGACCAGCGTGAAAAATCATGCCGCATATCATTCAGATATACATAGCCGCCGCCGGCAACAGTATACAGTGCGCCAAACAAACTGTCCAGCAGCCGTTTCCGTTCTGCAGTGATCGGTGTGTCTATCTGTTCCGTATTATAGATGAGGGAGGTCTTCAAAATCAGTGCTTTCAGTTCTCTTTTGTTTTCATACATCTGCTGGTCGGCACGCTGGAAAACCGAATTGAAAGAGTCACCCTGTTCATAGACTGACATGCCGCAGGCGACAACCGGACCGGAACGGGAGCGCTTGTTGGCAATAGATTCCTCCCGCAGCTTTTGCAGAAGGCTGTCGCGATCATCGTAGTCGCGTCCGTCCAGAATCACCACAAACTCGTCGCCGCCCACACGAAATACGGGACTGTGGTCATACACCTCACAGATCATGCGGCTTGCTCTTTGGATCGCCTCGTCACCGAAGCTGTGTCCTCTGATATCATTGATTTGTTTCAGATCATTGACATCGCACATGATGATTCCGAAATGACACTCCGCCGTATTGGATGCAATCTTGCTGCTGATAGAAGCAGCATATTCCTTGAACGCAGTTTTATTGCGGATTCCGGTCAGCGCATCCAGACGTGCCATCCGCAGTGCAGATTGCAGATTTCTTTTCTGTTCTTCTGCCTTCCGAACCTCGTCCTCAATGTTTTCAAGGCAGCAGATAATATGCTTTTTATCATCACACAGGATACTCAGATGCCTCATATGATAGATTTCGCCGTTCAGGATGATTCTGTAGAGAACCGAGTAATAAGGATCACGCTTCAGATGATCGAGCATCGAAACCTTGTCGAAAAGCTGCGTGACGATCTGTAAGTCGTCCGGATGTACGCATTTCGGTGCATTGCTCAGGCATTCTGTGAAAAAGTCCTCTCCTTTGCGTGGAATGTTCAGCAACTCATTTATCGGCTCAGTTCCATATTTTATGAAGTGCCCTGTTTCGATGTTTACATAGTATAAGCTGTCGAAATGTTTTGCTAATGTCATTGCAATCTGATCGATTGCTTTCTGCATATTTTCCATATCCCACCTCCAGATTGCTGTGAACTATAGAATCCTACGCTTGGCAGATAATTCGCAAGCCGAAAAATATCTATGAATAATAAACTGTCGAGAGAGTTCTTCTATTATGATAGTAAAAACGATGACTAGTGTCAATGTAGTTTACCGCGAATTGGATAATCCTTCAGTTCCCAGCACTGAGATGCTTTTTGATAACGCTCATAACAGCGTCAACATTAAGTGTATCAATCTGCCGGATATCCTCTTCAATCGCATCGATTTTCTCTGTTTCATCCGGCAGATTTTCACAGAGTGTAATTGCAAGGACATCATCCGAATAATTACTCTTGACGAAATAGTCAACAGTCTCCACTCGTCTGTAAACGCCATCATCACCGAGCTGGCGAGTGATCAATCTTATTGTTTCAGTTCCGGACTTGTACTCTTTTATCAGTCTCTCACGATTAAACGTTGTCGCAAATATTTCCCGGTCCTCCGGATGCATACTGCTTGCTCCGTGAACGATCAGCTCGTCAAATACGCCTGTGGAGGGGCAAGATGTCGTTGTGAAATTTTCATACGCCATCATATAGAAAGAGTTTCTTGTCAGGTTTGTAAATATTACAAGCGGATATCTGCGAAAGATCGCATTAATCAGCAAACTCATGGTTCCCGCCGGGCTTTGTGCTTGCAGAATATCGGTTGCCTCTTCTACGGCCTTGTGTTCATAGCAGAGCTTGAGGTAATCCTCTTCCGGCATGGGGCGGGCATATAGATAGCCTTGAATTCGTGTGCAGTCGCAGCTTCGGAGAAAGCCGAGCTGTTCCTTTGTCTCCACACCCTCGGCTACCGTTTTCATATTCAGCCTGTGTGCGAATGTGAAAATGCTTTCCAGAACAATTCGCTCTTTCTCGTCCTCACAGTTGTGACTAAGCAGCGATTTATCGATTTTCAGAACGTCAGCAGGGATATCTTTGACAAATTGGAGTGACGACAATCCGCTGCCGAAATCATCGATAGCTACCTTGAAACCTGCATTTCGGATAGATACGATCCAGTCAAGCAGGCTTTCCTCATTGCCGATCATAGCAGATTCAGTGATTTCCACAACAAGCAAGACATGTGGCAGGTCATACTGATCCAAAAGGTTGGCGAGCTTCTCCGCGAAATTCGCCTCCTGAATATGTCTGCGTGAAAAGTTTACGGAGATCGGGAACTGCGGCATCAGGTTTTGTTTGACGAGCGTCCGGCAGGCAAGCTCTGCAATATACCAGTCGATATCCATGATAAGATCAGATCCCTCGGCAACGGGAATAAAGAAGAACGGGGAGATGATCGTGCCGTCAGCTTTTTTCCATCGAACAAGTGCTTCTGCACTTTTCATCTGACCGTTGATCGAGTCATACTGCGGCTGATAATAAGCGACCAGCTCATGCTTGTTTAACGCATTTCTGATATCGTCTGCTGTATAGGTCATGATAAAACTCCTTTCTGGAATAGGGTGGCATCATTCATGTAATAAATCAGTGTTCACTAATTACCGATAGCTGCCGTACTTCTTGCGAAATGCTTTCTTATCCTCATACATTGCGCGATCTGCACGCTTGAACACAAACTCTGCTGTGCTGTCATCCGGCGTATAGTCTGCAATACTGTGTAGGTGTACACGATTCTGGCCTCTTTTGCCTGATGATAACTGAATTAAACAACTCACACAGTTCGCCGAAACGAAATTTTATATCCCCGGATGTCTTTTTATGATCGTCATGATTGCATCCGCATCTTTTACGTCTGCCTCTCTTATATCCTTTTCAAGAGCAGCAGCGGAGTTCAGATACGGGAATTCAGCTCTGATGATTACCGGCTCCCTTTTGTATTGGTATTCTGCCGTTTTCTGCGTGAATGCGCTTTTTGACCGCATACATTTTCTCATCTGCACGGTTCATGATCTGTTCATAGGAAATGTCATTAGTCTGATGAGAAGCATATCCTGCGGCAATGCTGAGAACAAAATCCTCGTGTTCAGCAAATGCTTCAAAGTTCGTGCGATCCTCATTGAACTGCATGATTTTTTTCTGCAGATTATCAGCGAAAGAATCCAGCAATGTATGATCTGTCTGCTCCATCAGTGCGATAAACTCATCACCGCCGACACGGTAAACCTTATCATAGACAGAGGAGATACAGGCCGCGGCTGCTTTTAGAAGAACATCTCCGCCGCTGTGACCGAAGGTATCATTGGTGTATTTCAGATAGTTCAGATCAAGGGAAACGATACTGACAGATTCCAGCGGCATTTTTTGGACATCGCGTTCCAGCGCATAACGATTGCCGAGCTGTGTTAAATTATCCGTATAGGCGATTTCATGCAGAAGTTCGGCTTCACGCTCTTTGAAGAATCCTTCCATGAGCTTATTCAGACCATTTGCGATTGCAATGAAAATATACAGCAGCAGGCCGATTTTTGCCAGGAAGGACTGATTGCCGAGTGTAGAAACAAAAATGAAGAACAGTGTATTGATGAGCATAAAGAACAGCATTGTGATGAGGGCAATCTTGTTCAGAAATGTCATCTTCTTGAATTTTGCAGCGATCATGACAAAAGAGATCAGCGCAAATAAGCCAAGTGCTGCAATGTATATTTTGATTGTTCTGGTATAAGTAGCAATGCCTGTAAAATGAAGCACCGTCAAAGCCGCTGAAAGCGTACACAGCCCACAGAACAGCCATTTCATATTGAGTTCCGGTACAATATCTTCAAAATACAGGATCGCCAGCAGCGGAGACAGATACAGCGTGAAATAATTCAGGTAATACTGTGTCAGGGCATTCTGGAAGATATATTGATTCGTGAACAGCGGACAGTTCGCATAAATTGTGAATATGATCGTCAGGATACTCAGCGACAGTGCTTCCGGAACAGGGCGGTGCATTCCCACACTGACAATGTAAATAATGAGAAGGATCAATCCGAATATAATCAGCAGGATATTCGGAATGACAGAGGCCGCTTCCGTTCGCAGATAGCCATAGATCAGTTCATTTTTGGAACCGATCGCAACATCATACTCCGTAAGAAATTTATTCTTGTAGGCTGTTTCAATGCGGATCAGTATTCTGCCGCTGCCGGAATCAGGCATGTCAATAAAGTGTGTGTAGGTGCCGGGAGAATCTCCGAAGCGGAGCAGTTCACCGAAATGATAGATCTTCTCTGACTGACCGTCTGACGTAAGGAGGAAAGCATCAACATAGGAGTCATTTGTACGAAAAGAGATCACCTTTCCATACATATTATTTGACAGCTCATGTGACATCTCCAGAATATAGGACTGCTTGTTTTTACTGAAATAGGATTCTTCTGCCTTGTCAGCCGCTTTTGTCTCCCATCCGTTCAGATATTGCAGCGTATCCGGCTTGTTTGGGGTACCTTTTGTCAGGATACCGGATAAAACAAGAATCGTGAAAAAGAGCATCATCATGCCTATGACAACTGCTTTTCGAGTGATTTTGATCAAGCTGAGTTCACCTCCCTGAGGAATCATGCATGCTCATATTTTTATGGATTCACAGAAGTCTGAATGTCCCTTTCAAGTGCATATTCTTCAGCTGCATACTCTGTGAATACTATTATATTATTATACCACAAACTGCACTAATTTTCAAGCCTTTTCGGCTTATTTCTATAGTCCTTTTCTCCTTCCTCAACAGACAGCAGCGGCGCACAGTTTTTGGGGACGGAATCAGGAGATGCGTTCCGCCTTGACAAAAGCTGCTTTTTGTGATATCATTAGAATACTACTATATTTCAATTTGAGGGTGTTATTATGGATTATCAAAAGCTCGCAGACCTCCTGTTTCCCGATGTGACCGAGACCAGAGAGGATATTGAACGCAGATTCCCGCCGCGCAGTCTTCCTGCCGGCGCAAATGTCACCAGAATCGGTCCGAGCCCCACAGGCTTCGTGCATCTGGGCAACCTTTACAATGCGATCATTGCGGAGCGCGTCGCACATCAGTCCGGCGGCGTGTTCTATCTCCGCATCGAGGATACCGACAACAAGCGCGAGGTTGAGGGTGCTGTCGAGACCGTCATCAATGCGATGGCGTATTTCGATGTGCATTTCGATGAAGGCGCAACCAGCACCGGCGACAACGGCGCATACGGCCCTTACCGTCAGCGTCAGCGCAAGGAGATCTACCATGTTTTTGCCAAATGGCTCGTGCAGAACGGCAAGGCATACCCCTGCTTCCTGACCGAGGAGGAGCTGACTGCCATCCGCGAGGAACAGCTCGCAAACAAGGAGATCGTGACCGGCTTCTTCGGCAAGTACGCGGAGGTCAGCCGCAATCTCACGCTGGAGGATATCAGCGCACGCATCGCGGCAGGACAGCCGTGGGTTCTGCGGTTCCGCGCTGAGATGAACGACAAGCGCTTCACCATCACCGATGCGATCCGCGGCAAGCTGGATATGCCGTGCAATATCATGGATTTCGTTCTGCTCAAGAGCGACGGCATCCCGACCTACCATTTCGCACATGTGGTGGACGATCATCTGATGCGCTCCACGCACGTTGTCCGCGGTGAGGAGTGGCTCTCCACGCTCTCCATGCATGTGGAGCTCTTCGACGTGTTCGGCTGGGACAAGCCGATCTACTGCCACACCTCCACGCTCCAGAAGATTGACGGCGGCAGCAAGCGCAAGCTGTCCAAGCGCAAGGATCCGGAGCTCGCTCTCGCGTTCTATCAGCAGGAGGGCATCTGCAAGGAGGCGATCTGGGAATTCCTGCTCACTGTCCTGAACTCCAATTTCGAGGAATGGCGTGCCGCAAACCCCGATGCATCCTATATGGAGTTCCCGTTCTCGCTGGAGAAGATGTCCACATCCGGTGCGCTCTTCGATATGGAGAAGCTGAACAACATCGCAAAGGATGTCATCGGCAGAATGGACGCGGAGACTGTGCTCAGCCACCTGAAAAACTGGTGCAGCGAATATAACCGTGAATTCCTCGCGCTGATCGAGCAGTATCCCGATCGGACGCTGAAAGCACTCGGCGTCGGCAAGCAGGGTGCAAAGCCGCGCAAGGATTTCGTGAACTGGAAGCAGACCTGCGAATTCCTCTCGTTCTATTTCGACGAGACATTCAAGGCGCAGGACGATATGCCCGCAGAGATCAGCGAGGAAGACCGCAAGGCATTTTTCGCAAAATATCTCGCATCCTATGCACATGAGGACGATGCGGAGGCATGGTTCGCAAAGGTGCGCCAGATCTCCGATGAACTGGGCTATGCCGTGAAGCCGAAGGATTACAAGAAGAATCCGGAGAATTATAAGGGCTCCATCGTACATGTGACGAACATGCTGCGCACGGCGCTGACGGGCATGGCGAATGCACCGGATATCTGGGAGATCAGTCATGTGCTCGGTGAAGAACTGACACGCGCAAGACTGGGCAAGTGGGCATAAATCAAAATTGCAGGATGAAGTCTGCAAAAGGTGTGAACAAATGAACAAGAACATTTGCAGACTGCTGTCCGGCGTGCTGGCGGCAGGACTGCTGTTTCCCTGTACGGTATCTGCGGCGGGTGTCCGTGTGCTCGTGGGATACCGCGGCGATATCAACGGCGATCTGTGCGTGGATGCGGCGGATGCTGCGATTCTGGCGCAGTATCTCGCGGGAGAGCCGACAGAGGGTGCGTATGCATGGGAATATGCCGATCTGGATGCGGGCGGCACACTGGACGCGGCGGATCTCACGCTGCTGAAGCGGCTGATTCTGTCCGGCGGGGAGCCCGAAGCGGTCTATCGGGAACGGACGCTCATTGATCCGCCCATTTCCGCGGTCAATCCGCCGATGCCGACGAGCGGTGCGGTGAAGATCCCGGTCTTTGCGGTGAGCTTTCCGGATTGCACCCATGCAGAGGATGCACCGGATGTGATCCGTGAGACGCTTTTCGGGGAGGCGGATCCGGACAGCGAGTATTACCCGCTGGAAAGCATTCCCGCCTATTATCAGCGTGCATCGGGCGGTGCACTGGAGATCACGGGCGAGGTGTACACCTACACCGCCAAAAATCCGCTCGCTTACTACGATTCCAAAAAGGAAGCCCTGACCGACGAGGTGATGGGCGCGATGGATGCGGAGATCGACTATCAGGATTACGACAGCAACGGCGACCGGAGGCTCGATGCTGTGATCCTGCTGCTGCCCGAAAAGGCGCTGGAGCGCGATGTGAACGGCGACGGTACGGCGGATTGGTGGATGAGTACGCTGCGGTATGTCGGGCGGAAATCGTTCGACCGTGTGAAAACCGGAAAATACTGCATCGGCGCGGTATCGCTCGGCAATCACGCGAATCTGAACAGCACCTGTGTCCATGAGCTCGGTCATGTGATGGGACTGCCGGATTACTACAAGTATACGAAGGATGAAACGGGCAGAACGCGCTGCATGTACGGCAGTGCGGGGCTGGAAATGATGGACGATGCGTTCGGCGATTTCTGTGCTTTCTCGCGGCTGATGCTCGGCTGGTTCACGGAGGAGGAGATCCAGGTGTATTCCGGCGGCGTGCAGACGTTCACGCTGACGTCGATGCAGCAGAGTCCGTCCTGTGTGATCGTGCCGCGCGGCGATCTGAACGGATATCACAGTGAATTTTTCATCATCGAGTATGCCACGCCGGAGGAAAACAACCGGTATTATTTCACGGACAAGGGGCGCAGAGAAGCGTTCAGCGAGGGCGGTATCCGCATCCTGCACTGTGAATCCGAAATTGCGATGGGAACCTACGGCGCAGAACTGAAATACTACAATCTCGGCAAGTATTACGACAAGAGCAATATGAAGCAGCGCGTTCTGCGGATGGTTGAGTGTGTGGGAGGCGATTTCTTCCGCACGGGCAGCACGGTCGACAGCCACACGACAGGATTTCAGTGGTATGACGATGACGGCGCACAGACGGAGGATCCGGGCGTGTGCATCCGCATCGAAGAACTGATCCCCGGCAACGGGACAGATCCCCTCAGAGGGAGCCGCTATCAGATCACGATCTCCGAGAACTGAGAATGGAGCAGCAAGGAGAAAGCAGCAGCTCGTTCTCCCGTAAAAATGAAGATGGGCGCTCCTTTTGCGTGAATGGTCTGTTCCAGACGAAAACGCGAGAGGGGCGCTTTTTCGTTAGGAGATAGGAGTTAGGAGAGAGAAGCGCTGATTTTGATCCCAAAATATCGCAGAGGAGAAAAGGGGAGGGTGTGAGAGTGTGGCAGCGATCTCATCGCTGCTCTGATCGCTGCTGTCATCACGGCGGACGGTATCTATCTCTATCTTTCTATCTATATCTGCTTTTTTGCTTTATTTGCTTGAACGGACTGCTTTGCATGTTCTGACAGATCCATAAACTGGATTTTGGACATATTTCTTTGAATCAGCTGCCAAAAAGACAAATAAATGAGCATACTGACAAAATGCGTGAAAGCCGCTTGACAAAACTTTCACAATGTGCTATACTCTAAACAACAGCAAAGGGGCTGCGGGATCAAAAAGAAGATTCCGCAGCCTGTTCTGTTTTACAAAGCGCTTTGTATACAAAAATTAAGAGATGCACAATGGGGTGCATGAGCCGGATCCGCGTTCCGCTCATGCACCTCATTTTGTATTCTGAACGGAGGAGAGCATTTATGCAAACTGAATTGCTGCAATCGGTAGACAGCGAAATATTTGCAGTCTGGTTTCTGATCGGTGCTGCACTGGTTTTCTTCATGCAGGCGGGCTTCGCCATGGTCGAGACGGGATTTACCCGTGCCAAGAACGCCGCCAACATCATCATGAAGAATTTGATGGATTTCTGTATCGGTACCCCTATGTTCGTCCTGATCGGCTTCGGCCTCTTCATGGGCGAGGATCTCGTCGGACTCATCGGCAAGCCCGGATTTGACGTGTTCACCGCATACGAATCCTTTGACTGGTCGAACTTCGTGTTCAACCTTGTGTTCTGCGCAACGGCAGCGACCATCGTTTCCGGCGCAATGGCAGAACGCACCAAGTTCCTGTCCTACTGCATTTATTCCGGCATCATCAGCGCGCTGATTTACCCGATCGAGGCGCACTGGATCTGGGGCGGCGGCTGGCTCGCTCAGCTCGGTTTCCACGACTTCGCAGGCTCCTGCGCGATCCACATGGTCGGCGGTATCTCCGCTCTGATCGGCGCAAAGATCCTTGGACCGCGTATCGGCAAGTTCACCAAGAAGTCTGACGGCAGCATTCAGCCAAACGCAATCCCCGGCCACAACCTGACGCTCGGCGCACTCGGCTGCTTCATCCTCTGGTTCGGTTGGTACGGCTTCAACGGTGCTGCATGTACCAGCACCAACCAGCTCGCATCGGTCTTCGTGACCACCACCATCGCTCCGGCTGTTGCAACTGTCACCTGCATGATCTTCACCTGGGTGAAGTACGGCAAGCCTGATGTTTCGATGTGCCTGAACGCATCCCTCGCCGGTCTGGTCGGCATCACCGCAGGATGCGATGTCATGGACGCACTTGGTTCTTCTATTGTTGGTATTGTTTCCGGTCTGCTCTGCTGCTTCGGTGTGTGGCTGCTCGACTATGTCCTGCATATCGACGATCCGGTCGGTGCAGTTGCAGTCCACATGATGAACGGCATCTGGGGCACCGTCGCAGTCGGTCTCTTCGCAACCTCTTCCGCACCGGACAACGGTCTGAACGGTCTGTTCTACGGCGGCGGATTTGACCTCCTCGGCAAGCAGCTGCTCGGCGTCGGTTCTGTGGCACTCTGGACGGCTGTCACCATCACCATCGTTTTCGAGGTCATCAAGCACACGATCGGTCTCCGTGCATCCGAAGAAGAGGAAGTCCTCGGTATGGACGCAACGGAGCACGGTCTGGTCAGCTCTTACGCAGACTTTATGCCGGCTATGAGCGAGGCTGCAATCGCAGGCTATCTCAAGGCTGACGGCAAGAGCACTGCAAAGGTTCCGGCAGCAGAGGCTGTTCCGGCAGAGGTCATCCCGCAGACGGCAGCTGCAAAGGCAGATCCGAATGCACCGAAGATGACGAAGATCGCTGTGGTCTTCAACCAGGAGAAGCTGCATCACTTCATCCACGCAATGGAACGCATCGGCATCACGGGCGTGACTGTCACGAACGTCATGGGCTGCGGCATCCAGAAGACGAACGCTTACTACCGCGGCGCCAAGATGAGCGCAACGCTGCATCCGAAGCTGAAGGCAGAGATCGTCGTCTGCAAGGTTCCGGTCGATACGGTGATCAAGACTGCGCGTGAAGTGCTGTACACCGGTCAGGTCGGCGACGGCAAGATCTTCATCTATCCGGTGGAGAAGGTCATCAAGGTGCGTACCGGTTCTGTGAACTACGACGCACTTCAGAGCGAAGAACTCCCGGAAACCGTTTAATCGCGGAAGCCCTGTTCGCTGTATTGTCCGGCACACGGAACCCGTGTAGGCATTTTCGCGAACCTGGTATGCAATCAGAACAAAGCGACCGACTCGCGTTGTTGTTAGGCAGTAAGATGATTGTATATCCGGTACGCAGCTAAGATAACGCACCCGGCTCATGGATATTGTCCGGCTCATCAGACGATATCAGAGTGGGCATTCATTGATAAGACATCTCCTTTATCTCAATTTCCTTACAAAGCGGCAGGGACGCGGGGCAACATCCGCGCCCCTGCCGTCATTTCTGCACATTTTTCCGGCGGGTTCTTTGCATCCGATCCGCAATTTTCCCTTGACATTATTTCCGGTTTATGGTAAAATAGTTTTGTATATTCTATTTTATCATTCACAGGAGGAATATGCCATGAAAACTGATATTGAGATCGCACAGTCTGTTCAGATGCGCCCGATCACCGAGATCGCGCAGACCGCCGGGATCCCCGCGGAGGCGCTGGAGCTTTACGGCAATTACAAGGCGAAAATCGACCTTGCAAAGCTCCCCAAAACCGGAAAGCAGGGCAAACTCGTTCTGGTGACGGCGATCAATCCGACCGCTGCCGGCGAAGGCAAGACCACGACGACCGTCGGTCTGGCGGACGGTATGCGGAGAATCGGCAAGCGCGTGATGGTAGCGCTGCGTGAACCGTCTCTCGGTCCGGTGTTCGGCATCAAGGGCGGTGCAGCAGGCGGCGGCTATGCGCAGGTCGTGCCGATGGAGGACATCAATCTCCATTTCACCGGCGATTTTCACGCAATCGGCGCGGCAAACAATCTGCTTGCCGCGATGCTGGATAACCACATCTATCAGGGCAATGCGCTGAATATTGATCCTCGCCGCATCACCTGGAAGCGCTGTGTCGATATGAACGACCGTCAGCTGCGCTATGTCACGGACGGTCTCGGCGGCAGGATCAACGGCGTGCCGCGTGAGGATGGCTACGATATCACGGTCGCATCGGAGATCATGGCGGTTTTCTGCCTTGCCGATTCGATCACCGATCTGAAGGAGCGCCTTTCCCGCATCGTCGTTGCATACACCTATGATGAAAAGCCGGTCACTGCCGGACAGCTGAATGCTGTCGGCGCAATGGCTGCACTGCTCAAGGATGCGCTCAAGCCGAATCTCGTGCAGACGCTCGAAGGCACACCCGCATTCGTTCACGGCGGCCCGTTCGCGAATATTGCACACGGCTGCAACTCCGTTCTTGCAACGAAAACAGCGCTTTCTCTCGGCGATTATGCCGTCACGGAGGCAGGCTTCGGCGCAGATCTCGGCGCAGAGAAATTCCTCGATATCAAGTGCCGCATGGCAGGGCTCACGCCCTCTGCAGTGGTCATCGTCGCGACTGTCCGCGCACTCAAGCTGCACGGCGGTCTGAACAAGACACAGCTTGCGGAGGAAAATCTTGCAGCACTGGAAGCCGGTCTGCCGAATCTGCTGCGCCATGTCTCCAATATTAAAGATGTGTACCGTCTGCCGTCTGTGGTGGCAGTCAACCGCTTCCCGACCGATACTGATGCGGAGATCGCACTGGTGATCGAGAAGTGCAAAGAGCTTGGCGTAAATGTGGTCCTCTCGACCGTCTGGGCAGAGGGCGGAAAGGGCGGCGAGGCGCTTGCCCGCGAGGTCGTCCGTCTCTGTGAGGAGGAAAAGGGCGATTTCCGCTATTCCTATGAGCTGGACGGCACCATCGAAGACAAGATCGAAACGATCGTGAAGCGCATCTATCACGGCAAGGGCATCAGCATCCTGCCGGCGGCGCAGAAGCAGATCGCACAGCTGACCGCGCTCGGCTTCGACAAGCTGCCGGTCTGCATGGCGAAAACGCAGTATTCCTTCACGGACAACAAGGATATTCTCGGTGCGCCGGATGATTTCACCGTGACGATCAAGAACGTCAAGGTCTCTGCGGGTGCAGGATTCCTCGTCGCGCTGACGGGCGATATCATGACCATGCCCGGTCTGCCGAAGAAGCCTGCGGCGGAGAACATCGATGTGGACGAAAACGGCGTGATTTCCGGACTGTTCTGATGAAATATCATATTCTGCCGGCAATTCTGGCGGTGCTGCTGACCGGCTGCGGGCAGGTATCTGCGGAGAATGCGGCGGTGTCTGAACCGACGGAGACCGCACAGCAGACGGAGACAACCGTTCCAGAAACGGCTGGTTCGGAATCTTCTGCATCGACCGTGCTGACCACTGTCATG
>JAFZPL010000030.1 GCA_017550355.1 Oscillospiraceae bacterium | reverse complement strand
GCTGGCCCGCACAGCACTGTGCATCCGAATCCTTTTCCGGCATGCAGGAATAGATGTCGGTCTGTTTGCCGGTCGCAAGCTCATAGGCGATGAACTTGAAGCCCTTGGTGCTATCGCTTATTCCGTCCAGCGTCAGGAATTCTCCGTTGGTCAGCGGTGCCAGAATGATCAGGTTTCCGCGGTAAAGAACAGTCTGCCTCGGCGGATCATAGGTCTTGCCGAAATCCGCCATCACCTTGATCTCCGTGCCGTCCGGTGCATAGCGCAGCAGAACCAGATGCTCATTCGCGTTCTGATAGCCGAGCGTATAGAGCCAGCCGTCATAATAGACCAGATTGGAAATTTTGTAGGTATGTTGTGTCGCGACGCAGTATTCGCTGCCGTCGTGCTTGCACTGCGGCCGCGCACAAAGCGGGACGGTTGCGCCGGTTGCCTCGTCGTGGTAATAGAGACCGTTCACGGTTGAGTTCGGAGCGTTCTGATCCACCCGGAGCAAGCCGTTCAGATAGTATCCGGTTTCGCTCTGCGCAAACCAGAACGTGCCGTGCCCTGTGTCACCATATATGGAGGGCGCCTCTGCATTGCCGACAAAATTCAGATGCAGCTTATTTTTCTGCTCGTCGATCTCCGGCACGCCGGTCATTTCGATGTTCGGGTGTGTTTCGGTCTGCTGGACGGTCTCGCCTTTGGAATTGTGATTCCGCATCGCCACGCCCGCTGTCACGCCGCCGACGGACAGCGCCGCCGCAATTGCCGCGATCATCCAGATTTTCTTGTGCGATTTTTTCGTCTTGGTCTCCATATCGTTTTCCTCCCTCGGTAATACTCTGCTGATGGCTGTGACGGAATCGGTGTAGCCGTCTTCCAGATCCTCCGGATGATGCAGCGGCACGGAAAGGCGTGCTTCGATCGTTCTGCGCTGTTCATCCGTCCACTTGACCGATTCCACGGCCTGACGTAATGTTTCCTTCTTCATGCGTCACACCTCCGGATCGTTCAGTGCCATGCGGAGCTTTTCGTGTCCGCGCCGAAGCTGTGCGCCGACCGTGTTCTCCTTTTTTCCGAGCATCTCTGCGATTTCTTTCAGCGTGTAGCCTTCGCAGTCGTGCAGATAGACCACCTCCGCGTAGGGCTGCGGCAGGGCGCGGACAGCATCTAAAATGACAGCCGTGTCCTCCTGATCGTCTGCGAGGGCATGCTCCGGCACATTCTCCCACGCGATCCGCATTCTCCGCCAGGTGCTCTTGTGCATGTCGCGGCAGCGGTTGATCACGCAGCGCAGGATCCAAGCTTTCAGGTGCTCATCATTATTGAATTCACGCGGATTCTGGTGCAGCTGGAAGAACACCTCCTGCGCGATATCCTCCGCGTCCTCCCGTGTGCCGATGCAGCAGAACGCCGCCTGCAAAGCTGTATCGCCGAATTTCTGAAACGCATACAGCGCAATATTCTCTTTACTCAGCATGGTCGTTTCCTCCGTCCAGTGTATCATCAAGGCAATACACGGTCTTCCACTCCGTTTTTCCGGCGAGTGCGTCTTTGATGCTGCATTCACACAGATATTTATTGGTATCCGGCATCATAAATGCCTGCCCGTCCTTTGTTGTGACCGTTCCCTGCATCACGGCGAACATCCGGTCTCCCCGCACAGCAAGATATTCAAGATACTGATGCTGCGGCAGCGCGATCTCGCCGATCTGCCTGCCGGTTTTCTCATGAACCTGCACGAACCAGGTCTCTTTTTCCAAATCGTAGTATCTCGCGTAGAAATAACTGTCATCCATTACCATTGCCACCGCAGGATCGGAACCGAGCGCAAATTCTGTCAGTACATCCGATTCCAGCGTGTCCAGATGCATCAGTGCAGATTCCGTCTGCGTCGGATTATCCGGACACGGTCTTGTATAGAGCATGTCGTTCCGGCTGATGCAGTATACATAACTCCGTGCGCCCTCCAGCACCTGCTCGACCTCGCCCGTAAGCAGCGAAACACGGTAAAAACCAGCCTCCGGAGACGACAGCATCATTTCATAATACAGATAATCTCCGGCACAGCAGAAAAAGTTCGGAGATTGGTTGTGGGTAAAGGATCCGGGTTCAGGCATCCGGCTCAGCACCGTGACCGCCTTTTTCGCGGTGAGATCATAAGCGATCAGCTCATAACCGGATGTAGACATCGTCTGGTTCTGCTTCGTGATTTCGTTAAAGACCGTGACGGAGTCGCCGATCTGTTTCTCCACCCAGAAGAACAGACAGCCGCGGTGATAAATGACTCTGCTGATGCTGCCGGCGCCGAAATCCGCTGCCTCTTTTATGCTGGAACCGTCCGGTGCATATTGCAGGAGCACGGCGTGGGCCTGGGCAAAATCATCGAGCTTCATATCCTGTTCCGGATGCGGATTTTTCTGCGAACCGCACCAGAGAGAACCGTCTGCCCAGCAAAGTGAACCGCCTATATAGGCGTTGGTGGATGCGGTGCAGTAGATGCTGCCGTCGTGCTTGCATTCCGGATTTGCACAGAGGGGAATGGTTTCGCCGCTTTCCTTGTCGGTATAGCAAAGGATGGATTTGCCGTACTGCTTGGAATTCATCACATGATACCAGCCGTTCTCGCTCTCGGTTTCAATAAAGTTATTATACACATTTATTTTGCAGTCCGGCACGGAATCTGCGCCCGACAGATGCAGCCCCAGTGCTTTCACCTCTTCGGTGTTATCCGGTCTGGTGTTCTCCAGATCCGGATGGGATTCATCCTGCTGCACGGTCTCACTGTTTTTGTTATGCGCACGCATTGCAACGCCAGCGCTCACGCCGCCGACGGTCAGTGCCGCCGCCGCTGCCGCGATTACCCAGAGCTTCTTCTTATGCGGTTTCTTTGTCTCCATTTCCGATCCCTCCCTCGGTAATTCTCTGCTGATGGCAATGACAGACTCGGTATAGCCGTCCGCAAGATCCTCCGGATGATGCAGCGGCACAGAGAGCCGCGCTTCGATCGCCATACGCTGTCCTGCCGTCCATTTCACCGTTTCGACAGCGCGGCGGTAGCTTTCAGTTTTCATGGGCTTCCTCCTTTCCGGGCAACAAGCCGGTTTGTTCCTCTGCACTGTACACGACTGAGGGTGCCGTTTTTGTGCATGGGGAAATAATATTTTTCATTTAACGCAAAAAGCGACCAAGATCCCTCTCAGTCGCTTTGTATGGTTCATTGTTTCGGCAGCGCAAAATTGCCGTAGACCGAGCAGATACCCGGCACCGGCGCAAAAATGCACCCGCGGAGCATGATCCCGCTTTGCAGCCGGATATCCAGCGTATACATATCCTTGCCCCAGAATGTCATTGCCTTCTGGTAGGTGTCGTCGTCGAGCGTCTGCACCTCGCCGTCCTCAATCACGATCTGTTCGGTCTCACCGTATTCCGCGATGTAGGCATCATAATACGCCTGCGCCGCCTGCGCATCGGTCAGCGGTTCTCCGAGCCCTGCAAGCTGCTGATAGACCGCATCCAGATCATCCGCATCGGTGAGCTTCCGGCTCTCTCCGGTTTCCGCGTCCGTTCGGGTGATCTCCGCGATCGCGTCCGCGCCGGTAATGCCGTAAGCCTCCAGCACTGTGCCGATCGAAGGCGTACTGTCCAGCGACTGGAAGCCGATCAGCTCATAGGCGTAATATTTGCCGGAGATGTTGAGAATCTGCACCGGCACATATTCCCCTGTGTAGGCGTAATCCTTGAGCGCATACGCCGGCGCCGAGATCGTTCCCGCCGCGACATTCAGCGCCTGCGTGCCGAGCTCCGCGCCGCAGAGCGATTTGTCCGCGCCGTCCGATTCCGGCACATACGCCCGCAGTCCTGCATTGTCCAGCCGCAGATAATGAGCGCCGTTCGCGTCGAAGCAGCGGATCTGCGCTTCAAACTCCGCCGTATTGAGGGATTCCTCGACACGCTGCCACATGAAATACCATAACCCGCACGCACCCAGGAACACCAGAAACACGATGATGAATTTGAGATACTTTTTCATTCGACTGCCTCAGATTTCGGCATCCACGGCAGACGCACCACAACCGGCACGCGCATGATCTCCGATTCCGGCACGACATCCGGCGGTGTCACGAAATCCGGCACCGTGACCAGTGCAAGCGGCAGCCCCATTTCTTCAGCAAGCGCCTGCGCATGCGGCATGCTCTCTGCGATCATCTCCGCAGTGGTCTCCATGCCGAGATTGGTGTTGTTCACAATATGGGTGAGCTTCATGCGGCTGGCGCGTTCGATGCTGCGCAGATATTCCGCCGCATCCTGTGCGCTGCGCGTGAGATAGCGCCGGAACGAAATGACCGCAAGCATATCAAGCTCGTTTGTTTCGGCATAGCTGTTGAGCACATGCGCATATCTGCCGAGCGCGACGGCACCGTCCTCATCGCCGCCGACATCAATGATGAGGTAGCCCTCCTCCGATGCAAGACCGCCGAGATCAAACTGCACGCTCGGAATATCGACATTGGTGTTCGCATAATCCGGCGCACGGAGCGTGATCCCGCGCTTCTCGAATGCCTCCTTGAAATCGGCTGTCCGGAAATAGGGGTTGACAAGGTCGAAATCGACGACAGTCACCTTTTTGCCCTCCGCGGCGAGCTTCAGTGCAAGCGATGCGGAAAAATTGGTCTTGCCGGAACCGAAATGCCCTGTGACCACGATGATTTTTTTCGGCTGATACATGGGTTTCCTCCTTCAGAGCGTAACAGAAAAGAGCCTTGCTGCGTTTTCGGCGGTGATGCGGCACATCTCCTCATAGGGGATCTCCTTTTCCCGCGCCATCACCGCGAGCGTCTCCGTGAGCATGGTGCTGTCGCAGCGTTTCCCGCGATAAGGCACGGGTGCCATGTAGGGGCAGTCTGTCTCAACGAGCAGCCGGTCGGCGGGAATGCTTCGGAGCGCGGCGATCGGCTTTTTCGCATTCTTGAATGAAATCACGCCGGTAAAGCCGATGTAGAGCCCCATGTCAAGCACCTCCTGCGCTGTTTCCGCCGAACCGGGAAAGCAGTGCATCACGCCGGAGAGCGGCGCATATTCCCGCAGGATATTGAGCATATCCCCGACGGCGTCGCGGCAGTGCAGGATCACAGGAAGTCCGAGCTCCTTTGCAAGTGCGAGCTGTTCCCGCAGCAAACGGAACTGTGCAATCCGGTCGTAGCCCTCGTAGTGATAATCGAGCCCGATCTCACCGATCGCCCGCACAGACGGATGCTTCGCAAATTCCCGCAGACGGTCGAGATAATCGGCGGGGGCATGCGGATTTTCCGGATGGATGCCGACGGCTGTCACGATCAGGTCGGGGTATTCCTCCGCCAGCTGCAGCGATTTTGCACAGGTGGCAATATCCACAGCACAAACCATGCTTTTCACAATGCCGTGTTCCGGCAGACTTTTCAGCAATGCGCCGCGGTCTGCGTCGAACTGCGGCGCATAATAATGTGAATGGCTGTCAAAGATCATAACGGTGCCTCTCCCCGTGTTCACAAAAAGTTTACAGTTTATTGATAATTTATGCAAGATTCCATTCTGTATATATGCTATAATAGAATCAAGAAAAGAACATGAATGATAAATAACCTCAAAACAATAACCTCCGAACCATGCAGCCGACTGATCACCGGCTGCATGTTTCATTTTTCGGGATTTTTTCTGCATTTTTGAGGTGTTCCGATCGGATGCATATTATCAATGCACTGAATCAATTCATATATTCAGTCTGATTGCTGAGAGAACAGAATAACGCGGACGGCAATGCACCGTCCGCGTTTTCTTTTACGCTTTGTATCACACGTAATCGACGACATTCACCCAGCGCGAAAGCAGTTCATATTCTTCCTCGGTGTTTTCCTTGACAGACTGGGAAGCCGCAACGATCGGCATCCAGTTCTGCACATACTGCAAGGCGGTATCGCTCATCTTGCAGAATGCTCTGAGATATTCCTTTGCGGCATCCTCGCCGGAATTGAGCGTGATCCAGAGATAGGTGCGCGCCACATCTGCGGACGCATTGCCCTGTGTCGCATGAGACCAGTCAATGATATAGGGCGTGCCGTCTGCGGTGATGATGATATTGGAGGGGTTGAAGTCGCCGTGGCAGAGCTTCACATGCTTGGGCATGCCCTCCAGGCGCTGATGGAGCTCAAAGCGGATCGTCGCCTCAAATTTGCTGGACGAGATCTTTCTGTGCATCTTGTCGCGGAGCATGGTCAGCAGCGGAGCGCGGCGCTTGTGGATCTCCATCTGAAGCTCCACGAACTGCTTGAGGTATTCCGCATGCTTCTCCGGATTCTCCTCCATCAGCTGCTGGAGCGTCTTGCCTTCAATATGCTCCATGCGGATCGCCCACTGCTCCTCCGTCTTGAAGACTTCCAGAATACGCGGGATGTGGAGATCGGTCTCCTCCACACGCGCCTGGTTGAGCGCTTCATTCAGGATGCTTGCCTTCGGATAATCCTTGACAAACACCTTGAGGACTGTGTCGCCGTCGCGGTAAACCTTTTTCGTCGGACGGACGGCAATGATCTGATCGTCTGAAAGTGCCATGATATTAGCCCCCTTTATTTATGATTCACACGGTTTCGCTGTTTTTTCCGTAATATGCGTTCAGATACATCTGCTTGATCTCAGCGATCAGCGGATAGCGCGGGTTTGCACCGGTGCACTGGTCGTCGAACGCCTGCTCGGACATTGCATCGAGACGGTCGAGGAAGTCCTTCTCGTCGATGCCCCATGCCTGGATGGAGTCCGGAATGTTGATCGTATGCTTGAGATCGTTGATCGCCTTGATCAGGTTCTCGAACTTCTCGCTGTCGGTGCTGCCGCCCAGATGGAGCGCATCAGCCACCTCAGCATAGCGTGCGAGGGTGTGCGGATAAGCGTACTGCGGGAAGGTACCCATCTTCGGCGGGACTTCGACCGCATTGAAGCGCATGACCTGTTCGAGCATCAGCGCATTGGCAATACCGTGCGGGATGTGGTGGAATGCGCCCAGCTTATGCGCCATCGAGTGGCACACGCCGAGGAATGCGTTTGCAAATGCCATACCTGCCATCGTTGCTGCATTCGCCATGTTTTCCCATGCGCGGATGTCGCTTGCGCCGTTCTGATAGGTGCGCGGCAGGTTCTCAAAGACCAGCTTCAGAGAGCGGATCGCAAGGCCGTCGGTGTAGTCGCTTGCCAGCATCGAAGCATAAGCCTCCAGTGCGTGCGTCGCTACATCGATACCGGACGCGCAGGTCAGTCCCTTCGGCGCGGTCTTCATCATATCGGGATCGACGATCGCCATCTTCGGCATCAGCTCGTAGTCTGCCAGCGGATACTTGACGCCGGTATCCTGATCGGTGATGACCGCGAACGGCGTGACCTCGGAACCGGTGCCGGCAGAGGTCGGGATCGCGATGAAGTATGCTTTCTCGCCCATTTTCGGGAAGGTGTAGATACGCTTGCGGATATCGCAGAAGCGCATTGCCATATCCATGAAGTCGACTTCCGGATGCTCATACAGCACCCACATGATCTTTGCGGCATCCATTGCAGAGCCGCCGCCCAGTGCGATGATCACATCCGGTGCGAAAGCGGTCATTGCCTCGGCGCCCTTCTTTGCGGATGCGAGCGTCGGATCCGGCTCGACCTCGAAGAACGTGCTGTAAACGATGCCCAACTCGTTCAGCTTATCGGTGATCGGCTTCAGATAGCCGTTCTTGAACAGGAAGCTGTCGGTGACGAGGAAGGCTCTCTTCTTGCCGAGCACCTTGCCCAGCTCATCGAGCGCGACGGGCAGGCAGCCCTGCTTGATATAGACCTTTTCCGGCGCACGGAACCACAGCATATTCTCTCTCCTCTCCGCAACAGTCTTGATATTCAGCAGATGCTTCACGCCGACGTTCTCGCTGACGGAGTTGCCGCCCCACGAGCCGCAGCCGAGCGTGAGAGACGGTGTAAGATCGAAATTGTAGAGATCGCCGATGCCGCCGTGGGAAGACGGGGTATTCACGACGATACGGCAGGTCTTCATGCGCTCTGCCATTGCATCGATCTTCGCACGCTCCGTGACCGCATTGAGATAAACGGAGGAGGTATGACCGTAACCGCCGTCTGCAATGAGACGCTCTGCCTTCTGCATCGCATCCTCAAAGTCCTTTGCGCGGTACATTGCCAGAACCGGCGAGAGCTTTTCGTGTGCAAACTCCTCGTCGATGCTGACATCCGTGACCTCGCCGATCAGGATCTTTGCGGTCTCAGGCACCTCAACGCCGGAAAGCGCCGCGATCGTGTGTGCTTTCTGACCGACGATCTTTGCGTTCAGAGAACCGTTAATTATAATAGTATGGCGAACCTTGTCGAGCTCGTCGCCCTTGAGAAAGTAGCAGCCGCGCTTTTCAAATTCTGCCTTGACCTGATCGTAAATCGCATCCAGCACGATGGTGGACTGCTCCGATGCGCAGATCATGCCGTTGTCGAAGGTCTTGGAGTGGATGATGGAATTGACTGCAAGGACGATGTCCGCGGTGTCGTCGATGATCGCCGGCGTGTTGCCCGCGCCGACACCGACTGCCGGCTTGCCCGAGGAATATGCCGCATTGACCATGCCGGGGCCGCCCGTTGCAAGAATGATATCGGAATACTTCATGACCGTGTTGGTCATGTCGAGAGAGGGCTTGTCGATCCAGCCGATGAGTCCTTCCGGTGCGCCCGCCTTATATGCCGCCTCTGCAACAACCTTTGCCGCTGCGATGGTGGATTCCTTTGCGCGGGGATGCGGGGAGATAATGATGCCGTTGCGCGTTTTCAGCGTGATGAGCGTCTTGAAGATCGCCGTTGAGGTGGGGTTGGTGGTCGGGATGACCGCCGCGATCACGCCGATCGGCTCTGCAATGCGCATTGTGCCTTTGGATTCGTCGCGTTCGATCACACCGCAGGTTCTTGTGTCGCGGTATTTGTTATAAATATATTCCGAAGCAAAGTGGTTCTTGATGACCTTATCCTCCACCACGCCCATGCCGGTCTCCTCGACCGCCATTTTTGCGAGCGGGATGCGTGCCTGGTTTGCAGCGATCGCCGCAGCACGAAAGATCGCATCGACCTTCTCCTGCGGGAACTCTGCAAAGATCTCCTGTGCCTTGCGGACACGGGCGAGCAGTTCCTTCAGCGCATCAACGCTGTCGACAACGGGATACTCGTACATAATAAATACCTCCCAAAATGTTTCTTAGCGAACGGGTTATCAGCCGATAACGGAGAGCAGAACGCCT
>JAFZPL010000029.1 GCA_017550355.1 Oscillospiraceae bacterium | reverse complement strand
GCTTTGATCCCGTCCGCAGAGAGGTGGCACGTCTCGCACTCGAAAAGCTCATCATGGACGGCAGAATCCATCCGGCGAGCATCGAGGAGAAGGTTGACAAGGCAAGACGCGAAGTTGAAAAGCGCATCAAGCAGGAGGGCGAAAGAGCTGTTCTGGAAACAAATGTTCACGGGCTCAATCCGGAGCTCATCCGTCTGCTCGGCAGACTCACCTTCCGCACGAGCTACCGCCAGAATGTGCTGAACCACAGCATCGAGGTCGCAATGCTCTGCGGCGTGCTGGCATCGGAGCTTGGCGTGGACGCGAACATGGCAAGACGTGCAGGTCTGCTGCATGATATCGGCAAGGCGCTGACGGCGGAGATCGAAGGCTCCCACGTTGCGATCGGCGTCGATGTCTGCCGCAAGTACAAGGAACCGCAGGAGGTCATTCACGCGGTGGAAGCGCACCACAATGACGTGGAGCCGCGCACAGCGATCGCATGTATCGTGCAGGCGGCTGACGCGATTTCTGCGGCACGTCCGGGCGCACGCAGCGAGAATCTTGAAAGCTATATCAAGCGTTTGCAGAAGCTCGAGGAGATCTGCATGGCTCACGAGGGCGTTGAGAAGTGCTTTGCAATGCAGGCAGGGCGCGAGGTGCGCATCATGGTGAAGCCGGAGATCATCGATGACGAGCGCATGGTGCTCGTTGCACGCGAGATCGCCCAGCAGATCGAGAACGACATGGAGTATCCGGGACAGATCAAGGTCAATCTGATCCGCGAGAGCCGCGTCGTTGACGTTGCGAAATAAGAGGCAGAATGCGCATGACTTTGCTTTGAGTCATGCGCATTGCTGATGAAAGAGGGTTTCATATGGCAAAAACAATATTCGGTACTTCGGAAAAATCGAATTTCATACTCACTCTGGATCTTGACCGCTACCGCGCGTTCTGCGTGAAGATGCTTCTGATCGCGTTCTGGGCAACGGCTGCGTCGATGGGACTCAATCAGCTGACGTATTCGGTCAACGGTCGGCTCGCGGAGATGGCACAGGAGGGCGGCTTTTCAACAGTCCTTTCGCTCGTGACGGTCGCGCTGCGCAGTATCGCAACGGTCTTTTCGGTCTGCGGCGTGTTCGTGATCATCACGATGGTCGTCGGCATCATGCGAAAACAGTTCACGAAGCGCACGACCGCGACATACTGCATCATCCTTGCATCGCTGCTCTGGGCGGTCTATTCGCTGTTCCATTCGTTCAGCCTCAAAACGTCGCTGTTCGGCCTTGACGGCAGAGACGAGGGATGGTTTGCGCTGGTCATGTACGGCGGATTCTTCTTCCTCGGCACAATGCTCCGCCGGAAGGAGAACACCGAAAAGCTGTTCGGCGGACTGATGATCTTCGGCATTGTGCAGTGCGGCTGGGGTATGCTGCAGGCACAGCCGTTCTTTGAGTTCCCCTCGGAATTCCGCAGAGTGGAGCCGCTGATGAAGCAGGATCTCCGTCTGCCGACCGGTCTGACGGATAACCCCATCACCTACGCAATGCTTCTTGGTCTGATGCTTGCTGTCGCGATCCCGGCGGCGGTTTGCTCCGAAAATAAGAAGCACAGAACGCTCGGCACGGTCTGCTCCGGTCTGTCTCTGCTGATGGTGTTCAAGACGCACACCGTCGCGGGACTGATCGTCGGCATTGCTGCGGTGCTGTTCTCTCTGATCCTCTGGGCAGTCAAGCGCAAAGCCATCAAGGGCACGGCCTGGCTGATGCCTGTCGTGACGCTCGGTGCGGCAGCGCTTTCAGTCTGCTGGGTGTGTTTCTCGCCGTCGATCAACGGTTCCAAGCTGACCTCCAACGATCAGCAGCTTGAAAACGGCTACATGCTCTATGACGGCGGCATTGTCTGGGACGACAGCTTCTATCGTCTCTCAACCTCCGGCCCGTTCAACCGCCATAAGAATGAAGACATGGATATCAACGATCCGTTCTCGGTGCTGGGCTATTGCTGGAGCGAGGGCGTGCGCGTGATCGGGCTTTATCCGCTGGACGGTACCGGTCCCGACAATTGGTGGTACACGCAGCTGCATGTCAGCATGGACCTCCTGGAGAACGAAAACAGCATCGACAGGCCGTACAACGATCTGCTGTTTATCGCGGCAACACGCGGCGTGATCTCGCTGGTGCTGCATATCATTCTGCTCGGCACCTGCTTCGTGATGGCATGGCACCGCAGGAAACAGCACGGCAGCTGGCTCATGCTTGCTTCCTGTGCGGCGGTCGTTATCTATACCGCAAGCAGCCTTGTCGGCATTTCCGTGCTGACGGTCGCACCGATCTTCTGGGCGCTGCTCGGAACTGTCGCTGCGGAACCGCTCGCGGAAAAGGTGAAGAAGAGCAAAAAGCAGGCAAAGGAATCATAATCAAAAAGCAGGAAGCAGAACGGGGAAGATCCATGCTTCCTGCTTTCTGCAAATCGGAGAGTATTTATGTTAATTGATTTTCACACACATATTTTTCCGGATGCGATCGCGGACGCGGCAATGCAGGCGCTCGTACAGGGCATCCACAACATTCAGGGCGCGGATTATCACGCCGGGCAGCCGCTGTATTTCCGCCCCGCGACGCGCAAAGGGCTGGAGGACTCCATGCCGGGCAGCGGTGTGGACAGGAGCATCTGTCTGCCGATTGCGACAAAGCCTTCCCAGACCGCGCATATCAACGATTTTGCGGAGAAGGTGCGCACGGATCGGCTGCTTTCGTTCGGCACGCTCCATCCTGCCGATCCGGACTGGGAGCGCGTGCTCAATGATCTGGCGGAGCGCGGGTTTCGCGGCATCAAGCTGCATTTGCAGTTCCAGCTGTTCCCGATCGACGGGAAAGAGGTTCTGCGCATTCTGAAAAAGGCGGAGGAACTGGGGC
>JAFZPL010000220.1 GCA_017550355.1 Oscillospiraceae bacterium | reverse complement strand
GGCTCGGTGGTCGTGCCGGACTTGGAAATGACGTTCACAGCCAGATCCCTGCCCTCGCAGATCGACAGCACCTCATTGAGATACGTAGGGGAGATATTGTTTCCGACATAGTAAATGTCAGGGGTGTCCTTTTTCATATTGTTATAGAACGGCGACTTCAGAAATTCGATCGCCGCGCGTGCGCCCAGATAAGAGCCGCCGATACCGATCACGATCAGCACATCTGCCTGCTTCTTGATCCGCTCTGCCGCAGACTTGATGCGTGCAAACTCCTCCTTATCGTAATCTGTGGGCAGGGTGAGCCAGCCGAGAAAGTCGTTGCCAAGCCCGGTTTTGTCGTGCAGCACTTTTGCAGCAGTCTCTGCCTGTACTGCAATGCCCTTGATCTCATCCGCATTCACGAACGCGGAGAGATAGCTCTGATTCAGCTTCAGCGCCATATTCACACATCCTCCAAACATCAAATTTCCCGCTCGCTGCCCTGTGAAAAAGCAGCGGAGGAGCATACCGAAGACGGTCGTATCCGGTATACTCCTATATTGTACTATATCTTTGCAAATAATGCAAGCGTTTTCGCTATTTTTGGCGAAAATACCAAATCATTCACCTCTTATTTGCACAATTTCGCCAAGAGCATGGTCAACGCCTCCGAAAACCCCCGTTTTGGGACCGGATCTGCCGCGATCAGGGCAGTTTCATAGAGCAGAGAGTCCCCGCAGTAGAAAGCTGCCGTGCCGATTGCCTGCCCTGCTTCAACCGGTGCGGCGATGCATTTGGGCAGAATGACCACCGCCGAGACACGCTTTCCCTTCGGCACCGCTGCCGCATACAGCGCATCAGTCTCCGCGAGGACTGCATTCTCCGTTCCGCCGCGCACCGGCACCGGCCGCATAAATTCCGCCGACAGGTCGGGCGTTGTGACCGTGAAGCCGGAAAATCCCTGCGAGAGCAGATTTTTGGCATACGTAAAACGCTCATCGGTTCCGTCACAGCCGAGAATCACCGATACAAACCGCATCCCGTCCCGTTCCGCGGCAAGGGCAAGCGTATAGCCTGATGCATCGCCGTGGCCTGCCTTCATGCCAAGAATTCCCTCATAAGTGCGCGTGAGACGGTTTTCATTGACAAGCTCCGTTTTCCCGTCCCGGATATGGTCACGCCATGCGGACAGGAACGGCACAAGAAAATCGTATTCCAGCAGCACACAGCAGAGCATTCCGATTTCCCGCGCCGTGCTGCGGTTTTCGTCGGAAATTCCGGTACAGTCCGCAAAACGGGTATGCCGCATACCGAGCGTAAAAGCCGCAGCATTCATCTCCATGACGAACGCCGCCTCATCGCCGCTCAGTCTGCACGCGAGCGCCGCCGCCGCATCATTCGCATTGCCGATGATGACTGCCATGAGGAGCTCGCGCACGGTGATCTCCTCCCCCGCCGTCAGCCAGACCGTCGCGCCGGGAATGCGCTCCGCCTTCGGTGATATTTTCACCGGTTCATTCAGTGTAAGCCGTCCCTCATGGACTGCCTCCGCCGCCAGATAGACCGTCATAAGTTTGGTCAGCGTACCGACGGGCAGAACAGTTTCCGGATCCTGCCCGCCGATCAGCATCCGCGTGGATGCTTCCAGCAGTGCAGAGCTGTACATATGCGCAGGCTGTTCGCCGTCCGCCGAAACGCGCAGTTGCAGCAGATCTATGCACATCAGCACCGCCAGCAACACGCAAAATAGCCGTTTCATAGAAATCCCCCCTGCATAATATATATGTGAACGCGGCTTCGGGCATACATCGCGCAAAAAGACTGCAATACCCGCTGCCGGATATTGCAGTCTGCATGTTATGCGTCCTTTCTGACAACCGGGATCCAGATTTCGCAGTAATCGTCTGCCGGATCTTCATGCGGGGGTTCGAGGTAGACCTCCAGATTCACATTGCCCGCGAGACAGTAGTCTCTGTTGTTCGGCAGCCACTCATCATAGATGCGCTTGTTGGTCGCCTCCAGCGTCGGAACGATCGGCCCGCGGCACGGAAACACAGCCCAGAGTCCCGCCGGAAGCGTATGGGCTTTGCATCCCGCCGGAATCTCGTCCTTCTGCGGCATATAGTTGTCCGCGATCAGATACTCGAAATCATCCGCGCCGTACTCGTCCAGGCAAAGCCCGTACATGCCCATAATCTCCTTTGCCATCGGGCTCTGCATATGCTCGCCCCAGTACTTCGGGATCTCCGTGTACGACGACTCATACCGGAACCGTCTGCCGTAACCGACCAGTGTGAATGCCGGCTTCTCCACAATTCTGTACTCCATCATAAAACCGCCTTCCAATGTAAATTTGATCCTCAGCGGCGCGAATGTTCTGAGATTCACTCCGCCGTTTCTGGCAGCAGCGGGAGAAACGCCGTGAAACTTCCGGAACGCTCTCGTGAAGCTGTCCTGCGATTCATAGCCGTAGAGCAGGGCAATGTCGATCAGGCGCATGTCCGAATGCATGACTGTCCCGGCCGCTTCAGACAGTCTCCGGCACCGGATATACTCCCCGACCGTAAAGCCGCACAGTGCGCTGAATATCCGCTGAAAATGAAACGGCGAAACATACGCCTGCGCCGCGATCCGGCGGATCTCCAGATCCTCTGTCAGATGCGACTCGATATAGCTGAGCGCATCGCGGATGCCTTCCTCCAGACTCTTCACATTGCTTCACATCCTTTCTGCTGTGGCTTTATTATAGCACATCATGCGGATCTCTGCCCGACTTTTTGTGCGGTCGGATGTCAGTCCTCTTTCACGTAAACTGCGGTGATCTCGCCGATGAACAGCTTATGCGCCGCATCCTTGCCGTAAAACTGCGTGCGGATCTCCGCAGGCAGATCCTCCGGCCTGATATCTGCCGCATAGCGCTTTTTGCAGACAAAGACAGTGTGTGCCTCTGCAAATGCGGGGGCGCCGTCCAGCACAGCCGGTGTCAGACCGGTCTCCTTCACCTTATCGAATTCCCTGCCGGAATGCGAACCGCAGAAGGTCAGTGCCTTGCGCTGTTCCTCACCGAAGAAGGACAGCGTGAAGATGTCGCCCTCCTCCATGAAGCCGAAGGTGTGGCGCGAATGGCGCACATAGCAGGTCACGGAGGGCATATTCCACATCACGCCCGCCATGCCCCAGGATGCCGTCATCGTGTTGAACTTCTCCGGCGTACCGGCGGTCAGCAGGAACCACTGCTTGCCGATCGCCTCAAAGATATTGCCGTTCCATTCCGCTGCCTGTATTTTTTTGAATTCCATTGTTTTATCCTCCTGTTAGGTATTGTTTTGCAGACGGAGCTTATCGGTGATGAGCGCGATAAACTCCGAATTGGTCGGTTTGCCCTTGCAGGTATTGACCGTATACCCGAAAAATGCATTGAGCGTGTCCAGATTGCCTCTGTCCCACGCAATTTCAATTGCATGGCGGATGGCACGCTCCACCCGTGAGGGTGTTGTTGAAAACTGCGCCGCAACCTTCGGATACAGCTGTTTTGTGACGCTTTCCAGAAGCTCCGGCTCATGATATGCGCTCACGATCGACGCACGCAGATAGTGATAGCCCTTGATATGCGCCGGAACACCGAGCTGATGGATGATATCCGTGATCGTGATCGCGAGATCCTGTCCGGCACGGCTCGAAAATGCGGCAAGCGGCTGCTTGTTGGTCAGCAGCGCAATACGCTCGCCCAGCACGCCGAGATCAAAGGGCTTGAGCATAAAATAGGAAGCCCCGTTCTGCATGACCTGCTGTTCAATGAAGCTGTTGTCGTAGGGCGAAGTCACAATGAATGCGGGGCGTTTCCCGTTTCCGGCATTCGCCTTCTTCATCACCTCGATCGCGTCCATCGCGGGCAGCACCGCATCGACGACGACCACATCCGGATCGTCCTTGCGGATGGATTCGAGAACGGTGTTCCCGTTTTTTGGTCTTGTATATGCATACATTCCCTGCGAGCGCAGCACGCTCGCGCATGATACGCCGTATTCGGCAGTATCGTCTCCGATCAGAACCTTGACCTGCTTTTGCATGGTTCTACCTCCTTTTGCTTTATGTCTCCATTTTAACACGCAAGGACTCGAAATGCAAGAGCGAATAATGCCGAAGGCACTGTGTTTCTGTCGATATCCATGAATCCGTCAAAAATGTGCAGAATCAGTCAAAAACGGACGGTGCATCCGCTTCCTTTTTCGCTTTTTCTGCCGCACGCCGTGCGCGGTTGTCCTGAGAGCAGTACCGCGTAAGCGAAAGCAGCAGAATCAGCGCGGCAGGAACAAAATCCCATATCAGCGCCTCCCGCCAGACCTGCACCGCCGTCCGACCGAACGAAACGGCAGTCTGCCCTGACCAGCCGGCTTTCTCTGCCCGGCTGCACACAATGAACATCACGATCAGTGTCGGCAGCCATCCCGTCACAGCCAGAACCGCTGCAGACCTGTCGATCCGCAGAAAGCAGAGCACCGCCGCAAGCGTCAGCACGCCTGCCGCCGCAAGTACAATGATGCCGTATGCCTGAAACGCCGCGCCGTAATGCTCTGCATGCATCAGCCACCCCGCTGCCGCCGAACAGGTCATAATCCGGACGCACCACACAAGACTAAGAAGCAGCAGAATCCCCGCCGCTATGCGCCACCTGCTGCGCATTTTCAGTGACCGCATTCGATCTTCTCCCCGAATGCAATGCCGTCCAGAAAGAGCCTGTCAAGCGGTTCCCATCCGGGATTCCGCTGCATCTGCTCAGCCTCCGCAGCCTCTGTCAGCGCATCCATGCTGCGCTCGATCCAGGCGTTCAGTTCCGGGATCTTCGGTTCCAGACCAAGCTCCGGCGTCTGCATCTTCCGGACGGTCAGCTCC
>JAFZPL010000219.1 GCA_017550355.1 Oscillospiraceae bacterium | reverse complement strand
GAAAGGACGGTGCTGTTATGGAGTATGCATTTTCGATCATTACGCTTGCACTGGGCGGCGGCATTCTGCTTTATGCGCTGTTTGTCCGTGCCGCAGGCTTCAATGCGATCCCGAAGAATCACGCAGTCAAGCCGAAGAATCCGAAGCGGTATGCAAACCGCTTTGCGCTGCTGCTGGCGATGATCGGTGCGGCACCGTTTGCGGCAGGACTCGCCGGCTTTGTCAGCATAAAGCTGGGCGTGATCGTGCTGATCTGCGGCATTGTCGGCTGCTGTATCGGCGGTGCGCAGGCATCGAAGATCGGCAGGGAGATGGACGGCAAAGAGGACGACCGCACTGACCGTGATGACAGCTGATAAAAACAAAAAACGCCCGCCGGGATGTGCATGATCCCGGCGGGTGTTCTGTTATTGCTTTCCCGCGATCTTGTACTCGTCTCCGTCGCGGTAATAGGGACAGCGGGCATGGGTATCCGCAACGAACCGCGCATACTCATCCTCATCCAGATAGAGCTCGCAGCTGTAACAGTCCCATTCCTCATCATAAGAATAGTATGCACAGGTATCGCAGTCGGTCATGATCTCACCTCGGCAGGCGTTCAGAATTTGTCGGTGAACTGCTTTCTGATTTCCTCAGAGTCGATGCGTTTGATGACATTGCCGGAATCCACATTCACATACTCAACCACAATCTGCGGATCCGTTTTGCCTTCGTAGATCTGATACACGGCGCCGTAGATGTAGAACACAATCAGCAGAACCGATTCAGCGATCGTGAGGGAGGTGGAAGAAGTCGAGATCTTGAAGCTGGTGAAATCCTTGTCGTAATAGATGGACTTGATCGGATCGTGCTGCATCTCAGGGACAGCCTTATCAAATGTATCACGGATCTTTTCGAGAATGTCCTGCTGCTCATCCACCGTGATCTCATAGGTGATGCTGCCGTCGCTGTTGTTGGTCCTGGACTCATATTTCATGTTTTTCGTGCCGACATCCATGGTGGACATGTTCTTCGCGATATCAGCAGGAATGGTGATGGTTGCCTTTGCGCCGCAGCTCACGAGCATGCAGGCAGCAAGCAGAACTGCGATCAGAGACTTGCATTTTTTCATGATAAACTTCCCTCCGTTTCAGAATACAATGATTGTATCACAATTTTTCCGGAAATGCAAGCACCGGACACAAAATCTGCATTTTGCACAAATCATCTGCACACGCAAGGCACCGGCCGCCGGAATCGCGTCCGTTCCTCTTGACAGATCGCACAGAATGTGATATATTATAAATAAGAATACGCTTGAAAGCGAGGGGGTTCCATTGAGACTGTTCATTGCGGTACGATTTGAAGATAAGCTCATCAAGGCTTTGACAGACGTACAGAACGCACTGCGGGAACGGGATTTCTCAGGACGATTTACCAGACAGCAGAATCTGCACATGACGCTTTCCTTTATCGGAGAATATGACGATCCGGACAATGTGCTCCAGATCATGCAGAAGCTGGAAGCAAAGCCGTTCACGCTGAAGCTGTGCGGCAGGCTCGGACATTTCGGCGACCTGCTCTGGGCGGGCGCGGAACAGAGCGATGAACTGCTGGCATATGTGCAGAAGCTGCGGAGCGTACTGGACGAAGGCTGTGTGCCGCATGACCGGCAGCCGTTCGTGCCGCATATCACGCTGCTGCAGCGAGTCAGAAACATGCCGGATCTTTCGGATATCACCGTTGCGCAGGAATCCATGACCGTGCAGCGGATCATGCTAATGCGCTCGGACCTCTCCCGCGAAGACGGCGGCATATACCGCGAGATCGGCAGCGCGGAAATCGGAAAAGCAGAATGAAACATGCCGGGCAGTATGCTGCATACTGTCCGGTTTTTATGCATTGCAGCAGCAGCGATGTTTTTGACGAAATCTTAAAGATTTTTTCATAATATTGCCGCTTGAAACTTCATCGGATATCATGTATAATATAGGCAGACAAACCTGCGCGGGGGCTGTGTATAGACGGCTGGTACGTCCGGATACAGTGTGCAGACAGCCGCCGCGCAGATTTGTTCACGAAAACAGAGATCCGCGCAGACTCTCACAAAGGGACTGCGCTTTCATCAAGCCGGAAAACGGCAGGATGTATCACAAAAACAAAAATAAAGACGGGGAATGAAAAAATGGAAACGATCCTGGTTTGTGACGACGAGCGCGATATCGTATCCGCGCTGAACATCTATCTGAAAGCCGAAGGCTGGAATGTCATCAGTGCATATTCCGGCGCAGAGGCAATCGAGATTGCACGGGAAAACCGCGTGCAGCTCATTTTAATGGACATCATGATGCCGGGCATCGACGGCATTGCAGCAATGACGGAGATCCGCTCATTCAGCAATGTGCCGGTGATCCTGCTGACGGCAAAATCGGAGGACTCCGACAAGATCTTAGGGCTCAATGTCGGCGCCGACGATTATATCACAAAGCCGTTTTCGCCGGCAGAGGTCGTGGCGCGGGTACGCTCGCAGCTGCGGCGCTATCTGCGGCTCGGCGCGGCAGAATCGGACGATCCGAACACGCTGACGGTCGGCAGCATTTCGCTGGATATGAAGGCGAAATCCGCTACGCTCGACGGCATGCCGGTGAGCCTGACGCCGATCGAATACGAGATCCTGTCCCTGCTGATGCACAATGTCGGCACGGTCTTCTCGCCGCGTGAAATTTACAGCGCGGTCTGGAAGGCAAACCCGATCGGTTCGGAGAACACGGTCGCGGTGCATATCCGGCATCTGCGCGAAAAACTCGAGATCAACCCGCAGGAGCCAAGACAGATCAAGGTTGTCTGGGGACAGGGGTATAAACTTGAAAAGCCCTGATTGCTGCAAAGCATTCAACGCGGGAAGAGCACTGCGATCTGAACGGGCTCTGTGAGCGCAGAATGCCGGCGAGGGCTCTCCGCCAATGTATGGGGGTGTTTTGAACATTGCGGGATAAATGGAAAGACAGCCCGTTTCTGAAAGTCGTGGCAATTCTGCTCTCTATCGTGGCGCTCTGGGGAACAGGCATCTCCATGCTGATCGTGCTCCTGAATATGCGGCTCGGATTTGCATCCACCGAAAAGGAGTTCAATCAGTATTTTCTTGAGCTCACACAAGCAGAAATGTTCGACGATCTCGAGCTTTATATCCGGGCGGCTCTGAATAAGCAGAATGCGGCGGAATATTACAGTAAAATATTCAACCCAGATATCACGAATTTCCGCTTCTCCGTCACGGATACCAACAACACTGTGCTGCTGACCAACGGCGACAATGACGGTGCCAATACGGAAAAGCTTGCGGAGATCGAAAACTGGGAAAGCATTCCCGCACAGGAACAGAGCTACGCGGTGAATCAGCATTTCAACGATTTCAGCTCACTCTATGACGCTGTCGTGGGCGGTCTGATGCCGCAGTTCCTGAATGACGGCGATACGTTTGAACTCTGGTATTTCACCGACGCAGATATTGATGATGCCTATCACCACGGCATCTCTGTGAGTGAAGATGCCGGGGGCCAGGTCATCGTCCTGCCGTTTCAGACGCTGGAATCTGCGAAAGATTTCAATTATGCCGAGAGATACGGCAGCGATTTTGCCGTTCAGTTCGTCGGCGCGGAGGGCGAACCGGAATACAATCCCGCCCTCTGGCAGCGCGTGAAGGATGAAGTCGGCGAAAAAGCAATCGGCACAGCCAAATACTGGGCGATCATCGAAAACATCAGCGGCGAAGCTAAAATCATCCGGTTTACGGATTATCTGCGGCGCGTCCGGGACGGTGAGGTTCTCCTTGTCACGGATCCTGTGCTCCGGGAAAAGCTCTCAAACGGCGTCGATGTGACGATCATGGCGACACCGCAGAGCATCGGTTCCCGTGTCTGCATCCACACCTATCTGCTCGCAGGCATGCCCGTTGCAGACCGTATCCGCTCAAATTACGGCGTGTTTCATCTGGTGTATCAGTATTCTGAAGGCATCGTGCTGACAATGTTCGGCTTCCTGATCCTCGCGATCATCAGCTGCATCGCCATGTGCTCGATGGCAGGCCATGCACACGGCAAAGGCGGCGTGATCGTTTCGGCAGTCCACAAAATGCCCTACGAATTCTTCTGGCTCCTGCCGCCTGCCACCATCCTGATCAGCCTTTTCGTCCTGTCCGATATCACATCACAGGCAACGATCCCATACCGCATTCACGCGATCTTCGCAGCCGGCATGATCCTGATGATCGCCGCATCCATCGTGCTCTATCTCTACACGACGGCGGTGCGCTTCAAATCGGAAACCTTCTGGCAGAGCTTCGGCACAGTGCGGTTCCTCAGCTTCATCACGAGCATCTTCAAAAACCGCACGCTGACCTGCATTGCGCTGATCGCGTACATCGCCGGTCTGGTCGGACTGAATATGTTCGCTTCCAGACGGGGCGGCTGGTGGATGGGGAGCGTGCTGCTGCTGGACGGCGTTTCTGCCGCCGGTCTGCTGTACTGTGTATACGCCTACTTTGAACTATACCGCCATGTCAAGCAGATGGAGAGCGGCGACTTCTCCCCGATGGAGCGTGCGCTGCCGCTGATCGCAGATTTCTCCAGCTTTGATACGGCACTCGGCGATATCACCAATCAGGTCGGCGAAATGGTCGCACGGCAGACGAAAGCAGAGCATCTGCGGACAGAGCTCATCACCAATGTTTCGCATGACCTCAAGACGCCGCTGACCTCCATCGTCAATTATGTCGATCTGCTGAGCCGCGAACCGATGCAGAGCACGGCGGCGACGGAATATCTCGACGTTCTGAAGCGGCAGGCGGCGCGTCTCAAAAAGCTGACGATCGACCTCGTGGAGGCATCGAAGGCATCCACTGGCAACCTGACCGTTGAACTGCAGCCGATGAACCTGCAGGTGCTCGTCGGACAGATCGCGGGCGAATACGAAGAACAGCTGGAACAGAAGAATCTCTCGCTCGTGATGAATGTACCGGACGAACCCGTTTCGGTGCTCGCGGACGGCCGCCAGATCTGGCGCGTGTTCGACAATCTGCTCGGAAATGCCTGCAAATATGCCATGAACGGCTCACGTGTATATCTCGATGTACGGGCGGGCGAAGCAAACGTCACGATCACGCTGAAAAATGTCTCCGCCATGCCGCTGAACACCTCGGCGGAAGAGCTGATGGAGCGTTTCGTGCGCGGCGACGCATCCCGCCATACCGAAGGCAGCGGACTCGGACTCTCCATCGCAAGAGACCTGACACGGCTCCAGCAGGGTACGCTGACACTCCAGACCGACGGCGACCTCTTCAAAGCGGTGCTGGTCTTTCCGATCTACCGCGCCCCGGAGGAAAACAAGCAGCCGGAGTATTCCGGCATCGGCTTCACGCCGCTGGATCTCCCGCGCAAACAGCCTGCGGAGGAACCGCCCAAAACGGATGCATGAGGGACGGCGTGACCGTCTCAGCCCAATCAATACAGTATCAAGCGCCCGCCGGGAACACAGCGTTCCCGACGGGCGTTTCTCATTATCATCTTCTGTTAATCGAAGAATTTTGCATTGGAGAATTGCAGCTGCCCGCTGAACGGATTGAACACGACATCCTCCACGCCGTTTTTGCAGATCAGATACCGTTTCTTATAGAACAGCGGCAGGAAGCACCAGTCGTTCAGGATCATTTCCTCGGCGCTGCGGTAAAGCTCCACATTGTCGGAGAGATTCTGCTGGGCGGCTTTGTCGAGCAGCTTGCGCATCTGTGTGCTGTCGCGGAATCCGATCGCCTGCTCGGTATTGAACTTACGGAAAAAGGATGCAGCATCACCGAATTCACCGGTCAGCGCGTAGAGCGCGAGGTCGAAATTCCGGCTGGAAAGGCGCTCACGGTATTCCGCTTCCGGCAGTTCCTCGATCCGCAGATGCACGGCGCCTGCCGCTTCCCACTGCGCGATCATGTCCTGCAAAGCGGAATAGTCGATCAGCCCCGCCGGAACAAGGATCGTCCCTTCGTCTGTTTCCTGTATGTTCGCCCTTTGCAGCGCCGCAGCGATCGCATCCTTGGCGGCGGCGGAATCGTGCTGCCGGTAATTCGCGTCTGCAATCAGCTCACGGCAGCTCTTGTTCAGCATCATCACGGCAGGCGGCAGCACACCGGCGGCATAGGTGATATCGTCGCCGCTGAAGCTGAGATCTGAGGGATCCAGCGCCATCGACAGGAACCGGATCATATCCTTATCGCCCCAGACCTTCTGCCGGTTTGCGATCAGTCCGAGCGTCAGGCTGTATGCGCCCTTCGGCTGATATTCCTGACTGGTGTAATTCGGCAGGCGTGTGCTGATATAGCAGTCGGAATTGCCGTTGACGAAGATATTTGCCGCATCCGCGTCGGTTTTCTCGATGAAGAGCGAAAGCTCCAGCGGATAGACCTTGTGATTTTCGTGATTGAGCGGGTTGCGGCACATCTGGATCACGTTGTATTTGCCGTATGCGTCGTAGAGCCAGCGCTGCATGGAGAAGCTGCCGTTTCCGATGATCGACTGTTCATCGAGCCCGTAGCGCCCCTTGGTGCTCTCGAAATATTCCTGATTGCAGGGAAGCGCGGCGGTCATGGTCAGCAGCAGCGGAAATCCTGCGCAGGGATATGCAAGCTGAAATTCGAGCTCATTGTCCTTTTTGGCGTAGACACCGATCACGGAGGGATCCTGCTTGCCGTCGAGGATCTCCTGCGCATTTCTGATGCAGGAAAATGTCTCGCGGTAGGGCGAGCCGTACATCGGATCGAACAGCCGCTGGAACGCGTAGACAAAATCCATTGCGGACACAGCCCGCTGTGCCTCCTTGCCGAATGCGCCCTTCGTGTCCAGCGCGGAATACCAGTAGGAATCCTTGCGGAGCGTCATCTGATAGGTGAGCCCGTCCGGCGAAACGGTGTAGGAATCGACGATGCCGTTCTGCACATTGCCGTTGTCGTCGAGCACGAACAGCCCCTCAAAGAGATTGGAAAGCACGGTTTTCGCGGAGGTGTTGACCGCAAGCTGCGGATCAAGCGTGTCGGGATTGCCGACGAGCGTGTAGGCGAAGGAATGCCCTGCGCCGGTTTTCTGGTCGCTGCCGCCGCATGCCGTACAGCAGAGCAGCATGAGTATTGCCAGCAGGAACGCTGTATATCTTTTCATCTGCGTTCCGTCTCCTTTCAAAAAATGGCTGCACACCGTTTTTGGGCGGTATGCAGCCTGTTTTCATTTATAGTGTAAACATATGCGGCAGGAGCGCCGAAAGCGGATAGATACCGTCCGACAGAATCACCTGCAAGTCGGGATTTTTCAGCTCTGCCAGCATTTGCCGGCACATTCCGCACGGAAAGCACGGTTCGTTTTCATCCTTGCCGCAGATGGCGATTGCAGAAAACTGCCGTTCGCCTGCCGTCATTGCCGCGCCGATCGCATTGCGCTCCGCACAGCATCCAACCGGATAGGCGGCGTTCTCGGTATTGACACCGAGATACACCTTGCCGTCCGCGGTCATCAGTGCCGCGCCGACCGTGAAGCCGGAATAGGGCGCATAGGCATTTTTGCGGATATCCGCCGCCTGCGCAAAAAGTGCGCGTGCGGCATCGTCGAGCGGTCTTGCCTGCCCGTTCATTACTTGGAGATCAGTGCGAGGGTGTCGCGTGCGATGAGGAGCTCCTCATTGGTCGGCACGATCCAGACCTCAGTCTTGGAGTTCGGAGTGGAGATCTTGGTCAGCTTGCCGCGGATGGACTTGTTCAGCTCCTTGTCGATCTCGATGCCGAAGAATTCCATGCCGGTGCAGACGCGCTCACGGACTTCCCAGGAGTTCTCGCCGATGCCGCCGGTGAAGAGGACAGCATCCACGCCGTTCATTGCTGCGGTGTATGCGCCGATGAACTTCTGGATCTGGTATGCGAGCATTTCGCTTGCGAGGATGGCTCTCTTGTCGCCCTTTTCCGCAGCCGCGGTGATGTCGCGGTTATCGGAGGAGATGCCGGAGATGCCGAGGAAGCCGGACTTCTTGTTCATGTACTGGCTCATCTCGTCCGGGGTGAAGCCGTGCTTATCCGCAACAAAGGTGACAGCGGAGG
>JAFZPL010000218.1 GCA_017550355.1 Oscillospiraceae bacterium | reverse complement strand
CGGTGATCCGGAACGCGCCGGCAGAGAAAACGTCGCCCGGACAGATCATGCGCAGATTCTTCCGGCTGACACCCATTCTGCACAGGCTCTGATACGGTGTTTTCGTGCAGAAGATGGCGGTGCCGGGGCGGACGATGGCCGGAATGCTGCTGATATGGTCAAAATGTCCGTGTGAAATGAGAATGCGGCTGCAATCGGAGAAGGCATCCGGCGAGACTTTGATTTTGCTGTCCGGGAACGGGAAAAACGGATCGATCAGAATCTGCGAACTGCCCGCGGCGATCCGCACCGAAGCTGTGCCGTACCATGTGATCCTGATTTTCGCATCCTCCATAAGCGATCGCCTCCTTTGCAGTTTTCCTCTATATTGTATCATATTTCCGCGTAAAATTCAATGGCAGGTCAGAACGAGCATAAGTATCAATACTATAATAACACAGAATAAAATCCTTTGTCAATGCAGCTTACACCCCGCATCCGACAGCTTACTGCATCAAAACGACAGCTTGCATATGCTTTCCGGTACACAATAGATATTGTACGGCTTCAAAAAACAAGTTTTTGCTGCAAATCAAAAAAATTTATGAAGAAATGTAAGAATGCTTGACAAATGTTGCTTTTACGGATATAATGAATATAGGCAAACTACACAAGTTTTGTCTATCATCTTTGTGCATCATTTAGGAGGGGTAGAAATGAAAAAAACAAAGCGCACAAAGCGAATCCTTTCTGCGGCAATGTCAGCCTGTATGCTGGCGTGCTGCACCGCAATGCCGATCTGTACCGCATCGGCAGCCGGCTATCCGATGATCCAGTCGGATTTTGAGGACGGCGTCGGCCTTCCGTGGCACTGTGTGACCACCCGGCCTGCACAGCTGGACTTTAACATCACGGACGGCAGCTACAATGTCCAGATCCTCAACAACGGCGGCCGGCAGTCCGGATTCGGAGGCAGGACAGCGTGCCAGTTCCGGCACAGGGCGTTGAATTTCCATGCAGGCTACAAATACCATGTACACGCAGAGGTCACGTCCGATCATGACGGCGAGATCTTCGTGCGGATCGGCGACTTGGGCGGCGGTGATGATATCTGGCATAACAGCATGGGCGCAACGGACGAGGCTGTCGGTTATGAGGGGACTGACAACGTTATGCAGAGCTGGGATTGCCTGCCTGTCAAAGCCGGCGAAACGCTGGTGATCGACGCAGAATTTATGCCAGAGAAGGATCTCGTGTCCGGAGAATGGGCATTTGAATTTGGCGCAGCAGACGAGTATCAGCCGGTTGATTGCTTCCCGGAAGGAACAATCCTGAAATTCGATAATCTGAAGCTTGATAACCTGACTGATGATGGGGGCTGCATCGATCCGGTGGAGCGCTACAAAGTGAAGCCGTTTGCGGTCAACCAGCTCGGCTACCTGACGGATATGGCAAAAGTCGCAATTCTGCATGCGGACAGCACGAAGTCGTTCACAGAGGATTTCTATGTCATGGATGCGAATACTGATAAAGTTGTGTTCAAGGGAGAAGTATCCCGCGCCAAGAATGATGAGAATGCAGGTCAGTTTGCTGCATGCGCGGATTTCTCTGCGTTCCGGCTGCCCGGAACATACTACCTTTCACAGGACGGAAAAACACGCGCTTCTCTCGATTTTAAGATTGGTGACAATATCTATGAGGGCGTCATGAAGGACGCTGTGAATTACTTCTATCAGAACCGCGCCGGCGTGCCTGTCACGGAGGAATACATCACCTCAACGGGCGCAAATGAAATGAAGCAGCCGCTGGCACATGCTAAGTCTGACGAATTCAAAGACACCGGCTATGTGCAGCAGAAGTGGCAGCGGTATTATTACGCGGATTCGGAGATCAAAGAGATCAAGGCTTCCGGTCTGACGCAGACAGCGGAGGGCGGATGGTTTGAAGCGGAAAACTATTCAAAATCCGTGATCAACGGCGCAAATGCACTCTGGATGCTCCAGAATCTCTATGAACGCGCTGCGGTCTCGGGAGAAGAAGCACGCTTCAGTGAGAGCAAGGATGAAATCGTCACGCCGGAACACGACAACGGCATTCCGGATATTCTGGATGAGGCAAAATTCGAGCTTGATTTCCTGATGAGCATGATGATCCCGGAAGACAGCGGCTATAAGCTGAGCCTGTCCGACGGCAGAACGGAGTTCGGCGATGAAGTGGAGGATACCGGAAAATATGCCGGTATGCTCTATCACCAGATCCAGGACAGCAAGTGGACCGGTCTGGCAGAACATGCCTGGGATTACATCAGCTCCAAAGACTATAGTGGTATGGAGCGCATTATCAAGCCGCCCACGACGACGGCAACGCTCGCCGGTGCTGCTGTGTTTGCACAGGCATCGCGCCTGTTCAAGCAGTATGACGCCGATTATGCGAAAAAGCTGCTGGAATGTGCCGAAACAGCATTCAAAGCAGCAAAGGCAAATCCCGCACTGTATCCGCCGTATGATGCATTCATTTCTTCCCGCACGACCGGCGACAGCAATGTGTCGGACGATTTCTACTGGGCAGCCTGCGAGCTCTATCTTACCACGGAGGATGCAGCGTATCTGAAGGAGATCGAGGATTCCCCCAATTATGCATACCGGCTGGATTCCGTGCTGAACGGCGGTGAAAACTGCAACACGGCAACATCCTTCAACTGGGGCGGAACAGGCGGCTACGGTACGCTTTCGCTTGCACTGCACAAGGATCTGCTTGGCAAGGAGAACAAGGAAAAGCTGGAGGCAAGCATCGCCGAGGCAGCGGATCATTATCTCATGCTGGAAAACATGGGCGCATTCAGCGTGCCGTATGAGGGGAGAGAGATTCCAATTGGCCCTGGCATCCAGGTCGGCGGATTTGAGAACGATTCCAACGGCATCATCACCAACAATGCGATCGTGTTGGCGTATGCATACGATCTGACCGGAGAAATGAAGTATTATCAGGGTGCGCTTACTGCAATGGACTATATTTTCGGCAGAAACCCGATAGATACCTCTTATGTGACCGGCTACGGTTCCCATGCCGCGCAGAATCCGCACCACAAATTCTGGGCGCATGAAATTGATAGTTATTTCCCGTATGCGCCGGCGGGTGTGATGGTCAGCGGACCGAATACTCAGCTGGATGATCCGATTGTCAAGGGAATGGGGCTGAAGCGTGGCCAAGTTCCGTCGATGCTCTGCTATTACGATTCGGTTGAGGCATGGTCGGTGAATTCCTGCAGCCTCACACTGAATGCATCGCTTGCATGGATGATGGGCTTCCTGTCGGACGGCAGCGGCGAAAACGCGATCGTGTATCAGACCGGTGACCTGAACGGCGACGAGAAGACAACAGCAGCAGATGCAGTTCTGATGGTCAAATTTCTCTCGATGGAGGGCAGTCTGAACAAGGGACAGTATGAAGCCGCCGATCTCAACAAGGACAAGCAGGTCAATGCGATCGACCTGACGCTCCTGAAACAGCAGCTGATGAAAGGCGACAAATAATACGCGAAACCGTCATAGATCAAGCGGGCAGCCATGCGGCTGTCCGCTTTGCTGTTGCAGCGTGAAATCGGTCTTGTGACAGCTGCTTCCATGAAAATCCTGCGTGCTTTCAAATTTGAAAACGGCGCAAAACTATACATAGTTCACAATTTTCAACTTTATAACATGATACCGCCGCAAAAGACCAACGAATTGTTTATAAATATATTGACACAATATAAATAAAATGCTATAATTAAAACAATTCAGCATCAAATGATGCTGAACTGGCGAACAATGAATAAAAACAAGAGGTGATATGTATGAAAAAGTTTCTTAAGAAGGTCTCTGCCATTGCAATGGCGCTCACGCTCGTCGGCACAGCAAATGTTTTTTCGATCAACTCCGGAAATGACCAAAACAACATGATCGTTGCTTCTGCAGCATCTATCAACCAGAAGCCGGGTTATTCGCCCCATCACTGCGGTGAACATATGGTTTATGTTTTAAATCCATGGGGCTGTTCCAAATATCAGGTATGTTATGACAGAAAATGCTCCGTTTGCGGACAGGTTTACGGATATAAATTCGTTAACGTATTCGGCGGCGTCATGTACGGCTGAGAAAGATCCGGGGAATACGTCCCGGCTTTCTGCAAGTATTTTCTGTTTGATGCTTGACAGATCGTGTCTTCTCTGCTATAATAATGTATTGGTACAGGGCGCTGATAGTCTGTGTATCAATTATATCGGATAAGGATGATCTGTGATGGAAAACAAGCGTACCTCCTTCTCAAGCTCTCTGGGCTTCATTCTCGCAGCTGCGGGCAGCGCAGTCGGACTCGGCAATATCTGGCGTTTCCCGTATCTTGCCGCAAAGGACGGCGGCGGCCTGTTCCTGGTGATCTATGTGATCCTTGCGCTGACTTTTGGCTTCACGCTGCTGATCACGGAAATCTCCATCGGCCGCAAGACGAAGCAAGGCTGTCTCACCGCATATAAGCAATTGCACAAACGCGCCGGATGGCTCGGCTGGTTCGCCATGATCGTGCCGTTTCTCATCCTCCCCTATTACTGCGTGATCGGCGGCTGGGTGCTGAAATACTGCACAGCGTTTCTCACAGGTGCGGGCGTACAGGCTGCTCAAGAAGGCTATTTCTCGAGTTTCATTTCCGGCTATTCCGAACCGATCATATTCGGTGCCATTTTCCTGCTGGGTACGGCATTCGTCATATACAAGGGTGTAAACAAGGGCATCGAGGCGATCTCAAAGGTGTTGATGCCCGTACTGCTGCTCGCAGTCATCGGCATCGCCGTCTTCTCGCTGACCATCTCCAACAACGGCGTGTCCGGATTGGACGGTCTCAGGGTGTATGTGATTCCTGACCTGACAGGCAAGGGCGTCCGCGACGTCTTCACGACGATCATGGACGCAATGGGACAGCTCTTCTACAGCATCAGCGTCGCAATGGGCATCATGATCACCTACGGCTCTTATTTCCGCGATAAGGACAACCTCGTCAAGAGCGTCAACCGGATCGAGATTTTTGACACACTGGTTGCATTTCTCGCAGGCGTTATGATTATTCCCGCAGTATACGCCTTCTCCGGTCAGGAAGGGCTCGCAAACAGCGGACCGGGACTCATGTTCATCGCGCTCCCGAAGGTGTTCGCGCAGATGGGCGCAGCAGGCAGCGTGATCGGCGCGGCGTTCTTTGTGATGGTGCTGTTCGCGGCACTGACAAGCTCCATGTCCCTGCTGGAAGCGGTCGTTTCCGGATTCATGGACAAATATCATTGGAGCCGCAAAAAATCCGTCCTTGCGGAAACGGTCATCGCGCTTGTGATCGGCACTGTTGTGTGTCTCGGTTATAATCTGCTGAAATTTGACGTTCTCCTGCCGAACGGTGCACACGCACAGGTGCTGGATCTTCTGGACTACGCAAGCAATCAGATCCTCATGCCGGTGCTTTCGATCGGAACGTGCATCCTGATCGGCTGGATCTTAAAGCCCCGCACGGTCATTGACGAGGCCACCAAAAACGGCGAAAAATTCGGCAGAAAGGGACTGTATCTCATCATGATCCGCTTTATCGCGCCGGTCATGCTGTTCGGTCTTCTGCTCGTTTCCCTCGGCATCCTGTGATCTCACGCATCTCCGGCAGATCATTCCTTTTTGCCGGATCCATATGATGAACAGCCGTCCTGCCGGGTGCAGGGCGGTTTTTCATGCGTAAATCAAACAAGCAAAAGCACTGCCATGAACCATGACAGTGCTTTCAGCCGGGTTGAACGGATTTCAATTTTAACTGATGTCTTTCAGCAAAGCGGTCACATCGAGAATCGTCACCACGCCGTCGATGTCGTAATCCGGCTCGGCGGCCAGAATATTGCCGATCTCTTCAGCGTTCAGTGCTGTATCTTCAGATACAAACCGTGCCAGAAATACAGCATCTGACATGGATACTTTGCCGTCACCGTTGTAGTCACCTCTCATGACCAGTCCGGTCTCTGCGAATTTAGAAAAGTCGATATCGGGGCTGCCTTCTCCCTTTTCCAGCACGATTTCCGGCTTCCACTCTGTACCGGCACTGAGAACGATCCCGCTGTTAAACTTTTCAACAAAGCCATCTTTCGAGGCACGCACCGCATTGATGCCCGGAATTGCATTGAATGTGAAAACGCCTGTGGATGATGCGGTAACAGTCGTGGAGGTACCGAGCAGACGAACGGTTGCGCCGGGCTCTGTCTTTCCGCTGAATGTGCCGGTAAAAATCTGATCGTCGTAATTGATCAGCAGCTTTGCGAAGTCGATCGCATAGCCGTCACCGACACCGGTGGTCTCGTCGATCACAACAGTCAGCTTTCCGGATGCGATATCCGCAAAAAAGCCGGAAGGAATCATAGCGGATACAATATACGCAGTCGGGCCTGTCTGATCGGTATGATTCAGCAGCTCCGCAATAAACGGCGCGTCCTTTCCGTTCAGTGTTACCGTAAATTCACTGTTCCAGGAAACAGCCTGAAAATCATCAATGCAAAGCTGAAGGATCACATTTTTCATTTTGATCCCGGAAGCATCATACTCCATCGTGAAAGACAGTGCGCCGTCCCCGTATGCGTTCTCTTCGTCATACCCCATTTTATAATTATCATAATTGGAGGAATAACCGTCGGTGGCTTCACCGTTCCATTTGGAACCGACAAAGATACGGTCTGTTCCGGCGGGATCGGTTTCATCCTTTGGCCACGGATAACCGTGCGAATACTGGCTTTTTGCGGTAAACGGATCATAACCGTGATCCGCAACAGCATTTTCATCATTGCAGGCGTCAATATCTCCGACACGCACAACCAGTTCAGCTTCTGCTGTGTTTCTGGATACCACGAGCTTCTCATTCCAGTCGCTGACAGAGGCAGAAGATGTTTCGCTGAGGGCTTTGTCTTCTGCGCTTGCGGTGATTGCAGGACGCAGAAGCAGGTGTGTGTTCTGCGAAAGCGTGCAGACCGCCAATGCAGCAGCCGCAAACATGCTGATGATACGTTTTCGTGTGCTTGCCATAAAGACTACCTCCATTCATACAGTGGTTTCATTGAAGCAACTGAGTGACATTGATCGCGCAGAATGTGCGATTTATATTTATGATAGCATACTTTAGCATGATTGTCAAGAAGAAATTGTAAATGCACATAAATATCCGTACAATATTTCTTTCGCATTCCTTCATGTGACCATATGTGCCGGATAGCCCGGCGGACGATCCTCCCCCTTGATTTTTTCCCGTAAATCTGGTATAATGATAATGCAGCGTAGAAATGTGATCCATTTCACGCCTGCACGAACAGCAGCCGCGCCTTGCTCCCGCGCTGCGTTCTCAAAATATGGCGTAAAGGACTGTTATACATGAAAAGAATGTATTTTATCACAAATCTATATTCCGGAAAAAACGCCATCCGTGCGAAGCTCGCAGCAGTCATCGACATTTTCACCGCTGCCGGCTATGAGGTCACCGTGCGTACCACACAGGGCAGAAAAGATGCCACTGCCGCTGCAGAATATGCATGTCTTGTCGGCGGATACGATATTATCGTCGTTTCCGGCGGCGACGGTACGCTCAACGAGGTTGTGCAAGGACTGATGCACAGCGGCAAGCCTCTCCCGCTCGGCTATCTCCCCTGCGGCTCTACCAACGATTTCGGCAGATCGCTGAAGATCCCGAACGATCTGGAAGAAGCCGCCAGACAGATCATTGACAGCCGCCCCTTCTCCTGCGACATCGGCGTCTTTGACGAACGCTATTTTCTCTATGTCGCAGCATTCGGCGCATTCGTTCCCACAGTCTATGAAACATCTCAGAAATTCAAGAATATGGTCGGCCATCTCGCCTATCTCCTGCACGGACTGACGCTCGTTCCGACGGTGCATCCGCTGCGCATGAAGATCGAGGCGAACGGCAGACTGATCGAGGGTGAATTTCTGTTCGGCATGGTCAGCAACACCGCATCCGTCGGCGGCATGCTCAAGCTGAAGCATTTCCGGCTGGATGACGGTGAGTTTGAAGTCCTGCTGATCCGCAAGCCGCCCAATATGATCGAGCTTCAGCGGATCATCTCGCAGCTTCTGAGCGTCCATGCAGAAATAGACAGCGAATACATCGAATACTTCAAGGCAGACAAGCTCCACATCATCTCCAATGAGGAGATTCCGTGGACACTGGACGGCGAAGACGGCGGCATGAGCTGCGAAACGAACATCGAGGTTCGCCGTCATGCAGTCCGGTTCTGTGTCAGCGATCATTCGGGACTGAATTTTGAGGAAATTCAGCAGCTTTATTCACTGGAGCAAAAGGAGGCTACTGAAACCGTAAAGGAGGAGTGAGCAAGCAAATCCCCGCTCACAGCATTATGCGATTATTTCTCATTGATTACGAAAACGTCAATTCGGCAGGGCTGCACGGCATCGGGCTGGCAGAACCGGGCGACCGCGTGATCCTGTTCCACAGCCACGCGGCGAACACGATCTCCTTTGAGCTGTTTGACGAGCTGAAATCCGCGGCGGTCGTGCCGGAACGCGTGTGCATCTCACGCACCGGCAAAAATGCGCTGGATTTCCAGCTTGTGACCTTTCTCGGCTATCTGATCGCGAAAGAGCCGTCGAGAGAGTTCTATATCATCAGCAGGGACAGCGGATTCGAGTCTACCGTGACATTCTGCCGGGAATATCTCGGTACGGAGGTCATGCTCAGGACATCCATCAAGGCAGCAATCGGCAGCCAGCCGGCAAAGAAGGCAAAAAAGGCTGCAGTCGTCAAGCCGACCGTGCAGAAATCCGCCGCAAAGAAAAACGGCAAAAAAGCAACGGTCAGCCTGAAAAAGCGCAGCACCGTGATCCAGGTGCAGTCCGCACCGATGCCCGTGCCTGCCGCGGCAGTACAGACGGACAAAGCAGGATACAGCGTCGACTATATCCGTTCGCTGATAGAACAGCCGATCACACCTGAGACCGCCGCAGAGATCCTGCACTGCCTTGAGGACAGCCGCAGCAAGACGGAATTCCACAACGCACTGCAGCAGCATTTTGACAAGGATAATGTCAAGCTGTATTATCACTGCATGAAGCCGACATTCGCGTCCTTCGGCAGCGAAGGACAGGCGTAAGCCGACAAAACACAGCGCCCGCAGTATCAGTCCGTACTGCGGGCGTTTTTTTGTTTAAGACAGCGGATAGAGCATCTCTTTCGGCAGCCGGCCGGTGATATCCGCGCCGGATTTCCGGAGCGCATTCAGCTCCTGCACATAACCGGTGATATCGGTGATCTGGACGATCCAGCTGTTCACATAATCCTGCACAGCCTGTCCGCGGAGTCCGAGCTGAATGGAGCGATAGGCAAGGTTATTGCCGCTGACATCCTTTTCGGGATCCCACTGCACGCGCACATCGGATGCCTTGACACGCGCCTGCCATTCCTCCTGCGTCATGCCGCTTTCCGCCTTGTAGGACGAAAACACGGCATTCCGGACAGCCTGATCAAAGCCGGCCCGCGTAATATCAATTGCAAGCACACGCTCCTGATTCTCCTTTTCTGCCCAGCCGCAGCGGTACATCATCCACAGGAACGACGGCTTGATCCATGTCATCCGGTTCATGCTGAAATGACTCCCGAATGTCCCGAGCCGCACCGCTTCATCTGCAATGAACCGGTTGTATGCCTGATACACGCGGATCGTCGTTTCGTCATACACCGCACGTATCTCATGAGAGTCGTTCATATGCTCCCCTCCCTTTCATGATCCCGTCACCGCGACGCGGATCTCTTTCTTGCCGTAATACCGGAGACATTCCGCCGCATCCGGCATGATCCGTTCCCCGCACATCACAACCGGCACTGCCGGCGGGCAGGATACGCTGATCTCCGCGCAGATCCGTCCAACCGCCTGTTCAACAGGAACAGTCTCCGACGGCTGCATCATCGCCTCACGCGGTGTCAGCACTGCTTCCGGCATCTGCATCCGGGGCGGTGTTTCCACAATTGGACTGCGCCGCGGGATTTCGCAGAGCGCATCTGCCGTCCGCGCCAGATCCTCCGCCGTATGCATCGGAGACGGCATCAGCACCAGATGGTCTTCATCCGCAAATTCCGCGTAAATGCGCTGCTTTTCCAGCATCTCCGCGAGCATCGTTCCCGTATATCCGAATGCCTGCGGGCAAAGCGTGATCTTCATCGGCTCCGTTCCGCAAAGCGCGTATCCGTGCGCCGCCAGACGCTGTTTCACCGCACCGACGCGTTCCGCTGTTTTCCGCAGCCGCCGCGGAAAATCGCCCGCAAGCACCGGATTGACCGCATCAAGCGACTGCATCAGCAGATACGAGGGCGATGTGGACGCAAAGAGCTCCAGCGCAAGCCGCGCATCCCGCGCAAGGATCGCAGGCGCATCATTTCCGATATGAAGATATGCCGTGCCGGTCAGCGCCGGGAGCGTCTTATGCGCGGAATCGCAGCAGAGATCTGCGCCGAGGTCGGCAGCATGCATCGACTCCGGCAGAAAACGCAGATATGCTCCGTGTGCCTGATCGACCAGCAGCAGAATCCCGTTTTTGCGGCAATATTCCGACAGCGCCCGGATATCGCAGCGGTTTCCGAGATAATCCGGCGATGTGACATAGACCGCCGCAGGACGCTCCGGCAGCGCATCGAGCGCTTCCGGTGTCACACTGCACGAGAGATAGTCCCCGCCGCAGCACGGGATCCATTCGAGCGGGTAATCCAGCAGCACCGCCGCCGTCAGAAAGGTTTTATGCACATTCCGCGCCGCCGCGATCAGCGGCGGGATGCGCTGTTCGGCTGCATAGCGCATCACCAGATACAGCATGGCGCGGATGCAGAGAGACGAGCCCTCTGCTGAATAGAGCGTTCTGCATCCGAAGATTCTGCTTGCATTTGCCTCACTTTCCGCAATGATGCCTTCCGGCGCGAACAGCTCGTCCGCGCCGGTTATTTCTGTGATGTCGCGGGATTCCCAGCCCGTGAGCGAAACGCCCTTATGCCCCGGCATGTGCATCCGGACTGCATCGGAATCCGCGTATTTTCTGACAAAATTGCAGATCGGCGTGCTTATTTCATTTTGATTCATACGCTTTTCGCCCACCAAGAGGAACACGGGAAATGGAAGATGCAATGCCACCGCAATTCCTCTTGCCTCATTTCTCATTTCTCACTATTATTCACATATTGTCCCAGCGCAGGAAACGCAGTTCCTCATCCAGTGTGGCAACCGCACAGCAGAAAATATGTGCCCCGAACCCGTCGCTAATCTCAAAATGCAGACAGCCGTCATATGTGGGGCCGGCATGAAGCGGTTTCATATTGCTGAGAAATTTGTCCCAGTCAAACAGCGGGAATATCCGCCGCATTTCTGCTTCCGCGTCGCACTTTTCCTCGGTGCCGTTATTCGGCCTCTCAATGTAATCACACACAATCGACGAAATGGTTGCGTCAAAATCATCCGTTTCCTGAATCTTCTCGAATTCCGCCATATGTTCCGGCAGAAACAGTTTATCGCTCGCTTCCCAGAACGGCGTTCCGCAGTCCTGCCACTGTTCCGCCATCTTTGCAATGAGATTATTATTGATTTCCCGGATATGCTTCTGTACCTTCGCTTCAAGGTTGTTGATATAGTTTATCAGTGCTTCGGCGACCGCTTCATCCGACGTTCCCTTGATACCGAAAATTCTGGCTGTTTCCTCCCATTCATCGCCCCAGCGGTCTTCTTCCGGAACAAGAACGGATTCCTCCAGATCGTAAAGACTGATCTTTTCATCCTGAAACAGACCGATATATCCAAAATCAAACGTCCCTTTGACAGAATATTCTTCGCCTTTGACCGTTACCTTGACCATATTGTCCTCCGATCAGCCGAGTTCACCGGTCTGTTTCCGTGCAGCAAGCATAATGGCGCACTCCATGCGCTTTTTGAACAACTTGCATCCTGCCTCATAGACGCCGCGCACCGAACCCGTCGCGTGATACGCATTCGCCGCACATCCGCCGGAACAGTACAGCCGCGCCCAGCAGTTGCGGCATTCCTCACGCGCATAGACATTGCACGATGCAAAATCCTCCTGCACCGCCGTATTGCTGACACCGTTCCAGATATCGCCCAGCTTGAACGATTCCTCGCCGACAAACTGGTGGCAGGGGTAAAGGTCACCCCACGGCGTCACCGCCATGTACTCCGTGCCGGAACCGCATCCGGAAATGCGCTTATAGATGCAGGGGCCGCCGGTCAGGTCGATCATATAGTGATAGAACGTGAACGGATCGCCCGCCTTCTCGTACTCCGTCATCAGCTCAGCCAGCTGCTCATACTGCTGCATCACGATCTGCATATCCTCCTCGGTGAGCGCAGAGGGATCGTTTGCAGCGCAGACAACAGGCTCCATGCTCAGCTCGCGGAATCCGAGATCGAGCATCACCTTGATATCGTTGAGAAAATCGGGATTTGCGTGCGTAAACGTGCCGCGCATATAGTAGTTCTTTCCGCCGCGTTCTTTCACGAGTTTCTGAAATTTCGGCACAATGCGCTCCCAGCTGCCCTTTCCGGCATGATCGACACGGAACCGGTCGTGGATCTCCTTTCTGCCGTCCAGCGAAAGGACGACATTGGAGCATTCGCGGTTTGCAAAGTCGATCACATCGTCGTCAATGAGCATACCGTTCGTAGTGAGCGTGAAGCGGAAATGCTTGTTGTGCTCCTTTTCGATGCTTCTTGCATAGGCGACCAGATCCTTGACCGCCTGAAAATTCATCAGCGGTTCGCCGCCGAAGAAATCGACCTCCAGATTGTGGCGCGTGCCGGAATTGGCGATCAGAAAATCGAGCGCCTGCTTGCCCGTCTCAAAGGACATAACTGCGCGTTCCCCGTGATATTTGCCCTGGGAGGCAAAGCAATAGGAACAGTTCAGGTTGCAGGTGTGTGCGATGTGCAGGCAGAGCGCCTTGACCACGCCTGCCGTTTTCGCCTTGAGCGTACCTGCCATCGGCTCAAAGGTGTCGGGCGTGAAGAGCTTGCCCGCATCCTTGAGCGCCGTGATCTCGTCATAGCAGAGGGAGAGCTCCTCCGGCGTGACTTCCGGGTCGTCGCGGTATTTCTCGGCAAGCTGTGCAATGAGCGTTTCGCGGGGCGTATTCTCATAGCCCGCGATCATATCGTAAGCGGCGGCATCGACAAGATGCACAGAGCCGGAACAGACGTCCAGCACGACATTGCAGCCGCCAAGCTGATACTGATGGATCATGCGTATTCTCCTTCTCTCATGGAATCGGAACGGTAAAAAACGTATATTCATGAAAAATGCCGTCACGCGGACGGCATCCTTCAGAGATCACTTTGCGGATCACTGCTTTTCCTGCTTGTTCTCGCACTGCTGATTTGCAATGCCGCAGCTGGTCTTGCAAGCGGACTGGCAAGAGGTCTGGCACTCGCCGCAGCCGCCCTTCTTTGCGCTCTCGCAAAGATTCTTGGTCTCAACGGTCTGAATATGACGCATGATTTCGCCCTCCTTTAGATCTGGTTATGAGCTTCCGCACAGCATCTGTGCAGAAATCCTCCCATACATTATAGCACAATCTTCCCCGAAAGTCAAGAGGGCGCGGGCGAAAACGCAGAAATGGCGCGGAGCGCGCAGCGAGCGCTGTTGACATTGCAGCGTGATTGTGGTATAATCATGACAAATCAAAATCATGATCCGGGGTGACAATCATGACGACAGAGGATTTGGTCAGATATATTGAACTCGGAAAATATCCGCCTGTGGTTTATTGCGAAAAAAAGTATGAGGGCATTTGCTGTATGCTGAAGGCCGTCAAAGAGAATACGGTGTTTCTTGATTATGACGATACATATGACGACAATCAATCAGAGGGCGGGTTCCGGGCGCATTTCAAATTCGCTTCATTTGATAACATGGTCGCTGCGATTGAACGGTTTACACACAAACGCATCTGTGAACTGACGATCAATCCGTATTGCTATGATTTATTCGACTGTATCAAACCGCAGTGGGATGCTTTCAAACGGGATTTATATAACGGAAAGATCCCTATGATGGATGGCTATGATGATTTCTGGATTGGTGACCTTTACTGGGACGGG